>NZ_BAABFD010000010.1:0-331689 GCF_039540635.1 Nonomuraea ferruginea | reverse complement strand
TGACGTTCTGGATGGTGCCGCCGTTGGCCACCACGAACATGGGGTCCTGGCTCTCGCTCTGGCCGCCGTCGCCGATGCCGTAGTAGCGCTTCATGCCGCCGTCGAAGAACGTGCCGGCGTTGCGGGTGGTGGTCTGGTGCACGCTGCCGGTGTCGGACGGCCAGGCGCCGCTGCCGTCGCCGCCGCCACTGGTGGGGGTGATGGTCGGCGTCGGGTCAGGGTCAGGGTTGCCGCCCCCGTTCGCGGGCCGCAGCGTCCACTGCTTGGTGGCGACCGAGTCGCAGCTGTTCTGCTGGAGCGCGGCGCCGGAGGAGGTGGAGTTGTCCTTGACGTTGAGGCACTTGGCGCTGTTGGCGTTGACGATCCGGTAGTTGCTGCCCGAGGTGGTGAACTGCCAGCTCTGGGAGGCGGCGGAGGTGCACGTCTCCTGCTGGACGGCCTTGCCCGCGCTGGTGGAGGCGTCCTTGACGCCGAGGCACCTCCCGCTGTGCGCCGCCTTGAGCTGGCCGCCGCTGAGGGTGAAGACCTGGCCGGCGGCGCCGGTGCAGGTGGCCTGGGTGAGCTGCACACCGTCGCCGGTGCTCGCGCCCGGCACGGCGGCGCACAGCCCGCTGCCCGCGTTGACCAGCGTGTAGGAGCCGTTGGACGGGGCCGCCGAGGCGGCGCCCGCCATCACGGCCACCAGCCCGCTGCTCGTCACGAGAGCGGCGGCCAGCGATAGCGCCAATCTTCTTTTTTCGCGCACGGAGAACTCCAGTTCGGTAGGGGGAGCACGGCGAGCGGGGTGGTGGTGGGTAAGCGCTTTCCCGTCAGTGCTTCGCAGTGAAGCACAGGCGGCCGAGGCCGGGAAGGCCCAGCCGGGCGAGCCGCCTGGTCCGCCTACCGTCTTGGCTGGTCAGCCGCCCCGGGGAGGGCGGTGGGAAGCGTGCGGACGATGAAACTTTCATCGATGCTCGTGCAAGCGGTTGCTGCGAGAGCACTCGCCTTTATCCGCCATATTCCAGCTGTCTCTGCAACCGGTTGCCACGTGCCTCGATAATTTTCCGGACGCCTTGAAGGATATTTTCGGACGAGAATGATTCATGAAAATATTTTAAATAGAGGGTGGCGAGACTATGGACGCGCCCCTGACAGGGGATGACAATCCGATCGACACACGAGATCGGGGCTACGTCAGGTAATCGTTTACCGGGCGACAACTGCTGCTCACCGACGGGCGAGGAACCTATGCGTGCAGTGCATGGCCTGATCACGACGGCGTTCATCACCGCGATCCTGGTAGTCCCCCCGCCGGAAGACGCGGGGGCCGGCCGTGTACAGGCCGTCGACCGCGGGTCGGCGGTCGAGCCGGAGCCCGCCGCGCTGGCGCGCGCCCAGAGCACCGGGAAGCGGGTCGAGGTCGAGTCGCTGCGCAGCGAGACCGCCCGGGTCTTCGCCCAGCCCGGCGGGACCTTCCTCCTGGAGCAGCACGTCCGCCCGGTGCGCGTGCGCGACGGGGACGGCTGGGTGCCCGTCGACACCACGCTCCGCACGCGTCCCGACGGGACAATCGGGCCGGTCGCCACGGCGGTCGACATGACGTTCTCCGGCGGCGGCACCGCCCCTCTCGCCCGCCTGGCCCGGGGCGGCAAGTCGATGGAGCTCGGCTGGCACGGCGCCCTGCCCAAGCCGGTGCTGAACGGCGACACCGCCACCTACGCCGAGGTCATGCCGGGCGTGGACCTCCAGGTCACCGCCGACGTGGACGGCTTCTCCCACATCCTGGTGGTCAAGTCGCGGGCCGCCGCGGCAGGCCTGACCGAGCTCGCCTACCCGTTGTCGGCCGAGAGCCTCTCGCTGAAGACGGACGAGGCCGGCAACCTGGAGGCCGTCGACCGCAACGGCGGCACGATCTTCATCGCGCCCACCCCCAAGATGTGGGACTCGGAGGGCGTCGCCAGCCCGCGGGCGCTCAGGGAGGGACGCTCCCCGGACGCTCGCGAGGCCACCATGGGCGTCGAGCTCGTCGGCGGGAAACTGCTCCTCAAGCCGGACAAGAAATTGCTGACCGGCCCCGAGACGACGTTCCCCGTCTACCTGGACCCCTACTTCTCGGCCGCGCGTGGCTCGTGGACGGCGGTCTGGAAGAACCACGCCGGCAGCAACTACCTCAACGCCAGCGACATCGCCCGGGTGGGGAAGATCAGCACTTCGCAGACCAACCGCTCGTTCTTCCAGTTCACCGTCGGCCCGACAGTCCACGGCAAGCAGATCATCAACGCGACCCTGCGCACGTACGAGACGTGGTCGTACTCCTGCCAGGCCCGCAAGGTCGAAGCCTGGGGGACCGGCGCGATCAGCAAGAGCACCACCTGGAGCAAACAGCCGTACTGGTCCACCAAGCTGGCCACGGTGAACGTCGCCAAGGGCTGGGGCACGGCGTGCAAGCCCGGCGGGGTCGAGTTCGACGCCACGCCGTGGGTCGTCCGGGCCGCGTCCGAAGGCTGGACCTACGCCACCATCGGCCTGCGGGCCACCAGCGAGTCCGACGTGTACGCCTGGAAGAAGTTCAGGAACAACCCGGTCCTGGTCATCGAGTACAACTCGCTGCCCGCCACGCCCGGGACCGGCGACGTGTGGTCGGACCCGGGCGGCGCCTGCGTCTCCGGTGACGCGCGGCCCGTCAGCAGCACCGCCACGCCGAGACTCTGGGCCAAGCTGAGGGACGCCGACAACTCCGTCCGGGGCCGGTTCGAGTGGTACGCGGCCGACGGGGTCACCAAACTGGGCGAGTACGTCACGCCCATGGGCTCGACGGGCAACGCGTACTCCGCGCTCGTGCCGCAGGGCGCGTACACCGACGGTTCGGTGGTCCGCTGGCGCGTGCTCGCGGAGGACGGCACCGTCGGCAGCGCGTGGAGCCCCTGGTGCGAGATCAGGGTGGATTCCTCGGCACCGGTCAGGGAGCCCGTGGTGACCTCGGCCGAGTACGGGGAGAACGCCTGGAGCGACGGTGTCGGCCTCGCGGGCACGTTCACCTTCGCGCCCAACGGCGTCGCCGACGTCGCCGGCTACCTCTACGGGCTCGACACCACGCCCGGCGCTGAGGTCGCCGCCGGGCAGAACGGCACCGCCACGATCCGGCTCACCCCGCGCCACGACGGCCCCAACGTCCTCTCTGTGCGCAGCAAGGACCACGCCGGCGGGCTCGGCCCGATCCGCGCCTACATCTTCAACGTCAACCCCGGCGCCGATCCGGCGGCCCACTGGAAACTGGACGAAGGCCAGGGCACCCTCGCCGCCGACGCCGCGGGCTCCCATCCCGTGACGCTGCACGGGGCCACATGGACCTCCGGCAGGAACGGCGCCGCCCTGCGCCTCGCGAGCTCGTACGCGCAGACCCAGGGCCCGGTCGTGGACACCAGCCGCAACTTCGCCGTCGCCGCCTGGGTCCGTCTGACCGGCACCGGCGCCACGGCCACCGCGCTCACCCAGGAAGGCACGGGCACGGGAGCGTTCGCCCTGCAGTACTCGAAGCCCGACGACCGCTGGGCGCTGGCCGTCGCCGGCTCGGACACCGCCGGCGCCCCGGCCGTGCGCGCGCTCTCCGCGGCACCGCCGAGGCTCGGCGAGTGGACCCACCTGACCGGGGTGTACGACGCCGCGGCCGGGCGGGTCTCCCTCTACGTCAACGGCAGGCTGGAATCGACCGTCGCGGCGCGGTCGTGGGCCGCCACGGGCAGTCTCACCATCGGCCGCGGCCAGGCAGGCGGCGCCGCGGAGTTCTGGCCCGGCGACGTCGACGAGGTCCGTGTCTACGGCCGGGCCGTCTTCGCCGGAGAGGTCGCCGACCTGATCCACAGCGCCACCACGCTCGTCGGCCACTGGAAGATGGACGAGACCGAGGGCCTGTCCGCGGCCGATTCCTCCGGCCGGTCGACGCCGGCCACTGTGACCGGCGGCGCGTCGTGGACCGGCGGCTGGCTCGGCGGCGGGCTCGCCCTCGACGGAGTCACCGGCCACGCCCAGACGGCCGGCCCCGCCGTGAACACCCGGACGGGGTTCACCGTCGCGGGCTGGACGCAGCTGGACTATCTCCCCGCCGGGGACGCCGCGCTCGTCGCCCAGCCGGGCGACCGGGCCGCCGGTTTCCAGCTCGGCTACGACGGGGCGCGGAGCCGGTGGATGCTCGGCATGGCGGGCGCGGACACCGACACCACCGCCCTCGTGCGTGCCCGCTCCGACGCCGTGCCGGTGCCGATGGTGTGGACGCACGTCGCCGGCGTGTACGACCCGCTCGCCGGACAGCTCCGCGTCTACGTCGACGGCCGCCTGTCGACCACCCACACCGACCATCTCAGCCAATGGAACGCCTCAAGGCCGCTGCAACTGGGCCGTACCAAGACCGCGGGAGTCTTCACCGGTCACTGGCCGGGGACGATCGACGACATCCGCCTCTACGACGGAGTGCTGAGCGTCGAGCAGATCGCCCAACTGGCCGCGCAGTAGAACACCCATCCAGAACCCCCCACTGGAGAGACGCTCATGGATGTTCCAGGCGAGTTAGAGTTACCCGAATCCCGATGGAACGGCCTCCAGCAGGCCCCTCGGCAGCCCGACATCCCCGACAGCTCATGGAACCGCTTCGAGGGAGAGAACAAGCCCGAAGCCCGCTGGCCCCGCAAGCTTGCCCCCGCCCTCACGATCTTGCTCGTGGTGCAGCTGGTGCAGGCCACACCGGCCCAGGCGGCTCCCCGCCAGGACCCTGCCGTGCAGCGGGAAGCGCCGGTCAAGGGCACTGACGTCCCCGTCAGACCGCCCATGGCCGACCCCGCCGCCGAGCAGGCGTGGCAGAAGCCCCCGGAGGTCCGCTGGCCCCGCACGCGCAGCGCCGTGCTGGGCGGTTCCGCCGCCGTCCAGGTGGAGGACTTCCCCGTCAGGCTGGCGCCCGGAACCGCGAAAACCGCCGCCGCCCAGGCCCCGGTGAGCGTCGAACTGCTGGACACCGACCTGCCCGGCCTGGCCCTGCGGCTCAAGCCCGGAGCGGGTGTCAAGACGGCGGCCACGACCCGCCTGGAGATCGACTACTCAGGCTTCCGGCACGCGTACGGCGGCGACTACGGCTCCCGCCTGCGCGTGGTCAAGCTGGAGGAGTGCGCGCTCGACGCCGCCGCCACCGGCTGTGCCCCGTCGCTGCCGGTGAAGAGCGAGAACGACGCGGCCAAGGGCACGGTCACCGCCGAGGTCGGGACCGACGGCCTGTACGCGCTCACAGCGGCCCCCTCCGGACCGTCCGGCGACCACGCCGCCACCTCCCTGTCACCCACGGCCACGTGGAGCGTGGGCGCCCAGTCCGGCGACTTCACCTGGGGGTACGAGCTGCGCACCCCGCCCGCCCTGGGCGGCGACGAGCCGGAGCCGGCGCTGGCCTACTCCTCGCAGAGCGTGGACGGCCGCACCGCCTCCACCAACAACCAGGCGTCCTGGGCCGGTGAGGGTTTCGAGCTGAACCCGGGCGGCTACATCGAACGCCGCTACAAGGCCTGCATGCTCGACGGCAAGAAGACCGGCGACCTGTGCTGGGACCAGGACAACGCCACCATGTCCCTCGACGGCACGGCCATGGAGCTCGTCAAGGACGCCGTGAGCGGGCGGTGGCGGCCCAAGCGCGACGACGGGACCAGGATCGAAGCGCTCGTCGGCGCCACCAACGGTGACAACAACGGCGAGTACTGGCGGATGACGAGCCCCGACGGCACCCAGTACACCTTCGGCCTGAACCGCCTCCCCCGCTGGGCCGAGACCACCGGCAACCCCGAGACGAAGTCGGTGCAGACCGTACCGGTGTTCGGCAACAACAGCGGCGAGCCGTGCCATTCGGGCACCCCCGCCAACGCCTGGTGCCACCAGGCCTACCGGTGGAACCTCGACTACGTGGCCGACACCCACGGCAACGCCACCACGTACTGGTACCAGCACGAGACGAACCACTACGGCCGCAGCATGAAGCCGGAGCTCGGCACCCGGTACGTGCGCGCCGCCCCGCTCGCCCGCATCGACTACGGATACCTGAAGGACGAGCTGTTCACCAGGGCTCCGGCCGCCCGCGTGCTGTTCGAGCACGCCGAGCGCTGCGTCCCCTCCGGCGCCGTCACATGCGCACCCGGCGAGCTGAAGAAGGACACCGCGAAGCACTGGCCGGACGTGCCGTTCGACCAGATCTGCGACGCCGGCGTGAAGTGCACCGACCGGCTGGCGCCGACTTTCTTCTCACGCAAGCGGCTGGCGAAGGTCACCACCCAGATCCGCAACGCCTCCGGCCAGTACCAGCCGGTGGACTCGTGGAAGCTGACGCACACCTTCCCCGCCTCCGGGGACGGCATGAGCCCGGCGCTGTGGCTGGCCTCGATCCAGCAGTCCGGCCACGTGGGCGGCTCGCTCACGCTGCCTCCGATCACGTTCACGGGCAAGCAGCTGCCCAACCGGGTGGACGCGCTCGAAGGGCGTCCCCCGCTGATCAAGTGGCGGGTGCAGGCGATCGGCAACGAGTCCGGCGGCGAGCTGCGCATCAACTACTCGCCCGCCGACTGCGCCCCAGGTGACACGCCGGTCGCGGACCGGAACGCCAGACGCTGCTTCCCGCAGCGCTGGGCGCCCCCGGACGAGACCGAGGTCACCGACTGGTTCCACAAGTACCTGGTCACCCAGACGGTCGAGGTCGACCGGGTCGCGGGCTCGCCCGACGTGGTCACCGGCTACGAGTACCTGGACGGCGCCGGCTGGCGCTACGCCGAGAACATCCTGGTCAAGCCCGCGCACCGGACGTGGTCCGACTGGCGGGGGTACGGCCGCGTACGCGTGAGGGAGGGCGACGGGCAGGACGCGGAGCGGACGCTCAAGGAGTACCGGTACTTCCGCGGCCTGCACGGCGACAAGCGGTCTGACGGCTCCCGGCGCAGCGAGGAGGTCGAGGACTCCGAAGGCGGCAAGCTGGACGACCTCGACCAGTTGGCAGGCTTCGAGCGCGAGGAGATCCTCTTCGACGGCGACGGTGGCGCGATCCTGACCGCGACCCTGGAGGCGCCGTGGTCGGTCAAGACGGCGGAGTCCACCCATGACGGCGTCACCAAGGCCGCGCACGTGATCCAGCCCGCCTCCATGGTCACCCGCACCGCGCTCCAGGACGGCCGGTGGCGGCGCACCGGCGAGGCTCGCTCGTACGACGAGACGGGCCTGCTCCTGCGGGTGCACGAGAAGGGCGACCTGGCCGACGCCGGCGACGACGAGTGCGTCCGGTACAGCTACGCCAGGAATGACACCTCCTGGATGCTCGACTACACGAGCCGGATCGAGTCGGTCTCGGCCGGCTGCGACACTCCGGTCGCGGCCCTGGCCGCCGGTGAGGTGCTCTCGGACGAGCGCATCCAGTACGACGGGAAGGCGAACGGCCAGCCGCCCACCAAGGGCGACGTGACCTCCGTTCAGGAGCTCGTCTCCGCCGACGGCCGGACGATCACCGGCAGCGCGCACACCTATGACGTCTACGGCCGGGAGACCAGCGAGACCGACCCGGTCGGCACCCGGTCCGTCACCGCCTACAGCCCCGCCTCGGGCGCCCCCGTGACGGAGACCACCGAGACCAACGCACTCGGCCACACCGAGCGCACTCAGCTGGAACCGGCCTGGGGCGAGCCGGTCGCCGAGGTCGACGCCAACAACCGCCGCGTCGACCTGGAGTACGACCCGCTGGGCCGGCTGACCAAGGTGTGGCAGCCCGACCGCAGCAAGGCGGCGGGGCAGTCGCCGAGCACCGAGTACACCTACCTGACCCGCAACGACGGCCCCAGTGTCGTGACCACCAAGACACTGCGCGCCGACGGCGGCTACACCACCAGTCACGAGCTGTACGACGGCCTGCTGCGCGAGCGCCAGACCCAGGAGCCCGCGCCCCGCGACGACCAGGCGAGCGACCCCGCGCTGCGTGACGGCCGGACGATCACCGACACCCTCTACAACTCACAGGGCGAGGAGCACAAGGCCAACACCGGCTACTTCGCCGTCGGCACGCCGTCCACGAACCTGATCGCGGTGGCCGACGCCGACGTGCCCAACCAGGTCGTGTCACTGTACGACGGCGCAGGCGAGCTCGACACCCAGATCCTCAAGGCGAAGGGCGTGGAGAAGTTCCGGGTGAGCGCCCAGATGGAGGGCGACCGCCTCCACCTGACGCCGCCGCCGGGCGGCACCGCGACCACCCGGATCGGGGACGCCGAGGACCGGCTCGTCGAGCTGCGGGAGTACAAGGGCGCGACCCCGACGGGCGCGTACGAGTCCACCAAGTACACCTACGACTCCGCCGACCGGCTGTCCACGGTGACCGACGCGGCCGGCAACGTGTGGCGTCACCACTACGACCTGCGCGGCAGGGAGATCAGGACGGAGGACCCGGACAAGGGCGTCACGACCACCACGTACAACGACGCCGACGAGGTGGTGACCACCACCGACGCCCGCGGCAGGACCCTGTGGCACGGCTACGACGCGCTGGGCCGCAAGACGCAGCTGCGCGAGGGCTCGGCGACCGGCACGCTGCTGGCCGAGTGGAAGTACGACGCGCTGGCCAAGGGCGAGCTGAACGCCGCCATCCGCTACGTGGGCGGGCAGGCGTACAAGGCCGAGATCAACGCGATCGACGCGGACTACCGCACGTTACGCCAGACCGTCACCATCCCCGCGCGGGAGGGCAAGCTGGCCGGCTCGTACGTGCTCAACACCCGCTACACGCTCGACGACGAGGTCCAGTCCGTCAGCTTCCCCGCCGCCGGCGGGCTGGCGGAAGAGTCGGTCGTCTACACCTACGACGAGCTCGCCCAGCCGACCAGGGTCGCCGGCCTGTCGCCGTACGTGAGCGCGGCCCGCTACTCGAAGATGGGCGACACCCTGCAGTACGAGCTGGGCGAGGGGGCCGGGAAGACCTGGCTGACCTACACCCACGACGAGGGCACCCGCAGGACGACCGGCATCCGGCTGGACCGGGCCGGCGCCCCCGCCACCGACCTCGACCTCCGCTACAGCTACGACCCGGCCGGCAACATCACCAAGATCGAGGAACGGGCCGGCGGGCAGGACACCCAGTGCTTCAGGCACGACCACCTGCGCCGCCTGACCTCGGCGTGGACGGCCACGGACGGCTGCGCCACCGGCGGCCCGCAGGCCGCCACGATCGGCGGCGTGGCCCCGTACGCGTTCAGCTACGCCTACGACGTCACCGGCAACCGGATCAAGGAGACCAGGCACGGCTGGGGCGGCCGGCCCGACGCCGTGCTCACCTCCGCCTACCCGGCGGCGGGCAGCCCCCGGCCGCACGCGCTGCAGTCCGTCGGGCAGGACCTGTTCGCCTACGACGCGGCCGGCAACACCACCAGGCGCAAGGTCGGGAACGCCGACCAGACCCTGGTCTGGGACGCCGAGGGCAACCTGGAGTCGGTGACCGAGGCGGGCAAGGTCACCTCGTTCGTGTACGACGCGGACGGTGACCGCCTGCTGCGCAAGACCCCGACCGACGCCACCTTCTACATCGACGACATGGAGCTGCGTTTCGACTACGCGAAGGACGCCGTCGAGCAGACCCGCTACTACACCATCGGCGGCCAGCCCATCGCGGTGCGCACGCCGGACAACCAGGTGTACTTCCTGGCCGGCGACCACCAGGGCACCGCCCAGGCGGCCGTGAAAGCGAGCACCGGCGAACTCGCGGTCAGGAGGATGACGCCGTTCGGCGAGGACCGCGGATCACCGCCCTCCTGGTGGCCGGGGCAGCGCGGTTTCGTCGGCGGGACTCGGGACGAGACCATCGGCCTCGTCCACCTCGGCGCGCGCGAGTACGACCCCAGGAACGGCCGCTTCCTCTCCGTGGACCCGATCATCGACCCGGAGGAACCGCAGCAGCTCAACGCCTACGCCTACGCCAACAACAGCCCCGTCACCCTCAGCGACCCCGACGGTCAGTGGGTCTGGTTCGCTGTCGCGGCACGGGTCGCGATGATACTCGCCGCCAGAGCCGCAGCCAGGCGGCTGGCGGCCTGGCTGGCCAGGAGGCGCGCCGCCCAGGAGGCTGCCAGGCGCGCGGCCAGGGAAGCGGCCAAGCGCAGAGCAGCCGCGGAGGCGGCCAAGCGCAAGGCCGCTGAGGCCAAGAGGAAGAAGGCCGCGGAGGAGGCCGCGAAGCGCAGGCAGGCAGCCGCGGCCAAGAAGAGGGCGGAGGCGGCCAAGAGGAGGGCGGCCGAGAAGCGGAAGCGGGCGGCGCAGGCGGCGCAGAAGCGCAGGGTGGCGGCGGCGGCGAAACGCCGGAAGGAGATCATGGCCCAGCGCAGGCAACTCGCGGCCAAGGTGCGGAACAGCAGGCGCGCGAGTAGGTCTCCGGCCAGATCCCAGCAGCGGCACCGGCCTGGCACCCGTCCGACCAGTCATCGGGCGGCCCAACGGCAGTCGCCGCCCAGGGCGCGGCGGGAGCCGGTGAGGCCACAGCAGTCGCCCCCCGCGACCCAAGCTCGCAACCAGGGCCGCGCGGAGCAGGCCGCCATCCGGCACAACCGGCTGACCTCGGGGGTGCAGAAGGGGCTCGAGTTTGAAAAAGTGTACCGAGACAAGTGGGCCACCCCCGTCGGGCACTTCCCGAAGTACGGCGAATCTCTCGCCCCAGCGGGGCAGGTAGGGGCGTTCATCGCCGGCTTCATCAAGGGCTTCATCAAGCCGATGTACTGAGCGAGGGTGTCCGGCCGGTCTGGTACCGGCCGGGCATTCTCCGGAAGATCCGGGCGGCTATCTAGGGCTGATCGCCCGGTCCCTGGCCGAGGTGACGATGCTCCATGGCAGCCCGGGCAGCGGGTGCCGGTCGGGGCCCGGGTCCAGGAGCAGGGAGCCGGCGGGTAACCGCGGCGAGTTGGTCGCCACCACCCCGCCCCTCCCCGTTCACCAGCGTGATCGGGGCGGGGCCGGCGGCCAGCACGCCGAGCAGCAGCGCCTCGAACCTGGCCGCCTCGGCGCCGGACCGTTCTCAGGACGGCCGGGAGCCGCCCAGCATGGGCACCAGGAACTGCCGGGCGACGGCGGCCAGCTGCTCGTCGTCGTCGAGGTCGACGATGTGGCTCGGGGTCGACAGGAAGGAGGCGGAGACCCGGACCATGAGCTCGGCCACCAGGTCGGCGTCCAGGTCGTCCGGCACGTGGCCCGCGCGCTGCTCGCGGCGGAGCTGGCCCGCGACGAACTGCCGCACGGTGGCGAGGGTCCGGCCCCCGTCGCTGATCATGGACGGCACGAGCAGCTCGGGCTCGGCCTCGATCAGGCCGCCGATCAGCGGGTTGCCCCGGATCGCGCGCATCGAGCTGACGAAGCCGAGGACGACCCGGTCCGCGGCGGTGCGGGCCTGCTCGATGTCGATCAGGAACTGGTCGAAGTAGCGCCGGAACTCCCGGCGCACGACGTGCTCGACCAGCCTGTCCTTCGTGGCGAAGCGCCGGTAGACGGTGACGCGGGAGACCTTGGCCCGGCGGGCCACGTCCTCCATCGTGGAGCGCCGGATGCCTGTGCGGCAGAACTGCTCGTACGCCGCGTCGAGGATGCGCGCCCGGGTCGGGTCGGTGTCGTCGACCTGCTCGACCGCGTCGATGTAGGCGCGTTCCAGCAACGACTCGGAGTCCGACGGCGGCATTAGCGCGGACAGCGCGGATTCCACGATCACCTCACGTACACGGTTCTGACTCGTTCCCCCACAACGGTGGCCGCGGTCTTGTGATGGGCATCACGTTGTGCTCTCATGATGATGATACACGGACTCGTTCCCTGTTTCATCGTATCAACGGGTGTCATCCCGCTCTCCCGGCGAGAAGAGGAGGAACGACGGCATGGACAAACCCAGCAGACGCAACGTGCTGAAGGCGGGCGGCGCGCTCGGCGCGCTCGGCGCGCTGAGCGCCACCACCCCGGCGTACGCGTGGACCTGGTCGCCCAAGGGCTCGGTGGCGGGCACGGGCGTCGGCGCCGACCCGCGATGGGTGTGGGACGCGGAAGCGGACCCGCTGGTCGCCTCGCTGCTCGACCGGGGCGACGTGCCCCTGGTCAACCGGCTCTTACGCAACTGGACCAAGAACGGCCAGCCGCTGCCCGACGGGCTCCCGGCGGACCTGCGGGCGTTCATGGAGGACGCCCGGCGGCTTCCGGCCTGGACCGACCACGGCAAGCTCGCCACCTCGTTCAGGTTCACCGAAAAGCGGGGACTCTACCTCGGCGTCCTGTACGGCATGGCCAGCGGCATGATGAGCACGGTCATCCCCAGGGAGGCCCGCGCCGTCTACTACTCGCAGGGCGGCGCGGACATGAAGGACCGCATCACCAAGACCGCCAAGCTCGGTTACGACATCATGACCCGCAACGCCTTCGCCCCCGACGGCGAGATGATCGTGACCTGCGTCAAGACCCGGCTGGTGCACGCCGCGGTGCGGCACCTGCTGCCGCAGTCCCCGTACTGGCCCCCGGTCGCCGACGAGGAGATCCCGATCAGCCAGGCGGACATGATGGTCACCTGGCACAGCCTGGGCACGACCGTCATGCAGAAGATGCTCGACTGGAGGGTGCCGATTCCCTCCTCCGAGTCCACGGACTTCCTGCACTCGTGGCAGCTGACCGCGCACATGCTCGGCATCAGGGACGAGTACATCCCCGCGTCGTGGGCGCAGGCGAACTCCCAGGCGGAGCAGGTTCTGACCCCGATCCTGGCGCCGACCCCCGAGGGCATCAAGCTGGCCGACATCCTGCTCAACCTCGGCGCCGAGGTCGACGGCGCCATCCTGTCCAAGCCGATCCTCGGCGCGTTCACCCGCTACGTGCTCGGCGACCAGATAGCCGGCTGGCTGAAGATCCCGAGGGAGCCCGTCTGGGACTCGCTGCTCCGGCTGTCCTGGCGGCCGTTCATCGCCATCCGCGAAGGTCTGCTCAACCTCCCGCTGGCGCCGGAGACGTACTGGCTCTTCGACGAGTTCCTGCGCAAGGCGACTCTGCTCTTCCTGTCCGAAGCGCAGCCGATCAGGATCGAGATCCCGGAAACCAACCGGCCGTCTTGATCGACCCCTTTCACCCGGCACACGGAGAGGAGTACGCGCAATGGCGGAGTTGAGCAGGCGCAAGATCCTGATCTCGGGCGGAACGCTGGGAGCGCTCGGCGCCCTGGGGCTCACCCCTCCGGCGGAGGCGAGCCAGACGCCCTGGACCTGGTCGGCGCGCGGCTCGGTCGCGGGCTCCGGCGCCGGCACGGACCCGCGATGGGTGTGGGACGAGGAGGCCGACGCACTGGTCGCCTCGCTGATCGACCGGGGTGACGTGCCCGAGGTCAACCGCCTGCTGTGGGACTGGAACCGGAACGACCAGCCGTTGCCCGACGGCCTGCCGGCGGATCTGCGGGACTTCATGGAGCGGGCACGCCGGCTGCCGTCGTGGGCGGACCGCGGCAAGCTGGAGACCGCGGCCGACTTCAACAAGTCCAGAGGGCTGTACCTCAACCTGCTCAACGGCGTGGGCGGCGGCATGCTGAGCACCGCCATCCCCAAGGAGGCCCGCGCGGTCTACTACTCCAAGGGCGGCGCGGACATGGAGGACCGCGTGGCCAAGACGAGCATCCTGGGATTCGCCGTCGGGTCGCTGAACGCCTACCGGCCGGACGGCTCGTGCGTGGTCGAGGCGGTGAAGACCCGGCTGGTGCACGCCGCGGTGCGGCACCTGCTGCGGCAGGTGCCCCACTGGCCCTACGGCATCCCGATCAGCCAGGAGGACATGCTGGTCACCTGGCACACCCTGCCGACCTTCGCCATGCGCAAGATGCTCGAATGGAAGGTGCCGATCAGCTCCGCCGACTCCGCGGCGTACCTGCACGTGTGGCAGGTGACCGCGCACATGCTCGGCATCAAGGACGAGTACATCCCTTCAAGCTGGGACGAGGCCTACGCGCAATCGGACCAGGTCCTGCCCCGCAACATGGGGCCGACCCCCGAGGGCGTGGCGCTGACCGACATCCTGCTGGACCAGCTCGCCGAGCAGACCAGCCCCGGCAGCATCAGCCGGCCGCTCTGCAACGCGCTCGCCCGTTACCTGGTCGGCGACCAGGTGGCCGACTGGGACGGTATCGAGCGTGAGCCGGTGTGGGACCCGCTGATCAGCTCGGCCTGGCCGAAGCTGGTCAGGTTCCGTGAGGGGCTCATCCCGCTGCCGCTGGTGCCGCAGATCGCCTGGGTCATCGACGAGGCGGTCCGGCAGTACATCATGTTCTTCCTCACCAAGGGCAAGGAGACCAAGATCGAGATCCCCACGACCAACCGGCCCGGCACCTGATGACCGGACCGCAGGACGACGGGCCGGGCTCGGCCATCGGGCGGCGGCGCTTCCTCGGGTACGTGCTGGCGGCCCCGACCCTGGTGGCCGCCGCCGAGCTCGCCCCGGCGCCGGCCGGAGCCAGTGCCCCGGCCGGGACCGGGGCACTGGCCGCGCCCGAACTGACCGAGCTGGTCGACCTCAACGACCTCATGACGGCGGCGGCGCTGCCCACCTCGAACCTGATCTCGGTCGAGGTACGGCAGGACGGCACGGTGGCGTTCGCGCTGCCGCGGGCCGAGGTCGGCCAGGGCATCACCACCTCGACGGCCATGCTGATCGCCGAGGAGCTGTCCGTGCCGCTGGACCGGGTGCGCGTCACGCTGGCCGACGCCCGGCCCGAGCTGGTGTTCAACCAGCTCACCGGCGGCTCGAACACGACCATCGCCACCTACACCCCGATCCGGGTCGCCGCCGCCGTCGCCCGGCAGCGCCTGCTGACCGCCGCGGCGGCCGAACTCGGCACCGACGCGGGCAACCTGACGATCGAGGACGGGGTGGTCAAGGACCGCGCCGGCCGGAGCGTCGGCATCGGCGCGCTCGCCTCGAAGGCCGCGAGCACGCGGACCGAGCGGGTGTCCGTGGAGCTCGCGCCGCGGGAGAGCTTCACCGTCATCGGCAGGCCGCACAACCGCGTCGACGCCCTGGACGCGGTCACCGGGCGCAAGAAGTTCGCGATGGACCTCGACGTCCCGGACGCCAAGCCGGCGATGGTGTGCCGCCCGCCGACCATCAACGGCAAGGTCGGCTCGGTGGCGAACCTCGCGCAGGTCCGCGCCATGCCCGGCGTCACCGACGTGGTGACGATCTCCACCGGGGTCGCGGTCCGTGCCGAGACCTTCGGGCAGTGCGTCGACGCCGTACGCGCCCTGCAGGTCTCCTGGAGACCGGGCACCGCGGAGGGGAAGTCCGACGCCAGTGTGCTGCGGCAGCTCGAAGCGGCGGAGCTGCCGATGGGGCTCAGGCCGCCGACCCCGGTCGTCGAAGGCAAGTTCACCTTCTACTTCCGCAGCAACAGCGCGCTCGAACCCAACTGCGCGATCGCCGACGTGCGGGCCGGCCGGGCCGAGATCTGGTCGGCGCTGAAATCGCCGATCGTCGCCCAGCAGGCCATCGCCGCCAAGCTCGGGCTGCCCGCCGGCAAGGTCACCGTGCACGTCACCGAGGGCGGCGGCTCCTTCGGGCGCAAGCTGTTCTTCGACGCCGCGCTCGAAGCCGCCGAGATGTCACAGAAGATCGGCAAACCGGTCAAGCTCATGTGGCACCGCGCCGACGACTCCCGCCAGGGGCGCACCCACCCGATGGCCACCTCGCGGGTCCGCGTCGCCTACCTCGGCGACACCGTGCTCAGCTACAAGCAGCGGCACACCAGCGTCTCCACGGACCTCGGCCACGGGCTCGGGGAGATCATCACCGCCCTGGCCGCGAGGCTCCCGGTGGGCGACATCGGCTTCGCCCAGACGTTCTTCCATCTCAGCCAGGCGACGTCCTACCGGTTCGGGGCCGTCAGCCGGCTGCTCAGCGAGACGGACAAGGGCTTCAACACCGGCAGCATGCGCAACGTCTACTCGCCCGACGTCACCTGCGCCCGCGAGCTCATCGTCGACCAGCTCGCGGCGAGGATGGGCAAGGACCCCTACCGGTTCCGGCGCGACTTCCTCCAGGACGACCGGTCCAGGGCGGTGCTGGCGAAGGTGGCGGAGGCCGGGAACTGGGGCCGGTCCATGGCGCCCGGCACCGCCCAGGGCATCGCGTTCCACGCCGAGTACAAATCGGTCAGCGCCGCGCTGGTGGAGATCGACTGCCGGCCCGCGACGGTCGACCGGCCCATCCGCGACGGCGTGGCCGGGCCGCGCGTCACCAAGGTCGTCTTCGCCGTGGACGTCGGCCTGGCCGTCAATCCCCGCGGCCTGGAGGCCCAGATGATGGGCTGCGTCATGGACGGCATCGCGCTGGCCCTGACCTCCAGCCTCCACCTGCGCGACGGCCACTTCCTGGAGGCGAGCTGGGACAACTACTTCTACACCCGCCAGTGGAACACCCCGCCGGAACTCCAGGTCATCGTCATGCCCAGCACGTCCGACCAGCCCGGGGGCGCGGGGGAGCTGGGCGTCGCCGCGTCGATGGCCGCGGTCGCCTGCGCGTACGGACGCGCCACCGGCACGATGCCCACCAGCTTCCCGATCAACCACGGGACGCTCTCGTTCACCCCCAAGCCCACCGTCCCCCCGATCCCGCCGTCGCCGACCGACGGCCTGGACCACGCCCGCTGAAGCAAGGAGATCTGAGTGCCCGAGCACACGTTCCGCGTCAACGGCGAACAGGTCACCGTCGACGTCGCCGGCGACGTCCGCCTGCTGTGGGTCCTGCGCGACATCCTCGGCATCACCGGGCCGAAGTACGGCTGCGGGATCAACGTCTGCAAAGCCTGCACCAGCCACCTCAACGGCAAGGCCGTCAACCCCTGCGCGATCCCCGTCCAGGATCTCCAGCCCACCGACGAGGTCACGACCATCGAAGGGCTGGCGGCCACGGTCGGCCGGGACCTGCACCCCATGCAGCAGGCCTGGCTCGACCACGACGTCGCCCAGTGCGGCTACTGCCAGCCGGGCCAGATCATGGCCGCCGTGGCGCTGGTCCGCCGCGTCGCCGCCGAAGGCCGCTCGATCACGGACGCCGACCTCGACGGGCTGCGCAACATCTGCCGCTGCGGCACGTACCCCCGCATCCGCGAAGCCATCAGAGCCGGCGCCGAAGACATGTGAGGCCGTGCCCCGCCCGGGGCACGGCCTTTCGCGCGCCTAAATCCCCTAAAAGCTAGTAGGAAATATTGACTTCGCCGGGACCGCGGCCTAACGTCGTTCCCATGAGGCAGGGTCTCCTCCTGACTAGGCGCTCCCACGTGGATTTCTGCCACGTCGCCAGCGCGCAGTGTCGTTGATCACGCATCCGTAGCCGCCACCTCCGTGCTCCCGGCGCGGCCGAAGCCGCCCGCGCCCTCGTCGACGACTTCCCCTTCTCCGCGACCCCGGACCGTCACCGGGGCGCCGCGCGAGCATGCCTTTCTCCTGTGAGGAACTCCCGTGACCGTTTCATCCCTGACCGACGGCCACGCCGTCGAAGCCGCCCTGTTCAGGCGGGCGCTGGCCGTGCACGCCAGCGGCGTCGTGGTCATCACCGCCCAGAGCGACGGCGTCCCCGTCGGTCTCACCGCCACCTCCTTCTCCTCCGTCAGCCTCGAACCGCCCCTGGTCTCCTTCTACGTGGACCGCTCCTCCACCACCTGGCCCAGACTCGGCGCCGCCGACCACTTCGCGGTCAACATCCTGGCCAGCGACCAGTCCGAGCTGGCGGCCCGGTTCGCCAGGAAGAGCGTCGACCGCTTCGCCGAGCCCACCCGCTGGCGCCCGGGGCCGCTGGGCGCGCCGCTGCTGCAGGACGTCTCCGCGCACCTGATCTGCCTGCCCTACGAGACGGCGCAGGTCGGTGACCACGTGCTGGTGGTCGGCCTGGTCGCCGAGGCCGACGTCCACCGGCAGGGCCGCCCGCTCCTCTACCACCAGGGCCGCTTCGGCCGCTTCCTGGCCCACCCCGACTCCTGAACCCGGAGATCCCGTGTCCACACCCACCCGGACGGGCGCCTACGCGAGCCCCGTCGACCTCGTCGCGTACGGCCACTACGGGCCGGGCCGCCTGCACCTGTCGCCCGACTGGAACCGCCCCGTCTACCCGTTCCAGGGCCGGATCACCGCCGACGGCTCCAGCGGCCACCGCGCCGAGCCCGGCCGCTACCACCTCTACGTCTCCTGGGTCTGCCCGTACGCCCACCGCGCCGCGATCGTCCGCAAGCT
The DNA here is from genome assembly GCF_039540635.1 of Nonomuraea ferruginea. NCBI lineage: Bacteria > Bacillati > Actinomycetota > Actinomycetes > Streptosporangiales > Streptosporangiaceae > Nonomuraea > Nonomuraea ferruginea. The sequence continues at coordinate 313,444 of NZ_BAABFD010000010.1, read as the reverse complement.
CAAGGGCCTGGAGGAGGTGATCTCGCTGTCGTACGTGGACGACGAGCGCGACGGCCGCGGCTGGGCGTTCAGGGAGCGCCGCGGCGCCGACCCGGTCAACGGCTTCACCCTGCTGGAGGAGGCGTACGACGCCACCGAGAAGGGCTACGGCGGCCACGTCTCGGTCCCCGTGCTCTGGGACCGGCACACCGGCACGATCGTCAGCAACCACTTCCCCGACATCACGATCGACCTGGCCACCCAGTTCGAGCAGTGGGCCGGCACGCCGATCGACCTCTACCCGGACGCGCTCCGCCCGGAGATCAACAAGCTGAACGCCTGGATCTACCACGACGTCAACACGGGCGTCTCGCGGGTGGCCCGCGCGGCCACCGAGGACGACCGCGAGCGGGAGCGGCGGGTGGTCGTCTCGGCGCTGGAGCGGCTGGACGAGCGCCTGGCCGGGCAGCGGTTCCTGGCCGGCGACACGATCACCGAGGCCGACGTGCGGCTCTGGGTGACGCTGGCCAGGTTCGACGCCGAGCACAACCCCGGCCACCTGATCAGCGAGCGGGGGCTGTCCGGCTTCGAGCATCTGTGGCCGTACGCCCGCGACCTCTACCGGCTGCCGGCCTTCCGCGAGACGACCGAGGGCCTGCCCCAGAGCTGGGACGCGCCGCACGGGCGGGACCGATGACCCGCAAGCGGGTGCACCTGGCGGCCCACTTCCCCGGCGTGAACAACACCACGGTCTGGACCGACCCCCGCTCCGGCAGCCAGATCGACTTCGCCTCGTTCGTCCACCTCGCCAGGACGGCCGAGCGCGGCAAGCTCGACTTCCTCTTCCTGGCCGAAGGGCTGCGGCTGCGCGAGCTCAAGGGCCGCGTGCACGACCTCGACGTGGTCGGCCGGCCGGAGTCGCTCACCGTGCTCAGCGCCCTGGCCGCGGTCACCGACCGGCTCGGCCTGGCCGGGACCGTCAACACCACCTTCAACGAGCCGTACGAGCTGGCCCGGCGTCTGTCCACGCTCGACCACCTGAGCGACGGCCGGGCCGCCTGGAACGTGGTGACCACCTCCGACGCGTTCACCGGCGAGAACTTCCGCCGCGGCGGCTACCTCGACCGGGCCGACCGGTACGAGCGGGCGGCGGAGTTCGTGCGGCTGTCACGGGAGCTGTGGGACTCCTGGCGGCCGGACGCGGTCGCCGCCGACCGGGAGACGGGCACGTTCGTCCGCCCGGGAGCCATCGGCGACGTCGGGCACCGGGGCGCGCACTTCTCCGTCGAGGGCCGGTTCACGCTGCCCCGCAGCCCGCAGGGACACCCCGTCGTCATCCAGGCGGGGGACTCGGACGAGGGACGCGAGTTCGCCGCCGCCCACGCCGACGTGATCTTCACCCCGCACGGCAGGCTGGAGGACGGCAGGCGCTTCTACGCCGACGTCAAGCGCCGCCTGGCCAGGTACGGCCGTGAGCCGCACCAGCTCAAGATCATGCCGGGCGTGACGTTCGCGCTCGGCGACACGGACGAGGAGGCCGCCGAGAACGCCGCCGCCATCCGCCGGCAGCAGGTCGGGCCGCGGACCGCGATCGCGTTCCTGGAACAGGTGTGGGGCCGCGACATGTCGGCGTACGACCCCGAAGGCCCGCTGCCCGACATCGAGCCGGACCCGGCGGAGGGCGTCTCCCAGGGCCGGGTGCCGATCAAGGACCGCGCCGCCGTCGCCGCCAAGTGGCGGGCGCTGGCAGGGGAGAAGGGCCTGTCGATCCGGGAGCTGGTCATCGAGGTGACCGGGCGGCAGACGTTCGTCGGCACCCCCGGGAGCGTGGCACGGCAGATCGACGAGCACGTGCAGGCCGACGCCGCGGACGGGTTCATCCTCGTCCCGCACCTCACACCCGGAGGCCTGGACGAGTTCGTCGACCGCGTGGTGCCGCTGCTGCGGGAGCGCGGCGTCTTCCGTACCGACTACACCGGGGCCACCCTCCGCGACCACCTGGAGCTGACATGACGTTACACCTGGCCGTGGCGCTGGACGGCGCGGGCTGGCACCCCGCCGCCTGGCGCGAGACGTCCGCGGACGTCTTCTCGGCCCGCCACTGGGCGGCCCTCGTGACCGAGGCCGAGCGCGGGCTGCTCGACTTCGTCACCATCGAGGACGCCCTGGGCCCGCAGTCGACCCTGCCCGACGGCCCCGACGAACGCACCGACCAGGTCCGGGGGAGGTTCGACGCGGTGCTGCTCGCGGCCCGCCTCGCGCCGCTCACCAGCCGGATCGGGCTGGTGCCGACGGCCACCACCACGCACACCGAACCGTTCCACGTGGCCGTCGGCATCGCCACGCTCGACCACATCAGCGGCGGGCGGGCCGGCTGGCGCGCACAGATCTCCGCGCGCGCCTCGGAGGCGCGGCACTTCGGCCGCAGGCGGTTCCCGCCGCTCGACCCGGGGGCCCGCGACCTCGCCGCCGACCCGCACGTGCGCGACCTGTTCGCCGAGGCCGCCGACGCGGTCGAGGTCGCGCGGCGGCTCTGGGACAGCTGGGAGGACGACGCCGAGATCCGCGACGTGGCCACAGGCAGGTTCATCGACCGGGACAAGCTGCACTACGCGGACTTCGCCGGGCGGTTCTTCTCGGTCAAGGGGCCGTCGATCACGCCCCGGCCGCCGCAGGGGCAGCCGGTGGTGACCGCGCTCGCCCACGCGCGGCTGCCGTACGAGTTCGCGGCGGGCAGCGCCGACGTCGTGTACGTCACGCCGCACTCCGACGAGCAGGCCCGCGCCGTCGTCGAGGAGGTCCGGGCCCTGTCGGGCGACATCAAGATCTTCGCCGACCTGGTCGTCTTCCTCGGCGAGGACGCGGCGCGGCGCAAGGCGCGGCTCGACGAGCTGGACGGGGCCGAGCTCGCCTCCGACGCCGCGATCTTCACCGGGACCGTGCGCGAGCTGGCCGACGTGCTGCTGGAGTGGCGGCGGGCCGGGGTCCAGGGGTTCCGGCTGCGGCCCGGCGTGCTGCCGTACGACCTGGAGCGGATCACCCGCGGGCTGACGGCCGAGCTGCGCGGGCACGGGGTGTTCCGGCGCGCCTACGAGGCCACCACGCTGCGCGGGCTGCTCGGCCTGCCGCGCCCGGCCAGCCGCTACGCGGAGGTGTCATGAAATTTCTGGCTATCACGTTGATCGTCCATAACGATGACCGATCGCCCACCGAGCGCTTCCGCGAGGTCGTCGAGAACGCGGTGCTGGCCGAGGAGCTCGGCTTCGACGGCTTCGGCGTGGGGGAGCGGCACGAGCGCCCCTTCCTCTCCTCCTCGCCGCCGGTGGTGCTCAGCCACATCGCCGCCAGGACGACCCGGATCCGGCTGTTCACCGCCGTCACCACGCTGAGCCTGCTGGACCCGGTCCGCGCGTACGAGGACTACGCGACGCTCGACCACCTGTCGGAAGGCCGGCTGGAGCTGATCATCGGCAAGGGCAACGGCGCGGCGCAGGCCCAGCTGTTCCACGTCACGGCCGAGGACCAGTGGGAACGCAACCGGGAGTCGTACGAGCTCTTCCGCCGCCTCTGGCGGGAGGACAAGGTCACCTGGGAAGGCCGGTTCCGGCCGCCGCTGACCGAGGCGGAGACCTGGCCGCGGCCGCTGCAGCGGCCGATCCGCGTCTGGCACGGCAGCGCCACCAGCCAGGAGTCGGTGGATCTGGCCGCCCGCCACGGCGACCCGCTGTTCTCCGCCAACGTCACCCACCCCATCGGCCCCTACGCCGAGCTGATCGACCACTACCGGGAACGCTGGGAGCACTACGGGCACGACCCGGCCGGCGCGCTGGTCGGCGCGGGGACGGCGGGCTACTACGCGGCCCGGTCCTCGCAGGAGGCCGTCGCCGCCTACCGGCCCGTCTACGACGCCCGGGTGGCGTTCCAGCGCAAGCTCGGCCTGCCGGTGGTCTTCCCGACCCTGGAGGACGCCATCGAGCGCGGCTCGATCCTGGTCGGCAGCCCCCAGCAGATCGTCGACAAGGTGCTGCGCTACCACAAGCGGTTCGGCCACGAGGTCATGCACCTGCACGCCGACGCCGACGGGCTCACGCCCGGTCAGCACCGGGACGCGCTGGAGCTGTTCCAGGCCGAGATCGCGCCCGTGCTGCGGGCGGAGATCCCCAGCAGGCCGTTCCCCGGAGGTGCCACGTGACGCTGTCCATCCTCGACCTCGCCCCGATCGTGTCGGGAGGCACGGCGGGCGACGCCCTGCGCAACACCCTCGACCTCGCCCGCCGGGCCGAGGAGTACGGCTACCGCCGCTACTGGCTGGCCGAGCACCACTTCGCGCCCGGCGTCGCCAGTTCGGCGCCGGCCGTCCTGATCGCCCTCGTGGCCGCGGCCACCTCCACGATCCGGGTCGGATCGGGCGCCGTGCAGCTCGGTCACCAGACGCCGCTGTCGGTGGTCGAGCAGTTCGGGATCGTCGACGCGCTCCACCCGGGCCGGATCGACCTGGGGATCGGGCGCTCCGGGCAGCGCCGCGCCGAACTCGCCACGGACCCGGTCGCCGAGAAGCAGGCGGCACGGGTCGTGGACGGGCTGCTGATCCCGCCGCCCTTCGACTGGTCGGCGCTCGCCAGGCAGCCCAGGCTCGCCCGCCAGATCGCGGCCCTCCAGCAGCCGGGCGCGCGGACGCCCGACTTCGCCGACCAGATCGACGACGTGCTCGCCCTGCTCGACGGCACGCACGAGGCCCGCGCCGTGCCCGGCGAGGGCGCGGACCTGCGGGTGTGGATCCTCGGCAGCAGCGGCGGGCAGAGCGCCCAGGTCGCCGGGGAACGCGGGCTGCCCTTCGCGGCGAACTACCACGTCAGCCCGTCCAGCGTGCTGGAGGCCGTCGAGGCCTACCGGAAGGCGTTCAAGCCGTCGGAGGCGCTGGGCGAGCCGTACGTGATCGTCTCGGCGGACGCGGTCGTCGCGGAGAGCCGGGCGCGGGCCCGCGAGCTGGCCAAGGGGTACGACCTGTGGGTCCGCAGCATCCGGACGGGCGCCGGCGCGATCCCGTACCCCACGGCGGCGGAGGCCGACGCGCACGTCTGGACCGACGCCGACCGCGACCTCGTCAAGGACCGCCTCGACACCCGGTTCGTCGGCCCGCCCGCCGAGGTGGCCGAAGGGCTGCGCGTGCTCCGGCGGGTGACCGGGGCCGACGAACTGCTCATCACGACCATCACCCACGACCACGAAGACCGCGCGCGCTCGTACGAGCTGCTCGCCGAAGCCTGGAACCGCTCGTGAAGCGCATCCTCCCCGCCCTGCTGCTGACCCTCGCCGCGTGCGGCGCGCAACCCGTCCAGACCGCGCGGACCACCTCGCTGACCTGGGCCGTCGAGACGCAGCCGATCACCCTGAACCCGCAGCTGTGGGCCCAGAACAAGGCCAGGCTGCTGGTGTTCAACCAGTTCGACGCGCTGCTGTCGAAGGCCGCTAACGGCTCCTTCGGGCCCTGGCTCGCCACGGCGTGGATGGTGTCGGACGACGGGCTGACCTACACCCTCGACCTGCGCGACGACGTCACCTTCCACGACGGCACGGCGTTCGACGCCGCCGCCGTCAAGGCCAACCTCGACCAGTTCCTCGTGCCCGGCTACAACCCGTCGGTGGCCGCGATCCAGCTCAGGTCCTTCGACGAGGCCGAGGTCGTGTCGCCGCACCGGCTCAGGATCACCCTCAAGGAGCCGGACGCGCTCTTCCTCGACTTCCTCGCCTCACCCCTCGCGGGGCAGGTCTCGCCGAAGTCGCTGAAGGGCGCCGAGGACCTCAAGTTCGGCGGGCCGGACCTGGTCGGCACCGGGCCGTTCATCCTCGAACGGTACGTCCAGGGCCAGGAGATCCACTACCGGCGCAACCCCGCCTACGCCTGGCCCCCCGCCGGAGCGGCCCACCAGGGCCCCGCCCACCTTTCCGAGATCACCTACCGGTTCCTGCCCGAGGCCGCTGTCCGCGTCGGCGCGCTCACCTCGGGCCAGGTGCAGGTCATCGAGGGCGTCCCCGCGACCGAGGTCGCCCTCATCGAGAAGGACCCGGAGCTGACCCTGCGGACGGCGCTCAACTCCGGCACCGCCTACTCCTACTACTTCAACACCTCCCACGCCCCCTTCGACGACCGGCGCGTACGGGAGGCGTTCCGCGAGGCCGTGGACCTGGACGCGGTGCTGAGGTCCGTCTACCAGGGCACCGCCACCAGGGCGTGGAGCATCGTCGGCAGCGAGAGCCCCTTCTACGACCCGTCCCTGGAGAACACCTACGGCGGCGACGTGGCCAGGGCCAACGCCCTGCTCGACGCCGCAGGGTGGAAGGAACGCGACGCCGAGGGGTTCCGGGTCAAGGACGGCGAGCGGCTCACCGTGCGCGAGGTCGCCTCGGCGCCGTTCGTCCGGGACCGCCGCGACATCCTCGCCCAGGCCATCCAGGCCCAGGTCAAGCAGAACGCCGGCATCGACTTCCAGGTCAAGATCCTTGACCAGGGCAGCGCGCAGCAGGCCATGGACGACGACGCCTACGAGGTGTTCGGCAACTCCCGCGGCGACTCCGACGCGGGCGCCGCGCTCAACCTCATCCTGCCGGAAGGTGCCGCCATCAACCGCACCCGCTTCGCCGACCCCGACCTGGACAAGTGGCTCGCCGCCGCCTCCGCAAGCTCCGGCCAGGCCGAACGCAAGGAGCTCTACGCCAGGGCGCAGCGGGCGGTCGTGGCGGACCACGCTGTCGTGTTCCCGCTCTACGTGCCCGCCGACCAGATCGCCGCGAGCAAGAACGTCCAGGGGCTCGGCTTCGATCCCGCCTCCGGCACCCCGGCGAGCGCGTACGACGTGCGGATCGGCACATGATCAGACGGCTGGGCGCCGGGCTGGCGGTGCTCTGGGCCGCCGCCACCGCCTCGTACGCCGCGCTGCTGCTCGCCCCCGGAGACACCGTCGACATCCTGGTCGGCGACGGCCCCGACACCCCGGAGATCCGGGCCGGGATCGTCGCGGAATGGGGGCTCGACCGGCCCGAGATCGTGCAGTACCTGTCCTACCTGTGGCGCCTGCTGCACGGCGACCTCGGCCGCTCGTACCAGCAGCAGCGCGGCGTCGGCGAGATCCTGGCCGGCCAGATCGGGCCGACCGCGCAGCTCACGCTCGCCGCGGCGGCCACCGGCGTGGTGCTGGCCGGCCTCATCGCGATCGGCACGGCGGGCAGGGGGCGGTGGCCGCGGGCCGTCGCCTCGGCCGCCGAGCTGGTGTCGGTGTCCGTGCCGCCGTTCCTCATCGGGATCGTGCTGCTGTCGGTCTTCTCGTTCTCCCTCGGCTGGTTCCCCGTGTCCGGGGCGGACGGGCCGGCGGCGCTGGTGCTGCCCGCGCTGGCGCTCGGCCTGCCCGTCGCGGGCGTGCTCGGCCAGGTGCTCCGGGGCGGGCTGGAGCGGGCGCTGGAACAGCCGTTCGCGGTGACGGCCAGGGCGCGCGGGCTCACCGAACGCGCCCTGGTCGCCCGGCACGCCCTGCGGCACGCGCTCATCCCGGCCGTGACGCTGGCCGGCTGGTTCACCGGCGCGCTGCTGGGCGGCGCGGTGATCACCGAGGTGTTGTTCGGCCGGCCCGGGCTCGGCCAGGTCGCCATGCAGGCCGTGACCGGTCAGGACATGCCCGTCGTGATGGCCGTCGTGCTGCTGTCGGCCGTCGTGTACGTCACGGTCAGCACGCTGCTCGACCTGGCCTACCGCGTCATCGACCCGCGGATCAGGGGCTGACCGCCGATGTCCCCGACCTCCCGCGGCACCGCCCGCCCCGCCGACGCCCTCTCTCCCGACGACCCGCGCCGGGCCGTCGAGTCCTCCCACCGGCCCGTTCCCGAAGTTCCGGGCGGCGCTGTCGAGCCCTCCCACCGGCCCGTTCCCGAAGTTCCGGGCGGCGCTGTCGAGCCCTCCCACCGGCCCGTTCCCGAAGTTCCGGGCGGCGCTGTCGAGCCCTCCCACCGGCTCGCTTCCGAAGATTCGCGCCGCGCCGTCGAACCCGCTCCCGAGGATTCGCGCCGCGTCGGCCGGTCCTCGCGTGAGGGCCGGGGGCGTGGTGGGCGGTTCGGGTCTGTGGGGCTGCGCCGTCTCTTCCGTCCTGCTGTGCGCGGGAACGTCCTGGGGTGGCTCGTACCGGGTGCTCTTCTCGCGCTGCTGGCCCTCGCTGTCGCCGCGCCCGGTCTGCTGACGGCCGCCGACCCCCTGGCCGCCGACCCGATGGACGCGCTCGCCCCGCCCGGCGGCGCCCACTGGTTCGGCAGCGACCACCTCGGCCGCGACGTGCTGGCCAGGGTCGTGTACGGGGCCCGCCACTCCATCAGCATCGGCGTGGCCGCCACCTTCCTGGCCGTCACCTCCGGCGTGCTGCTCGGCCTGGCCGCCGGGCTGTCGCCGAAGTGGCTGGACGAGGCGCTGGCCCGCTCGTTCGACGTGCTGTCCACCCTGCCCGAACTGCTGCTCGCCCTGCTCATCGTGGCGATCACCGGCCCGGGGACGATGAACGTGATCTTCGCGATCGCCGTCGCCCAGATCCCCAGCTACGCCCGCGTGGTCCGCGCCCAGACCTTCGTCGTCCGCCGCTCCGGCTACGTCGAGCAGGCCGTCACCTTCGGCCGCTCCCGCCTGGCGATCACCGCGGGGCACGTGCTGCCGAACGTGCTCGGCCCGATCCCCGTCCTGGCCACCATCGGACTCGGACAGGCCGTGATCGCCGGTTCCGGGCTCAGCTTCCTCGGCATGGGGCCGCAGCCGCCCGCCGCCGAGTGGGGCGCGATGCTCTCCGAGGCCCGCAACTACCTGCGGGTCGCCTGGTGGGAGGCGTTCTTCCCGGGCCTCGCGATCACGCTCACCGTCGTCTGCCTGACCGTCGTCGGACGCCGCCTGCAACGCCGTTTCGAGGGGAGGACACCATGACCTCGCTGGTGACCGTGGAGGACCTGCGGGTGAGCTTCGGCGGCGCCGAGGTCGTGCGCGGCATCTCGCTGTCGGTGGCGCCCGGGGAGTGCGTGGCGATCGTCGGCGAGTCCGGCTCCGGCAAGAGCGTCACCGCCCGCACCCTGCTCGGCCTCGCCGGACCCGGCTCGGAGGTCCGGGCCGGGGCGTTCCGGGTGTCCGGCAGGGACGCCCTCGCCTTCACCCCGGCCGACTGGCGGCGGCTGCGCGGCGGGTTCGCCGGACTCGTCCTGCAGGACGCGCTGGTCTCGCTGGACCCGCTGCGCACGGTGGGCGCCGAGATCGCCGAGGTGCTCGCCGTCCACGACGTCGTGCCCCGGGCCCGCCGCGCGGACCGGGTGCTGGAACTGCTGGACGCGGTGGGCGTGCCCGAGCCCGCGACCCGCGCCGGCCAGTATCCCCACCAGCTCTCCGGCGGGCTGCGGCAGCGGGCCCTGATCGCCTCCGCCATCGCCGCCGACCCGCCGCTGATCATCGCCGACGAGCCGACCACGGCGCTCGACGTCACCGTCCAGGCCCAGATCCTGCGGCTGCTCGCCGAGCGCCGGGCCGCCGGGACCGCGCTGCTGCTGATCAGCCACGATCTGGCCGTGGTCGCCTCGATCGCCGACCGCATCCTGGTCATGAAGGACGGCCGGATCGTGGAGGAAGGCCCCGCCCGCGACGTGCTGTCCGCGCCCGCCCACGACTACACCCGGGCGCTGCTGGCCGCCGTCCCGTCCGTGGCCTCCCGCGGCACCCGCCTCACCACCGGCGCCCCGCGCGCCCGTGCCACTCCTGACCTGTCCGCCCGGGTCCTCGCCGGGACCGGGCTCGCCCGCTCGTACGGCTCCCGCCGCGTCGTCCACGACGTCTTCTTCACCCTGCACGCCGGCGAGACGCTCGGCGTCGTGGGGGAGTCCGGGTCGGGCAAGACCACGCTCGCCCGGCTCGTACTCGGCCTGCTCGAACCCGGCGCCGGCCAGGTCACCCTGCACGGGCAGCCGTGGAGCCGCCGGCCCGAACGCGCCCGCCGCCCGCTGCGCCCCCGCATCCAGCTCGTCTCCCAGAACCCGCTCGACTCCTTCGACCCGCGCCACACCGTCGGCCGCCTGATCGCCGAGCCGCTCCGCCTGCCCCGGGCCGGACGCCGCGAGCGCGTCCTCGACCTGCTGGCCCGCGTCGGCCTGCCGCCCGGGACGGCCGCCCGCCACCCCAGGGAGCTGTCCGGCGGCCAGCGCCAGCGCGTCGCCATCGCCCGCGCCCTCGGCCCCCGCCCCGACGTGCTGGTCTGCGACGAGCCGGTCTCGGCGCTCGACGTCTCGATCCAGGCGCAGGTGCTCGACCTGCTCGCCGACATCCAGGCCGAGTACGGCACCGCGATGGTGTTCATCTCCCACGACCTGGGTGTGGTCCATCACGTGGCCGATCGCGTGCTGGTCATGAAGGACGGCCGGGTCGTGGAGGAGGGCGACGTCACGGAGGTGTTCGCGCGGCCGCGCGATCCCTACACGCGCGCCTTGGTGGCCTCCGTGCCCCGGCCGGCGCCGTCCCCCGACCGAGCCGCGTCGATCAAGCATGGAGCCGCCGGGTGACGGCGGGTCATCGGCCGGAGGAGGCGGCCACGAACAGGTCGACGTCGCGCATGGCCTCGCTGAACACCGGCGCCGGCACGTCCGTCAGCGGCGCGGCGCGCCACCCGCCCTCCACGAGACGGTCGAAGCCGACCTCTCCCGTGATCGCGTGGTCCTCGTCGTACAGGTGGTGGCTCAGCCTCGCCCGCCACCGTCCGCCCGCCATCACACGCCGGGCGTCGCCGTCGAGCTCGGCGCCGTCCCACGCCCCCAGGAAGGCGGACGTCCAGCCCCGCTCCTCGAACAGCGCGCGGAGCCTGCGGTAGCGCACCACCTGCTCGGCGAACCGGTGGGAGGAGACGCCGCTCGCCTCCTCCGCCGGCGTGAGCAGGTAGACCTCGCGGAAGGCCTGCTTGAACGGCTGGCGCAGCTCCTCGCCCCGTACCACCTCCCGCCAGGCGCGCACCTCCTCGGCCCGCGCGCGGGCCGGATGCCACAGCCGCACCGGCACGTCCGGCACGGTCAGCCCCAGCTCGGCGCGCCACACGCCGGGCGAGACCTCGAACTCCCAGATGAGCCGGTCCGTGATCGGATGCCCCTCCAGCAGCCGGTACGGCGGAGCCGACGTGCCGGCGCACCCGGCTTCCAGCGCCCTGACCAGGGTGGCCCGCTGCTGCCGGGTCCGCTTGACCAGCTCGCGCAGCCGCCCGACCTCCTCGGGGTGCTCCCGCGTGACCGCCACGGGAACCGTCTTCAGCTTCCGGTCGCCGTGCCACCATGACAGCTCGACCTCGTCGTCGGCCGAGATCACCGCCGTGTGCTCGCCGACGGTCTGCCGCACCGGCCCGTCGGGCAGCCGGAACGCCACCTCCAGCCGGTCGGCCAGGGCGGGCTCGACGCGCTTGAGCATGCGGGCGAGCTGCCTGGGCACCCCGGCGTGCCGGGTGGCCCGGCCCGCGGCGCGGAGCGCGGAGACCACCTCGGGGGTCGGGTGCTCCTCGGCCGCGCGGGCGATCTCGAAGAGCACCGCCTGGGAAGGCAGCGTCCCGGCCCCGGTGGGCGCCACCGCGACCCCGCGCACCAGCGTGTCGAGCAACCCGGGCAGCCAGGGCTCGTCCCGCATGAGGGCCAGCCGCACGGCCCGGCCGATGGCCGCCTTCTCCCCGCTGCCGAACGCCTTCTCCGCCTCGTACGGGATCTCGTCGGCCTGGATCGCCGCGACGCGAGCCGCGGCCGTCTCCAGAGCCGTCCGGGCGAACTCCGGGTAGCCGGGCAGGCCGCCGAGCCAGGCGGCCAGGCCGGGCGGCGGCGGCACGTCCGGCCGCACCGCCTCCCAGAACAGCGACCGCCGCTCCACGTCCCAGCCGAGCAGCACGTCCAGCTCCGCGACCGCGATCGGCCCGCGCTCCCCGGCGAACCGGGCGCGCACCTCGGCGTCCATGCCGGCCAGCCCCGCCGCCACCACGACCATGACGGGGTCGTCCGACCGCCGCCCGTCCTCCAGGAGGCGCCCGACCAGCTCGCGGGCCGGCGCGACCAGCACCTGCCGGGTAGGCTCGCCGAGCGCGTACCGGACCGACAACGGGATGCCGTCGCCGTCCGGGATCGGCGAGCCGCCCAGCCCGACGAACCCGACGCTCAGCCGGGAGGCGTCCGGCCAGTGGGTGGGGTCGTTCGCGGTGCCGGTGAGCAGGTTGAGAAGGCGCTGCGCGAGGGGGGAGAGGTGCATGCGGATCGTCCCTGTCGGAGGCGGGTTCGGCGGTGCAAGATCTAGCAGCAGCGGGCGACAGAATGAGACCGCCGCGGGCGGGCGGCTGCGCGCGGGCTTGTGACGGCTCCCGCCGTTGATCGAAGATGGCCACGGGCGAGGCACGCGGCGTCTCGGCGCGGCCGGAGAGGACTGGCGATGGACACGACGTTCTGGGAGGAGGCGGACCGCCTCCTGGTCCGCTACGGAGGCACTTTCACCCCGCGGGTCATCGAACGGGCCTCCGGCGCGCATGTCTTCGACCGCCAGGGCAGGCCGATCCTCGACTTCACCTCGGGGCAGATGAGCGCCATCCTCGGCCACGCGCACCCCGACATCGTGGCCACCGTCTCGTCCGCGGTCGCGTCGCTCGGCCACCTCTACAGCGGCATGCTCAGCGCCCCGGTCGTGGACCTCGCCGCCAGGCTCACCGCGACCCTGCCTCCGGCGCTGGGCAAGATGCTGCTGCTCACCACGGGGGCGGAGGCGAACGAGGCCGCGATCAAGATGGCCAAGCTCGCCACCGGCCGCTACGAGATCGTCTCCTTCGACCGCTCGTGGCACGGCATGACCCAGGGCGCGGCCTCGGCGACCTTCTCGGCCGGGCGGCGCGGCTACGGCCCGCCGACGCCGGGCAACCTCGCGCTGCCCGCGCCGAACGCCTACCGGTCGCCGTTCCGGTCCTCCGACGGGTCGCACGACTGGGAGGCGGAGCTCGCCTACGGCTTCGCCTTGGTCGACCAGCAGTCGGCTGGGAGCCTCGCCGCCTGTCTCGTCGAGCCCATCCTGTCGTCGGGCGGGATCATCGACCTGCCGCCCGGCTACCTGCGCCGCCTCAGGGAGCTGTGCGACGAGCGCGGCATGCTGCTGATCCTCGACGAGGCGCAGACCGGCCTCGGCCGCACCGGCGCCATGTACGCGTTCGAGCGCGACGGGGTCGCCCCCGACATCCTGACGCTGTCGAAGACCCTCGGAGCCGGGCTGCCCGTGGCGGCCGTCGTCACCACCGCCGAGATCGAGCAGGTCTGCCACGACCGGGGCTTCCTCTTCTACACCACGCACGTCTCCGACCCGCTGGCCGCCTCCGTCGCGCTGACGGTGCTGGACGTCATCGAGCGTGACGCCCTCGTCGAGCGCGCCGCACGGCTCGGCGACCGGCTCGCCGACCGGCTGCTCGATCTCCGCGACAGGTACGAGGTCGTCGGCGACGTCCGCGGCCGTGGCCTGCTCCAGGGCATCGAGCTGGTGGAGGACAAGCGGAGCAAGGCGCCCGCCGACGCGCTGGGCAACGCCGTCACCTCGGCCTGCCTCGAACGGGGCCTGCACATGAACATCGTCCAGCTGCCCGGCATGGGAGGCATCTTCCGCATCGCCCCGCCGCTCACGATCACCGACGACGAGCTGCACACCGGCGTCGACATCCTCGAAGCGTCGCTCAAGGCCGTGGCCGGGTGAGATGACCCCGGATATGGTGCTGCGGTGATCCGGGACGCTTCGGCCGCTTCCGCGCCGCGCCGCGCCGGCATGCGGCAGGTCGCGAAAGAGGCGGGCGTCTCCCCGACGACCGTGAGCAACGTGCTGAACAACCCCGAGCTCGTGGCCGAGGAGACGCGCCGGCGCGTGCACGCGGCCATGGAGCGCGTCGGCTACCTGCCGAACGACGCCGCCAGGCGGTTACGGGGCGCGCCCAGCCCGCTGGTCGGCGCGGTGACCCTCGACATCGCCGGCCCGTTCTTCACCGAGGTGTGCCGAGGCGTCGAGGACAGGCTGCTCCAGGACGGCTGCATGCTCATGACCTGCAGCACCGACCTGCAGCCGGGGCGGGAGCAGCACTACCTCCAGGAGCTGGAGAAGCAGGGCGTGCGCGGGGTGCTCATCACGCCGGTCGAGACCGACCTGGACCCGCTGGTCACCCTGGCCGGGCGCGGCGTCCCGGTGGTGCTGCTGGACCACAGGTCCGACGGCCGGCTGTGCTCGGTGTCGATCGACAACCAGTGGGGCGGCGAGCAGGTCGCCACCCACCTGATCGAGCTGGGGCACCGGCGGATCGCCCTGCTGGGCGCGTCGATCGAGGTGCAGCAGACCGCCGAGCGCCACGCCGGGGTGCGCAGGGCGTTCGAGCGGGCCGGCCTGGACCCGGGCAGGGGCGTGCTGGACGTCCGGGTGCCGTCGCCCGACATCACGGTGACCGCAGCGGCGGCGCTGGAGGACGTGCTGAGCGCCGCCGACCCGCCCACCGCGATCCTCTGCCTCAACGACGCGGCGGCCCTCGGGGTGATCGGCGGCCTGCGCGAACGGGGGATCGCGGTGCCGCAGGAGATGTCCGTGGTCGGGTACGACGACGTGGCGTTCGCCGCGCAGCTCGCCCCGCCGCTGACCACGGTGTGGCAGCCGAAGCGCGAGCTGGGCCGGGTCGCGGCGGAGCTGCTCCTGGACGAGGCCCGGCCGGGTCACCGGCACCAGAAGCTCGTCTACCGGCCGCGGCTGGTCGTCCGCGAGTCGACGGCGGCGCCCCGCCGCTGAGCGCGCCGATCCCGAAAGTTTCATGCTTCCGCGCCCGGCCCGCCGCTCTGACCTGAAAGGTAACAACCCGGCCCGTCAGGAGAGCCCGGCCACGATTGAACTCTGAGCAGGGGATTTCTACGGTGTAGGCGCTCAGCGGTCCATCGAAACCTCCCTTCTGATTGGACGCTCAATGAAACGTTTATCCCGTCCCACGCACCTCGTCGCGGCGCTCGGCAGCACGGTCTGCCTGGTGGTCGCGGGTGCCGTCGCCCTCCCCTCGCACGCCGCGGCGGTGGCGTGCGAGGTCGACTACGCCGTGGCCGCCCAGTGGCCCGGCGGGTTCACCGCCAACGTGACCATCCGGAACGTGGGCGAGGCGGTCGACGGCTGGCGCCTCGACTGGTCGTTCACCGCCGGGCAGCAGGTCAGCCAGGCGTGGAACGCCACCGCCACGCAGAACGGCTCCGCCGTCAGGGCCGTGGACGCCGGCCACAACGCCGCGATCCCGCAGGGCGGCAGCGCGACGTTCGGCTTCAACGCCTCCTGGAACGGCTCCAGCAACCCCGCTCCCGCCTCGTTCGCGCTCAACGGCGTCACCTGCACCGGCGACCCCGGCGAGCCGACCCCCACCGTGACCCCCACGGTGACCCCGACCGTCACGCAGACGCCTGTGCCCGAGGGGAACAAGCAGGCCGAGGACCTCGACCGCGGCCTGATCAGCGTCCGCTCCGGCAGCGGCAACCTGGTCTCCTGGCGGCTGCTGGGCAACGAGGCGCGCGCGACGTCCTTCAACGTCTACCGGGGCGGCACGCGCGTCGCGACCGTCACGAACTCCACCAACTACCTGGACTCCGGCGCGGCGAGCGACGCCTCCTACACGGTGCGCCCGGTCACCGGCGGGACCGAGGGCCCGGCCTCGGAGCCCGCGCTCCGGTTCGCGAGCGGCTATCTCGACGTGCCCATCTCGCCGCCCAGCGGCGGCCACCACGCCAACGACGCCAGCGTGGGCGACCTGGACGGCGACGGCCGCCTGGACCTGGTGCTGAAGTGGGAGGCGAACAACTCCAAGGACAACTCCCAGTCCGGCGTGACCGACCCCGTCTACATCGACGGCATCAAGCTGGACGGCACCCGCCTGTGGCGGATCAACCTGGGCCGCAACATCCGCGCCGGCGCGCACTACACGCAGTTCCAGGTCTACGACTACGACGGCGACGGCAGGGCCGAGGTCGCGATGAAGACCGCAGACGGCACCGTGGACGGCCGCGGCACCGTCATCGGCGTCGCGAGCGCCGACCACCGCAACTCCAGCGGCTACATCCTGTCCGGCCCCGAGTATCTGACCATGTTCAACGGCCAGACCGGCGCCGCCATGTCCACGGTGAACTACGACCCGCCCCGCGGCACCGTCTCCTCCTGGGGCGACAACTACGGCAACCGGGTGGACCGGTTCCTGGCCGGCACCGCCTACCTGGACGGCCGGCGGCCCAGCCTGATCATGGCCCGCGGCTACTACACCCGCAGCGTGATCGCCGCCTGGGATTTCCGCGCCGGCGCGCTCGTCAAGCGCTGGACGTTCGACTCCAACGCCTCCGGCAACGGCTCGTACGCCGGCCAGGGCAACCACGCGCTGACCATCGGCGACGTGGACGGCGACGGACGCGACGAGATCGTGTACGGCGCGGCCGCCATCGACGACAACGGCCGCGGCCTCTGGAACGTCGGATGGGGCCACGGCGACGCCGCCCACCTGGGCGACCTCAACCCCGCCAGGGCGGGCCAGGAGTACGTGAAGATCTCCGAGTCGGCGAGTCGGCCGGGCCTGTACATGGTCGACGCCCGCAACGGCCAGGTGCTGTGGCAGACCGGCACCGGCTCCGGGTCCGACGGGGAGGGACCGGGCCGCGGCGTGGCCGGAGACGTCTACGCCGGCAGCTCAGGCGCCGAGTCCTGGGCCGCGGGCGCGGGACAGAACGGGCTGCGCAACACCTCCGGCACGGTGGTCGGCCGCCAGCCGTCCTCGGCCAACTTCCTGTCATGGTGGGACGGCGACCCGGTGCGCGAGCTGCTGGACCAGACCCGGATCGACAAGTACGGCACCGGCGGCGAGACCCGCCTGCTGACCGCCTCCGGGGTGCACAGCAACAACGGCACCAAGGCGACCCCGTCACTGTCGGGCGACATCCTGGGCGACTGGCGTGAAGAGGTCATCTGGCCCACCACCGACGACCGCGCCCTGCGGATCTACTCCACGCCCCACGCGACCACCACCAAGATCCACACCCTGCTGCACGACCCGCAGTACCGGGTGGCCCTGGCCTGGCAGAACACCGCCTACAACCAGCCGCCGCACCCGAGCTTCTTCATAGGCGACGGCATGGGCACCCCACCCCAGCCCGACGTCTACCTGCGCTGATCGCCGGCGGAGGCCGCGGGAGAGCGGGCGCCGACGGCGGGCGCCAGGAAGATGGCGGAGACGACGAAGGCGAGCACCACCAGCATGGCCGCGCGCAGACCCCAGTGGTCGCCGAGGAAGCCGAGCGCGGGCGGGCCCACGAGGAAGGCGATGTAGCCGATCGTGGCCACCAGGCTGACGCGCGCGGTCTCATCCGGTCCCGACTCTCCCGCGGCCGACAGCGCGACGGGGAAGCCCAGCGACGCGCCGAGGCCCCAGAGCAGCACCGCCGTCCCCGCCAGGACGGCGTGGTCCGAGAAGATCACCACGAGGAGGCCCAGCGCCCCGAAGACGGCGCTGGCGCGCATGACGGCGGCGCGCCCGTAGCGGTCCAGGAAGAAGGCGCCGCAGAAGCGGCCGACGGTCATGGCGGCGGCGAACCCGGTGTAGACCAGGGAGCCGGACGCGGCGCTGAAGCCGTGCCCGTCCACCATGAGCAGCGGCAGCCAGTCGTTGGCGGCACCCTCGGCCAGGGCCATCGCCAGCACGATCGCGCCGATCAGGAGAAGCCTGCCGTCCTTCCAGACCTGCGGCTTCGACCGGCCGGTGCGGGTCTCGTCCGGCAGGCTCCTCCCGGTGCCCGCGGGGATGGCGCGGATGGCGTACCAGAGGATCGCGGCGGTGATGAGGGTGACCGCGGCCAGGTGCCAGTGGACCGGGAGGCGAGCGGCCGTGGCCGCGATGCCCGCGCAGGCGCCGATGACGGTGCCCAGGCTGAAGCAGCCGTGCATGGTGGGCATCGTCGTCGTGCCGCTGATGCGTTCGACGTCGGCGCCGTCGACGTTGATGGCGACCTCGCCCGCTCCCATGCCCGCGCCGAACGCGAACAGGCCCGCCGTGACCAGGAGCGCGGACGACGTCAGGGCGCCCGCCGCGATGACCGCCGTGCTCGCGACGATCAGCCCGGTGCCCGCGCCGATGACCGGCCGGGTCCCGTAACGGGAGACGAAGCGGCCGGAGCACAGGATCCCGATCATCGAGCCGAGCGACAGGCCGAACAGCACCAGGCCCATCTGGGCGGTGGACGCCTCCAGCCGGTCGCGGAGGTCGGGGGTGCGGGTCACCCATGACGACAGCGCGATCCCGGGGAGGAAGAAGAACAGGAACAGGGCGTGCCGGCGCCGGCGCGTGGCGAAGTCCATGCGGGGAGATCTCCGTGGGGGTGCGGACAGTCCGGCAGGTCTGGGGCTTCCGCGCCCACCGAGCGTACAGATGCATGTTAATGGGGACGTTGATGCACATTCTGCCCCGATCCGATCTTGTCGTGCCGGGCCGGATGTACGCGACAAGATCCCAGCTATTGACGCCGTACGGCACTTGTCTGCATCTTCTTATGCGAGTTGTCGAACACGTGTGAGCAGCCATCGAGCGTTGCATCCGGTGGGGCGTCGCACCAGCAGGGAAGGTGATCGCTTGTCCCGGCCCGGTACGGCCCCCGCTCCGGCGCGGACGCCCGCGTGGCGCTACGCCATCGGGATGTTCGGCACATCGATCCCGATCAACATGATCAAGGGATCGATGATCCTCTTCTACGTCGACATCCTCGGGCTCGACGTGCGCGCCTACGGCGTGGTCATGGTGATCTACGCGATCATCGACGCGATCGACAACCCCGTGCTCGGCCACCTCTCCGACCGCACCCGGAGCCGGTTCGGCCGGCGCCGGCCGTGGCTGCTCGTCGGCGCGCCGATGCTCGCGGCCTGCATGATCGGCTTCTTCTCCGCACCGGCCTCGCTGGACGGCATCGGCCTCCTGCTCTGGTTCGCGGTGTTCGCGATCCTCTGCGAGGCCTTCGACTCGATGCTCAACGCCAACTACGGAGCGCTGCTCCCCGAGCTCTACCCGCGCGAGCGTGACCGCGCCGTCGCCAACGGGCTGCGCCAGGGCTTCCAGCTCGTGGCGCTGGTCATCTCGCTCGCGGTCACCCCGTTGCTCACCACGCAGGTGTTCGGCACCGAGGAGACCACCCAGGGCTTCCAGACCACCGCGATCATCTACGGCGTGATCGCGCTCGTCGTGATCGTGTTCATGGCGCTCGGCGCCCGCGAGAACCCCCGCTACTCCACCCGCGAACGGCCGCCGCTGCTGCGCAGCGTGTGGTCGATCGTGCGCAACCGGATGTTCTGGACGGTCGGGCTCACCGGCGCCTGCTACGGGATCGCCATGGCGCTCGTGCTCTCGGGCATCCAGCTGTACGTCCGCTACTCGCTGGGGCTCCCGGTCGGCAACGCGCTCTACCTGCAGGGCATCGTCATCCTCGTCTCGGCCGGCGGCCTCGTGGTGTGGACGCGCGTCGTCGCGCGCCGCGGCGCCCTGTGGGCCTGGCGGGTCGCCTTCGCGGTCCTCGCGGCCAGCTTCGCCGCCCTGTTCCTCGCCACCGACCTGGTCACCGCGATCGCCGCGGGGGTGCTGGTCGGGGCCGGGTGGTCGGGGATGCTCGCGACGAACGACCTCATCGTGGCGCGGGTGCTGGACGCCGACGCGGCGCGCAACGGTGAACACCGCGAAGGGCTCTTCCTGTCGGCGTTCGGCTTCTTCGGCCGGCTCAACGGGATCGTGACCGGGCTCTCGCTCACCTCGCTCGGCGTCTTCTTCGGCTACAACTCCGGCGACGACCCCGGCGCCGACCCCGGCCTCGCGTTCCGCGTGTACCTGTGCGTCTACCCGTTCATCCTGACCACGATCGGCGCGGTCGCGGCCCGCTTCGTCTCGGTCCCCCTCGAAACACCCCCCGAAGCCTCCGAACCACCCTCTGGCCCCGCATCCCCCACCCCAACGGCGGACCCACCCCACGGTTCGGCGACGGAGCCGCCGCTCGGTGCGGTGGCCGAGCCACCGGGTTCTGTGGCCGGGGCGTCACCTGGTTCGGCGGCGGAGCCGCCTTCAGGTGCGGTGATTGGGCCGCCATCCGATTCTGGGGAGGGGCCGTCCTCCGGTTCGGTGGCCGAGCCGTCCTCTGGGGTTGGGGACGAGGCTGTGGAGGGGCCGCGGTGAGTCGCCGGGTCGTGATCACGGCTGATGACCTCGGGCGGGAGAGCGGGACGACCGAGGTGATCGTGTCGCTGCTCGCCGAGGGGCATGTCAGCGCGACGACGCTCATCTGCGTCTCGCCGGTCGCGGAGGAGGCGGCCGGACAGGTGCGCGAGCTCGGCGTACTGCCTAGGGTGCACGTCACGCTCACGAGCGAGCGCGGCGTCCCCCGGTGGCGGCCGCTCGACGGCGCGGCCAGCCTGGTCGAGCCGGACGGGACGCTCAGTGTGGATCCGATGGCACTGGGCGCTCGCGGGGAGGCCGGGGACGTCATCGGGGAGGCGGACGCGCAGCTGCGGTGGATGCGGGAGCGGGGTTTCACCCCCGTGGCCGCCGACTCCCACGCCGGCACCCTCTACGGCCTGCACGGCAGGTCGTGGCTCGCCGAGGCGCTGGAGTGGTGCGCGCGCCACGGCCTCGCCTTCAGGCTGCCCCGCGACCCGGCGCCGTACTTCGGCGGGCCGCTCCCGCCGCCGCTCGCGGCCCTCCACGAGCGCGCCGTCGCGCACGCCGACGCGCTCGGCGTGGCCATCCCCGAGACGATCGCGACCAACCGGAGCACCGCGTCCGAACTCGGCGCGTACGAGCGACTCCGGGACGACTACCTCCGCCGGCTCGCCGCCCTCCCCGAGGGCACGAGCGAGTTGTTCCTGCACCCGTCACGCGAGGACGCGGTCGAGGGACCGGACGGCGTCGTGCGCTCCTGGGAGGCCCGGCTGCTGCGCGACCCGGTCTGGCACGACGCACTCCGGCGGGAGGACGTCGAAGTCGTCGCGGGCTGGTGGCCCTGACGCGGGCTTCCCCGTACGGATGATCGAGCCCTACGCGGCTTCCACCTCGCCGGAGGAGGCGGCGCGGGCCGGGAGGAGCAGGGCGGTGACGACCACGACCACGGACAGCGCCGCGCCGATCACGAAGGCCAGCCGCATGCCGCCGAGGTCGGCGAGCACCTCGGTGACCCCCGCCGCCGCCAGCGCTTCGGAGCGCGTGCTCATCACGGTGATCACGAGCGCGGTGCCGAAGGCCGCGGCGACCTGCTGCAGCGTGCTCAGGATCGAGCTGCCGTGGGAGTAGAGCCGCGGCGGGACCGCGCCGAGCCCGAGGGTGAACACCGGGGTGAACGTCGCGGCCAGGCAGACCGACAGCAGCGTGTGCAGGCCGAGGATCTGCCAGTAGGGCATGGTCATCGAGACCTGGGTGAAGCCGGTGAGCGTGAGCATGATGCCGATCGCGCCGGGGATGACCAGCACCCGGCCGCCGTACTTGTCGAACAGGCGGCCGACGGCCGGGCCGAGCAGGCCCATGGCGAGGCCGCCCGGCATCACCAGCAGCCCGGTCTCCAGGGCGCTGAGCCCGCGGACGCTCTGCAGGTAGAGCGGCAGCAGGATCATCGAGCCGAGCATGGCCATGAAGGACACCGCCATCATGATCAGCGCGATCGTGTAGGTGCGGTGGCGCAGGGTGCGCAGGTCGAGCAGCGGCACGCCGCGCTTCTGCAGCGACAGCTGGCGGAAGACGAAGACGGCGATGGTCGCCAGCCCGGCCGCCACGATGGCGGCGGCCACCCGGACGTCACCGCCCTCGAACCGGCTGAGCCCGTAGACCAGGCCGCCGAAGCCGGTGGCGGCGGCTGCCACGCTGAACCAGTCGACGCTGCCGATCTGGGGAGTGCCGACGTTCTCCAGCCGCTTCAGGCCGCCCCACGCGATCAGGGCGGCGATGGGCAGCACCACGGCGAACAGCAGACGCCAGGACCCGAACTGGAGGATCACCCCCGAGACCGTCGGGCCCATCGCGGGCGCGACCGACATGGCCAGGGTGACGTTGCCCATCACCCGGCCCCGGTCCTCCTGGGGCACCACCCGCATCAGCGTGGTCATCAGCAGGGGCATCATCACGGCCGTGCCGGACGCCTGGACGATGCGGGCGGCCAGCAGCACCTCGAACGACGGAGCGACGACGGCCAGCGCCGTGCCGGCCAGGAACAGGCCCATCGCGGTCGAATAGGCGGCGCGGGTGGTGACGCGCTGCAGGAACCAGCCGGTGATCGGGATCACCGCCGCCATGGTCAGCATGAAGGCGGTCGAGAGCCACTGCGCGGTCTGCTCGGTGATGTGCAGCGCGGCCATCAGCTGGGGGATCGCGTTGATCATGATCGTCTCGTTGAGGATGACCACGAACGTGGCGAGCACCAGCAACCGGATCACGGCCGGTGTGCGGCCCGGGGTGGTGGCCACGGGCTTGGCAGGTGGGTCGAGCAGTCGGCTGGACACGGTACCTCGATCGGGATCGTGGGGCGAGACATGGTCATGGCCGGCATCCCGGCACTGTGACTCACTGGAAGTCGTGGTCATGTACAGACTGACGGACGCCACTGACAAAACTCATCGACGACGCCCAGCCTTCCGCCACCCGCCAGGAAATGTCACCCGATTTTCCGCCGAGAAAACTATGCACTCCAGATAGGGAAGAGGCTTCGTCAAGGAGTCGCCGTAGGGGTCAGGGGGCGAGGAGGGTCGCCGCGAGCACGGTGGCGAGCCATTCCTCGTACTCGGCCTCGCTCCACCCGCACACCTCGGTCAGCTTCTCGAAGTTCTCCGTCGAGGTGAGCACGTAGATCTGCGCGGCCGCCCTGCCGGGGTCGAGGCCCGGGCGCAGCGCGCCGAGAGCGTGCAGATGCTCGGCCGGTCCGCGGCTTCCGGTCAGCCTTTCCCGCTCGATCCCCGCCAGCACGTCGCGCAGCCCGGTGTCGGACGGGGCCGCGGCGGCCGCCGCGCGCAGCACGCGGTGCACGGGGGTGACGCGCCGGAGGATCGAGGTGGCCATCGCGGCGTACCGGGCCAGCTTGCGTGCCGGGTCGGGCTCCTCGATGATCGCCCGGACCCCGGGCCGGTCGCTCTGCGGCACGGCCAGGGCGTCCCCGGCCAGCGTGATGTCGTAGACCAGCTTCGCCAGCGCGGGCTTGCCGCCGGGGCAGGACGTGTAGAGCGTCTGAACGGCCACGCCGGCGTCGCGCGCGACCTGCGCCATCGTGGTTTCGGCGTACCCCTTGCCGACCATCAGCTCCCGCGCCGCCGTCGCGATCCGCAGCCGGGTCGCCCGCGCGTGCTCGCGGCGCAGGCTGCTGGAGTACGAGCGGCGCTTCCTCGGCTCAGTCATCGCCACCATGCTTCCAGATCTATTGACTGGATTCATCTCTAATGAAAAAGTGCTGATCCAGCCAAAAGGAAGGCATGCTGATGTCCCTGGCTCTCAGCGCGTCCAGGATGGTGGCCCTGTTACTGGTCGGCGTGTACGCGGGCGGCGTCCTCTTCGTGGTGCTCGCCCCGTCCGTCGGCCGGATCCCGGGGCCCGCGTACGTCCGCTACTGGCAGGCGCTCAACGCCGACTACGGCCAGCGCATGCCGCCGCTCCTGCTGATCAGCGTCGCGGCCCTGCTCGTCGTCGCGGTCCTGTCATGGCAGCGCGGATGGCTCGTCTTCGGCCTGAGCGCGGCCGCCCTGACCCTGGTCGTCCTCACGGTCGCCCTCACCGTCGCCGGGATGGAACCCCTCAACCAGGCCGCGAACGCCTGGGACCCCGACGCGCTGCCCGCCGGCTGGGACGAGATCCGTCAGCGGTGGCTCAACCTGCACCTCGTACGGACCGGGCTCGCCCTCGCGGCGTTCGCGTGCCTGATCGTCGCCCGGACCGCCGACTGAAAGGTGCTATTCGAACAGGTCCGCGGGCCCCGTGCCGTGACGGAGGATCTCGGGCTCGCCCTGCGAGAAGTCGACGACGGTCGTCGGGGTGGCGCCGCACTCGCCGGAGTCGATGACGGCGTCGACCGCGTGGTCGAGCCGCTCCTTGATCTCCCAGCCCTGCGTCAGGGGCTCGGTCTCGTCCGGCAGCAGCAGCGTGCTCGACAGCAGCGGCTCGCCCAGCTCGGCCAGCAGGGCCTGGGTGACGACGTGGTCGGGGATCCGCACGCCGACCGTCTTCTTCCTGGGGTGCAGCAGCCGCCGCGGCACCTCCTTGGTGGCGGGCAGGATGAACGTGTAACCGCCGGGAGTCGCCGCCTTGACCAGGCGGAACACGGCCTTGTTCACGTGCACGAACTGACCGAACTGGGCGAAGTCCCGGCACACCAGCGTGAAGTGGTGCTCGTCGCCGAGGCCGCGGATCTCCCTGATCCGGTCGATGCCGTCCTTGTTGCCGATCCGGCAGCCCAGGGCGTAGCACGAGTCGGTCGGGTACGCGATCAGCCCGTCCGCGTGCAGCAGATCCACCACCTGGTTGATCAGTCGGGGCTGGGGGTTGTCCGGGTGTACGTCCAGGTACTTCGCCACCCTTGGATCTTAGGAGCGGGCAAGGGGTGACACGACACGCGGCCCCCGTACGGGGTCACACGCCGCCGGGCTCGGCCGTCCGCTCCCACATCGACCGCATCTCGGCGAACCCCTGCTCCATGATGTCGACCATGGCCTGCCTGGCCCGCTCGCCGTCGCGCCGCTGGAGCGCCTGGGCCACGTCGATGTGGAGCTGCAGCGCCTGCTCGTGGGGGTAGTGGGGCATCAGGTGGTAGTGGTGACGTCCGGCCAGCACCTCGGCGACGATCAGTTGCAGTTTGGCGAACATCTCGTTGCCCGAGGCGGCCAGCACCCGGCGGTGGAAGTCGATGTCCAGGCTGAGGAAGCGCGACTCGTCGCCGGCCTTCCCCGCGGCCCACATCTTGGCCGCGAGCCCGACCAGCTCGCTCGCCTCGTCGTCGCCGATCCGCTCGGCGGCCAGCCAGGCGGCGTGCGGCTCGATCGCGGTCCGCAGCTCGGTGATCGAGCGCATCTGCGCCATCCGCCCGCCGGAGGCGAGCCGCCAGCGGATCACCTGCGGGTCGAAGACGCTCCACGCGCCGGCGGCCTGGATCATGATGCCGACCCGGCGCCGGGTCTCGATGAGCCCCATGGAGGCGAGCACCCGCAGCACCTCGCGGATGACCGAGCGGGAGACCTGGTAGCGGTCGACCAGGTCTTCGATGCTCAGGACGGAACCGGCGGCCACGTCGCCGTTGCAGATGGCGGTGCCGAGATGGTCGAGGACTCGTGCGTGCAGCCCAGCCTCGGCAAGGGATCGCTGAGTGGGTGCGCCCCCTGGGGAGGACTGGTTCACGGCTGAAAGCATATCAGTTGACGCCAAGCCTTGAATAAATCAGCTTTTTTGCCCTAACATCCCGGCATTAGTCAGATGTTAGACGAGTGTGGCGCCCTTCAGGGGGGCGGCGGCCATGCCAGAAAGGCGAGATGACGTGCGACGTCGATCGATAACCGGTACTTCTCTGGCCGTGGTTGTCGCCATGAGCCTGACCGCCTGCGGCGGAGGCGACGGCGGCGGCGGCGCGTCCGACACGGTCCGGGTCACCCTGGCCAACCACGTGTGGACGGAGAACGTCAAGCAGGCACTGCCCGAGTTCGAGAAGCAGACCGGGCTCAAGGTGGAGATCACCCAGCTCGGCGAGGACCAGCTCTCCGACCAGTACAACGTCAAGCTCAACGCCGGCTCGGCCGACATCGACGTGATGATGTACCGGCCCCTGCAGGAGGGCAAGCTCTTCGCCAGGAACAAGTACCTGGCCGACCTCACGGAGCAGGTTAAGTCCGAGAGCTGGGACTTCAGCGACTTCCAGCCCGGCCCGGCGCAGTCCACCACGTACGAGAGCAAGCCGGTCGGCATCCCGATCATCACCGAGCAGGAGGTCCTCTACTACCGCAAGGACCTGCTGGAGAAGGCCGGCCTGAGTGCCCCGCCCAAGACCCTGGACGAGCTGAAGGCCGCCGCCGCCAAGATCAAGGAGTCGGAGCCTGACGTCGCCGGCTTCGTCGCCCGTACGGGCAAGTCCGCGGCGGTCACCCAGTTCTCCAGCTTCCTCTACAGCTTCGGCGGCGACTTCGTCGACCAGAGCGGCAAGTCGGCGGTCGGCACCGACGCGGCCAAGCAGGCGTACGCCTACTACGGCGAGCTGATCAAGGACTACGGCCCCGCGAACGTCAGCACCGACATGGGCTGGCCCGAGGCGATGGCGATCTTCACCCAGGGCAAGGCCGCCTTCTACACCGAGGCGAACTCGCTCTACAAGAACGCCACCGACGCGGACAAGTCCAAGGTGTCGGACCAGGTGGGCTTCGCGCCGTTCCCGGCCGGCCCGGCGGGCTCGAAGCCGTACAACATCCCGTCGTGGGCGCTGGGCATCAACGACGCCTCCGAGAACACCGAGAACGCCTGGAAGTTCATCGAGTGGGCCACGGGCAAGGAGCAGACGCTCGCCCAGCAGAAGTCCGGCGTGCCGGGCGCCCGGACCTCGGTCTGGGCCGACCCCGAGGGCGTCTCGACCTTCCCCGAGGACCTGGCCGAGGCCATCGCGGCCAGCACCGAGAACGGCGTCGGCCATGACCGGCCGCTGGTGGTGAAGGTCGCCGAGGCCCGTGAGATCGTCGGCCAGCCGATCGTCGACGCGATCACCGGCAAGGACGCCGCGGCTTCGGCCGACACGGCCCACACCGCCTTCCAGCAGTTCCTGGACGACGAGGCCGAGTAAGCGGCACGCGCGGGCGGCGGGCCGAGCGCCCGCCGCCCGCCCACCCCTGGAGACCTCATGGCAACGATCACCAGCAAGGCGCCGAGCGGCGCCTCCGGCACGCCCGGCTGGGTGCGCTGGGTCAACGACCACCGCAAGTGGCTGTTCGCCGCGCCCGCGATGACCTTCGTCGCCGCGCTGCTCGTGTTCCCCCTGGCCTGGACCGGGTACCTCAGCCTCACCGACGCCGAGGGATCGGTCCGCGCCGAGAGCGAGTTCGTCGGCTTCCAGAACTACCTCGACGTGCTGTCCGACACCACCAGGTTCTGGCCCGCCGTCGGCCGGACCGCCACGTTCACCGGCGTCGCGCTGCTGTTCGAGATGGTCCTCGGGATGGCGATCGCGCTGCTGCTCTGGCGGCCGTTCAAGGGGCAGAAGTGGGTGCGGGTCGCGATCCTGCTGCCGCTCGTCGCCACCCCGGTCGCGGTCGGCATGATGTGGCGGCTCATCTTCGACCCGAACATCGGCATGGCCAACCAGGTGCTCGGCTGGATCGGCATCGGGCCGCAGCCGTGGCTCGCCGGCGAGCACACCGCCCTGCCCACCACGATCTTCATCGACGTGTGGCAGTGGACGCCGATGGTGGTGCTTATCCTGCTCGCCGGGCTCACCTCGCTGTCGGAGGAGCCGCAGGAGGCGGCCAGGATCGACGGCGCCAGCACCTGGCAGCGGTTCCGGCACGTCACCCTGCCGCTGCTGATGCCCACGGTGACCGTGGCGATCCTGCTGCGCGGCATCGACGCGCTGAAGACCTTCGACATCCTCTACGCCACCAAGGGCCGCGGGGGCGGCTCGTTCCACGAGGTGGAGACCCTGAACGTGTACGCCTACGGGCTCAGCTTCGACTACAACGAGTACGGGGTCTCCTCCACCGTCCTCATCCTGTTCTTCCTGATCATCATCGGGGCGATGTGGGCCCTGACCGCCCGGCGCAAGGAGGCGCGGCGATGAGGCCCAGTCTCGCGTACCGGGTGTTCCGGGTGGCGGCGCTCACCGTCGTGGTGCTCGCCCTGGTGGCGCCGCTGGTCTGGATGGTCGCCGCGGCGTTCAAGACCAACGTCGACATCTACGACCCGGGCAAGGCCCTGGTGTTCTCGCCCACCCTGGACAACTTCGGCAAGGTGCTCCAGCAGGCGAACTACGTCACGTTCATCGTCAACAGCCTCTGGGTGGCGTTCGCCGCCACGGTGGCGTCGCTGATCCTCGGGCTGCCGGCCGCCTACTCGATGAGCCGGTTCAACATGCGCAAGTCCGCGCTGGTGGTGCTGATGGCCCGGATCATCCCCGGCGTCTCGCTCCTGGTGCCCTGGTACTACGTCTTCTCCAACCTGCGGATGGTCGGCGGCTACGAGGTGCTGATCATCAGCCACATGTTCGTGTCGCTGCCGCTGGTGGTCTACATCATGATGGGCTACTTCGACAGCCTGCCCACGGAGCTGGAGGAGGCGGCGCTGGTCGACGGGCTGACCCACATCGGCGCGTTCCGCCGCATCACGCTGCCGCTGTCGGTGCCGGGCATCGCGACCGCCGGGATCCTGTCCTTCATCTTCTCCTGGAACAACTTCATGTTCGCGCTCGTGCTCTCCGACGCCGACACCAAGACGCTGCCCGTCGCGATCTTCGACTTCGTCGGGTACGCCAGCATCGACTGGGGCGGCCTGATGGCCGCGACCACCGTGGTCACCCTGCCGATCATGGTGATCGCCCTGTTCGTGCAGAAGTACGTGGTCTCCGGCCTCACCGCCGGCGCGACGAAGGGCTGAGCCGATGACGACCATCGCGCGCGTCGAGACCTTCCTCGTCGCCCCCCGCTGGCTGTTCGTCCGGGTGGAGACCGGCTCCGGGATCGTCGGCTGGGGCGAGGCCACCTGCGAGGGGCGTTCCGAGACCGTCAGGGCCGCCGTGGACCAGCTCGCGGAGCTGCTGATCGGCAAGGACGCGCTGCGGATCGAGGACCACTGGCAGGTGCTGACCAAGGGCTCGTTCTACCGCGGCGGCCCGATCCTGGCCAGCGCCGTGGCGGGCCTCGACCAGGCGCTCTGGGACATCGCCGGCAAGCACTTCGGCGCCCCGGTGCACCAGCTGCTCGGCGGGCCGGTACGGGACCGGATCCGGGTGTACGGCTGGGTCGGCGGCGACGAGCCGGGCGAGGTCCGCGACCACGTCGCCGCCCAGGTCGAGGCCGGGCTCACCGCGGTGAAGATGAACGCCTCGGGCAGGATGAGCCCGGTCGCGTCGGTCGCCGAGCTGAACGGCGTGGTCGCCCGGGTGGCCGCCGCCCGCGAGGTGCTCGGCGACCACCGTGACGTCGCCGTCGACCTGCACGGGCGGTTCACCCTCGCCAGCGCCCGCCGGGTGGCGCCGCTGCTGGAGCCGTACCGGCCGCTGTTCCTGGAGGAGCCGGTCGTACCGGAGAACTCGCACCTCATCGGCGAGTTCGTCCGCTCGACCACCATCCCCGTCTCGACGGGGGAGCGGCTCTACAGCAGGCAGGAGTTCCTGCCCGTCCTCCAGGCCGGCATCGCGGTCGCCCAGCCGGACCTCTCGCACGCCGGCGGCATCACCGAGGTGCGCAAGATCGCCGCGCTCGCCGAGGTGTACGACGTGCAGCTCGCCCCGCACTGCCCGCTCGGCCCGATCGCCCTCGCGGCCTGCCTGCAGGTCGGCTTCGCCACGCCCAACTACCTGATCCAGGAGCAGAGCCTCGGCATCCACTACAACCTGGGCGCCGACATGCTGGACTACTGCGTGGACAAGACCCCGCTGACCTTCATCGACGGGTACGTCGAGCGGCTCACCGGGCCCGGCCTGGGCATCGAGGTCGACGAGCAGGCCGTGCGCTCGGCCGGCAAGCGGGCACACGCCTGGCGCAGCCCCGTCTGGCGGCACCGGGACGGCTCCTACGCGGAATGGTGACCATGACATCCGACTTCACCGCCACCCTGGCCGCCACCCGGCTGCTGGCGATCATCCGCGGCTCCGGCGGGGCGGCCGCCGTCGCCGCCGGGACCGCGCTGCTCGACGAGGGCGTCCGCGTGCTGGAGGTGGCCCTGACCACCCCCGGCGCGCTCGACGCCATCGCGGCCATCCGGGCCGCCGCGCCGGCCGGCACGCTGGTCGGCGCCGGCACCGTGCTCACCGAGGCGGACGTCGCCGACGTGGCCGCCGCCGGCGCGCAGTTCGTCGTCACCCCGGCCGTCGTCGACTCCATCGGCGCGGCGGCCAGGCGAGGGCTCCCGGTCGCCGCCGGAGCGCTCACCCCGACCGAGGCGTACACCGCGACGCGGATGGGCGCCGCCGCGGTCAAGCTCTTCCCCGCCTCGCTGGGCGGCCCGGCCTACCTGAAGGCGCTGCGCGACCCGTTCCCGCACCTCCCGTTCGTCGCGGTGGGCGGCGTCGGCCTGGCCGAGCTGCCCGGCTTCCTCGCCGCCGGCGCGATCGCGGCCGGCGTCGGGGGGCCGCTGGTCGGCGACGCGGCGTCCGGCGGCGACCTGGACGCCCTGCGCGAGCGGGCCCGCGCCTTCCTGGCCGCGACGTCGTGACCCCTCGTTGAGAAAGGCATCCACGTGAAGATCACCGCAGCGGACGTCATCGTCACCAGCCCCGACCGCAACTTCGTCACCCTCAAGATCACGACGGATGACGGGATCACCGGGCTGGGCGACGGCACACTCAACGGGCGGGAGCTGGCGGTCGCGTCGTACCTGGCCGACCACGTCGCCCCCCTGCTGATCGGCCGGGACCCGCACCGCATCGAGGACACCTGGCAGTTCCTC
Source organism: Nonomuraea ferruginea (assembly GCF_039540635.1). Lineage (NCBI taxonomy): Bacteria > Bacillati > Actinomycetota > Actinomycetes > Streptosporangiales > Streptosporangiaceae > Nonomuraea > Nonomuraea ferruginea. The sequence goes on along the minus strand of NZ_BAABFD010000010.1, from coordinate 282,803 downwards.
TACCGCTCGGCGTACTGGCGGCGCGGCCCCGTCACCATGGCCGCCATCGCCGCCGTGGACGTGGCGCTCTGGGACATCAAGGCCAAGGCCGCCGGGATGCCGCTCTACCAGCTGCTCGGCGGAGCCTCCCGGAACGGGATCATGGCGTACGGGCACGCCTCGGGCCGCGACCTGCCGGAGCTGTTCGACTCGATCCGCCTGCACCTGGAGCTGGGGTACCGGTCGATCCGGGTGCAGACCTCCGTGCCGGGGGTCGACGCGGTGTACGGCGTCGCCGCCCAGCCGAGCATCGACGGCAAGCGGTACGACTACGAGCCGGCCCAGCGCACCCCGCTGCCCGCCGAGGAGGACTGGGACACCCGCGCCTACCTGCGCCACCTGCCCGGCGTCTTCGAGGCGGTGCGGAACGAGTTCGGCCCCGAGCTGCCGCTGCTGCACGACGGGCACCACCGGATGACCCCCATCCAGGCGGCCAGGCTCGGCAAGGACCTCGAACCGTACGACCTGTTCTGGCTGGAAGACTGCACCCCGGCGGAGAACCAGGAGGCGCTGCGCCTGGTCCGGCAGCACACCACCATCCCGCTGGCCATCGGCGAGGTCTTCAACACCGTGTGGGACTACCAGACCCTGATCCGCGAGCAGCTCATCGACTACGTCCGCTCCGCCGTCACCCACACCGGCGGGATCACCGCCATGCGCAAGCTCCTCGACTACGCCGCCCAGTACCAGATCAAGTCCGGCATCCACGGCCCGACCGACATCTCGCCGGTCGGCATGGCCGCCGCACTCCACCTGGACCTGGCGATCCACAACTTCGGCATCCAGGAGTACATGCGGCACGGCGCGGCCACCGACGAGGTGTTCCGGCAGTCGTTCAGCTTCACCAACGGCTACCTGCATCCCGGCGAGCTGCCGGGGATCGGCGTGGAGCTCGACGAGGAGGCGGCGGCGCGCTTCCCGTACCAGGCGGCCTACCTGCCGTTCAACCGGCTCAAGGACGGCACCGTCCATGACTGGTGACCGTCCGCCCACCCGGCACATCGTGGTCATGGGCGTGTCGGGCGCGGGCAAGACGACCGTGGCCCGCGGCATCAGCGAGGCGACCGGGCTGCGGTTCGCCGAGGCGGACGAGTTCCACTCGGAGGCGAACGTGGCCCGGATGCGCGCCGGCGTCCCGCTGGACGACGCGGACCGCTGGCCGTGGCTGCGCGACCTGGCCTCCTGGATGGCCGACCGGCACGCCGAAGGCGTCTCCACCGTCCTGGCGTGCTCGGCGCTCAAGCGCGCCTACCGCGACGTCCTGCGGCAGGGCCCGCCGGACGTGGAGTTCGTCCACCTCGACGGGGCCCCGGAGCTGATCAGGGACCGGATGACCCGCCGCACCGGCCACTACATGGCGGCCAGCCTGCTCGACTCGCAGCAGCAGATCCTGGAGCACCTCGATCCGGACGAGTCCGGGATGGTGCTGGACGTGGCGCTGTCACCGGACGAGCTGGTGGCGGCGGCGCTCACCCGTCTCGGCCTGCCCGGCCGGATGTTTCCCTCTGGTGAAATTATCTGAACGTCCTTGTCCTTAATGCCCGGTTACCGGTACAACGTCAGAGATAGACAGGACTCTGACCGGTGAACTGGCACGCGGGAGCGTTCAGTGAACGGAAGGCCTGACTGAACACGTCGTCTCTTCCGTGTCCCCCAGGAGGACCCCCATGGCCGGATTCTCACGTGCGGTCGCCGCCGGCTCGCTGCCGATGTCGCGCAGGTCGGCGCTGCGGCTCGGCGGCGGCGTGGCGCTGCTGCTCGCCGCCGGGTGCGCCGCCGGGACCAAGGGGGGCGAGCAGCCGCAGCCGTCGGGGGCCGCGTCCGGCGGGGAGGGCGGCGCGCTGCGCATCGCGGTGGGCGGCTACGTCAGCAGCTGGGACCAGGACTTCGTGGGGTTCGACCTCACCGCGCTCATGCTGTTCAAGAACGTCTTCCCCTACATGATCGACTACGGCGTGAAGGACGTCGGCGGGGCGCAGATCCTCGACACCGAGAGCATCGCCCCCACCTTCGCCGAGTCGTTCGAGCCGGACGCCGACAACAAGGTCTGGACGCTGAAGCTGCGCAAGGGCGTCAAGTTCGCCAGCGGCAACGAGATGACCGCGGCCGACGTCAAATGGTCCAAGGACCGGGCGTTCGCCGCCAAGGCCAACGTCGCGGGCGTCTACCGGCTGATCGGGCTCACCGAGGCCGACCAGGTCAAGGTGGTCGACGACTACACGGTGGAGTTCCACCAGGCGTTCCCCAGCGCGCTCACCCGGCAGATCCAGGCCATCTCCCTGTACGTCTTCGACTCCGCCGAGGCCAAGAAGCACGCCACCGACGCCGACCCCTGGGCCAAGGAGTGGTTCGCCAAGAACCCGCCGACCGGCGGCTACTTCGAGGTCTCCAAGGCGGTCCAGGGCCAGGAGATCGAGCTCAGCGCCAACACCGGCTACCCCGGCCAGGACCCGGCCAGGCTGAGCACCATCCGCCTCACCGTGGTCTCGGCCGCCGCCACCCAGCGCCTCCAGCTGGAGGCGGGCGACGTGGACATCGCCCTCGGGATGAGCCGCCGCGACGTCGCCGACCTGAAGGACGCCCAGGGCATCAAGGTGATCTCCGCGCCCAGCAACAACCAGGTGGCCATCCAGATGTCGGTCGCCACCGCGCCGTTCGACGACGTCAAGGTGCGCCAGGCGCTGGCCTGCGCGGTTCCGTACGAGCAGATCATCAGCAACGTGTACGGCGGCGACGCCCGCCCGGCCAAGAGCCTGGTGCCGCTGGACATGCCGGGTTACGCCGAGACCGGCTACCCCTACGCCTACGACCTGGACAAGGCGAAGGCCCTGCTGGCCGAGGCCGGCAAGCCGTCGATCAGCTCCGAGCTCGTCTTCGAGGCCGACAACGCCGAGCAGCAGCAGATCGCCGTGCTGGTGCAGAGCGAGGCCAGGAAGGCCGGCATCGAGCTGAAGCTCGCCCCGCTGGACCCGGCGACCCTCGGCGAGCGCCGCGAGAAGAAGAGCATCCCGTTGCAGCTCACCGCCGGGCAGCTGTGGGTCAACGACGTCGAGTACATGCTCGGCACCAGCTTCACCAAGGGCGCCAACCTGAACTACTCCAACTACGTCAACGACGAGATCGAGAAGATCTTCGAGCAGTCGCACACCACGGTGGAGGAGGCCGAGCGGCTCAAACTGTGGGCCCGGGTGCAGGAGATCCTCGCGGCCGACGTGCCGTGGGTGATCATCTGCCAGCCGAACTTCACCCTCCCGGTGCGCGAGGAGGTCGCCGGCTGGGTCCAGCCGATGGACGGCCTGGCCCGCCTGCGTTACCTGACCAAGGCATAACTGTGCGGATCGCCCGATTCGCCGCACGGCGCCTGCTGCAGGCCGTGCCCGTCCTCCTCGGCGTCGTCGTGGTGACGTTCGTGCTGGTCCGCGTGCTGCCCGGCGATCCGATCCGGACGATCCTCGGCCCCAACGCCACGGAGGCCGACGCGGCGGCGGCGCGTGCCCGGTACGGGCTGGACCAGCCGATGTGGCAGCAGTTCGTGGACTACCTGGGCGGGCTGTTCACCGGTGACCTGGGCGTGTCCATCCAGAGCGGCCAGTCGGTGATGGGCGAGATGGCCGTCCGCCTCGGGCCCACGCTGGAGCTCGTCGTGATCGCCGTGACGATCGCGACGGTGCTGGCCACCGTGCTCGGCATCTGGTCCGCGCGCCGCGCGGGCCGCGCCGGTGACCACACGCTGCGGGTGCTGGCCCTGGTGGGCAACTCGCTGCCGGAGTTCTGGCTCGGCCTGGTGCTCATCCTGGTCGTGTACAGCGGCCTCGGCTGGGTGCCGGCGCCCAGCGGCCGGGTCGACCCGGACACGAACCTGTCGCTGATCACCGGCGCTGACCTGCTGGACGCGGTGCTCACCGGCAACGGCCCGGCGTTCGCGTCGGCCGCCGGCCACCTGGTGCTGCCGGTGGCGACCATGGTCGTCGTCATCGTGGCGCCGCTGATGCGCAGCGTGCGCGCCTCGGCGCTGGAGGTGCTGGGCTCGGAGGCGTACCGGGCGGCCGCCGCGCACGGCCTGCCGGAACGCACGCTGCTGCGCGGCTATCTCGCCCGCGCCGCCCTGGTGCGGCTGCCCGCGCTGGCGGCGCTGGTGTTCGGGTTCGCGATCGGGTCGACGGTGCTGGTGGAGTACGTCTTCTCCTGGCAGGGCTTCGGGCAGTGGGCGCTGCGCGGGCTGCTGTTCCGGGACTACCCGGTGGTGCAGGCGTCGGTCGTGGTGATCGCGCTGTGCTACACGCTGATCTTCCTGATCGCCGACGTGGTGCACGCCGTCCTCGACCCGAGAGTGAGGATCTGATGGCCGACCTGACCACGGCGGGGGAGGCCGGCCCGCCGCGCGCCGCCGCCGCCGCGGACCGCGGCTTCGCCACCACGCTGATCCGGACCGGGTCGGTGATCCTGGGGCTGGTCGTGCTCGCCGTGCTGATCGGGCCGCTGCTGGTCCGCTGGGGACCCGAGGAGATCGACGCGGCGGCCTCGCTGGCCCCGCCCGGCGGGGCGCACCCGCTGGGGACCGACGTCAACGGCATGGACATCCTCAGCCGGGTGCTGCACGCGGGCCGCCTGGACCTGGGCGTCGCCGTCGCGTCGGTCGCCCTGGCCGTGGTGCTCGGCACGCTGCTCGGGATCGTCGCCGGGTACCGCGGCGGGCTGGTCGACGACGTGCTGATGCGGATCCTGGACGTGTTCCAGGCGTTCCCGGCGTTCATCCTGGCGCTGGCGGTCGCCGCCCTGCTCGGGGGCGGCGTGCCCGAGCTGATCCTGGTGATCGCCCTGGTCAACGCGCCCGCGTACGCCCGTCTCGTCCGGGCCGAGGTGCGCACGGTGCGGGAACTGCCGTTCGTGGAGGCGTCCAGGACGTCGGGATCGTCCGGCCTGGGCACCCTCTGGCGGCACGTGCTGCCCAACAGCCTCACCCCGGTACGCGTCATCGCGCCGCTGAACTGCGGCTGGGCCATGCTCACCCTGGCGGGGCTGTCCTTCCTGGGTCTCGGCGTCACCGTGCCGACGGCGGAGTGGGGGGCCATGATCAGTCTCGGCTCGGCGGACGTGGTCGCCGGGCGCTGGTGGACCTCGGTGCCGCCCGGCCTGCTCCTGCTGGTCAGCGTCCTCGGGTTCAGCCTCCTCGGCGAAGGGCTGCAGGAACGCGCGGGGGTCACCCGATGACCCTGCTCGACATCCGGGACCTGAAGGTCGCCATCGGTTCCGTACAGGCACTCGCCGGCGTGGACCTCACGGTCGCGCGCGGCGAGGTCGTCGGGCTGGTGGGGGAGAGCGGCGGCGGCAAGAGCATGATCGCCAGATCGGTCGTGGGGCTCCTGCCGGACGGCGCCCGCGCCACCGGCCAGGTCCTCTTCGAGGATCGGGACGTGCTGACGATGGACGCCGCGGCGCTGGCGGCGCACCGCGGCGCGGGCGCGGCGATCTGCTTCCAGAACCCGCGCGGCGCGCTCAGCCCGACCCGCGTCATCGGCCGCCAGCTCACCGACCGCCTGGTGACCCACCAGGGCATGGACGCCTCCCAGGCGCGCTCGGCGGCGGTGGACCTGTTCGAGAGCGTCGGCATCCGCGCGGCGGCCCGGCGGTTCGGCAGCTACCCGCACGAGCTCTCCGGCGGCCAGGCGCAGCGCGTCATGATCTCCCTCGCCACCGGCTGCGCCCCTGGACTGCTCATCGCCGACGAGCCCACCACCGGCCTGGACGTCACCCTCACCCGCGAGATCCTGCTCCGGTTCCGCGAGGCGGCCGACGAGGAGGGCCGCGGCGTGCTCCTCATCTCCCACGACCTCGCGTCCATCGCCCGCATCTGCGACCGCCTCGTCGTCCTGAACGCGGGCGCGATCGTCGAACACGGCCCCACCACCGCCATCCTGACCACCCCAGCCGCCCCCTACACCCGCACCCTCCTCGCGGCCGTCCCCACCCTCCCCACCCCAACCCCCCACCCCGCCGAGTCCGGGGAATCCGGGGAGGCCAGGGAGGCCGGGGAGGCCGGGCAGGCCGGGCAGGCCGCAGGTTCCGCCGACTGCGCCGATCCCGCCGACCGTGCGCGGCCCGTAGGTGCGGGGGTGTCTGCCGAGTCCGGCGAGTCCGGCGAATCCGTCCCTTCCGCCGGTTCCGGTGATGAGGTTGTGCGGGTTGAGGATGCGCATGTGGTGTACGGGAGCCGGTTCGGGGCGGGGGGGCACCATGCGCTGCGTGGGGTCAGTCTGACTGTGCGGGCGGGGGAGACCGTGGGCGTGGTCGGCGAGAGCGGGAGTGGGAAGAGCACGCTGGCCCGGCTCATGCTCGGCATGATCACCCCGTCGCGGGGAGTGGTCACGCTGGCCGGGCAGGAGCCGTCACGTCTGCGCGGGCGGGAGCTGCGCGCCCTGCGCTGCCGCGCCCAGCTCGTGTTCCAGGACCCGATCGGCTCGCTCAGCCCGCGCCGCACCGTCGCCGACGCGGTGGCCGAGCCCCTGCGCGCCGCCGGGGTCAAGGCGCCCGAACGGGCCCGGCGGGTCGCGGCGGTGCTGGAGCGCATGGGCCTGGACGGGACGTACGCCGAGCGCCGCCCGCACGAGCTGTCCGGCGGCCAGGCGCAGCGCGTCGGCATCGCCAGGGCGCTGGCCGGTGAGCCCGACCTGATCGTCTTCGACGAGCCCACGTCCGCGCTGGACGTGACCGTACAGGCGCAGATCCTGAAGGTGATCGGCGAGGTGACGGCCGAGCGGGGCCGCGGCTCGGTGTTCATCTCGCACGACCTGGCCACCGTGCGCGGCTTCTGCGACCGGGTCGTGGTGCTCTACCTGGGCCGGATCGTCGAGGAGGGCCCGGTCGAGGAGGTCTTCGCCCGGCCGCGGCATCCGTACACGATGGCGCTCCTGGCCGCCGTGCCCTCGCTGGACGGCGAGGAGGAGACCGGCCGGGTGCGCCTGACCAAGGACCCGGAGGAGGCCGCCGCGGGCGGCGGCTGCGCGCTCGCGCCGCGCTGCCCGTTCGCGGAGGACGCCTGCCGCACCGAGGAGCAGGAGCTGCGGACCCTGGGCCGCGCCCGCGTGGCCTGCCGCCGCGCCGGCGCGCTTCCCGATCTCGAAGGACCAGAGAGGTGACACATCCCATGCCCGCGATCAGGCTGGCCGTCGACATCGGCGGCACCTTCGTCGACGCCATGGAGCTGGACACGCGCACCCACGCGGTCCGCTTCCGCAAGGCGCCGACGACCCCGGCCCGCCCCTGGGAGGGCGTGCTCACCGTCGTCGAACTGCTCGGCACCGACCTGCGCGAGGTGGAGCTGTTCATCCACGGCACCACGCTCGGGCTGAACGCGGTGCTGGAGCGGCGCGGCGAGACCACCGGGATCATCGCCAACGAGGGCTTCCGCGACGTCTTCCTGCTGGGCCGGGGCAACGTGCCCTCGGACCACATGTACGACTTCCAGTACCAGCGCCCGGAGAGCCTGGTCCGGCGCGCCGCCACGATCGGGGTGCGGGGGCGGCTCGACTACAAGGGCCGCGTCGTGGAGGACCTGGACCCGGACGACGTGCGGGAGGCCGCCCGGATCCTGGTGGAGGAGCAGGGGGTCCGGACGATCGCGGTCTGCTTCCTGCACTCCTACCTCAACCCCGAGCACGAGAAGCAGGCCGCGCGGCTCATCCGCGAGGCGTACCCGCAGGTCACCGTGTCGGTGTCGACGGACATCGTGCGCGAGTACCGCGAGTACGAGCGGACCAGCACCACCGTCCTGGACGCCTACATCCGCCCCATCTTCGAGCGTTACGTCGACCGCCTGGAGGCGGGCCTGGCCGAGGACGGCTTCGACGGCCGGTTCCTGATCATGCGGTCCGGCGGCGGTTCGATGACCTCGGGGGTGGCCAAGACCTCGCCCATGCACACCGTGCTGTCCGGCCCGGCCGGCGGCATCGTCGGAGCCGCGCACGTCGCCGCCGCGCTCGGCCGCGACAACCTGCTGACCTTCGACATCGGCGGCACGTCGCTGGACACCTGCGTGATCGAGCGGGGCGCGGCGGTGGCGGCCTACGAGGCGAAGCTGGAGCACTTCCCGCTGCTCATCCCCGCCTACGACATCCGCACCATCGGCGCGGGCGGCGGCTCGGTCGCCCACCTGGACCGCGGCCTGCTCAAGGTCGGCCCGCAGAGCGCCGGCGCCGACCCCGGCCCGGTCTGCTACGGCCGCGGCGGCACCCGGCCCACGGTCACCGACGCCGCCGTGACCCTCGGCTACGTCGACCCGGACCGCTTCCTCGGCGGCGACATGCGCCTGCACGACGAGGCGGCCAGGGACGCGCTGCGCGAGCAGATCGCCGAGCCGCTCGGGCTCGGCGTCGAGGCCGCCGCGGCCGGGATCTTCGACGTGCTGCTGGCCAGGACGGTCGGCGCGGTCCGGCAGATCACGGTCGAGCGGGGCCATGACCCCCGGGTCTTCTCGCTGCTGGCGTTCGGCGGCGCGGGGCCGCTGCTGGCGCCGCTCCTGGCCCGCGAGATGGGCATCCCCGAGGTGATCGTCCCGTTCGCGCCGTCCGGGTTCTCCGCGTGGGGCATGCTGGCGGCCGACATCGTGGACGACGTGTCGCGTACCGTCATGGTCACGCTGGAGGACGCCGACCTGGCCGCGCTGGAGTCGGTGTTCGCCGAGGCCGCGGCCGAGGCGGCGGCCTCGCTGGCCGCGCAGGGCATCCCCGCCGGGCAGGCCGTCCTGGAACGCGCCATGGAGGTGCGCTACCTCGGCCAGGAGCACTCGCTGACGGTCCCCGTCGGCCGCGACCTGCGCCCCGACGTGGTACGGGCCGCGTTCGAGGAACTGCACCACGCCCGGTACGGGCACGTCATGGACAACCAGCTGCAGATCCTGAACCTGCGGGTGCGCGGCATCGGGCGCATCGAGAAGCCGGAGCTGCCCCGGCACGCCCCCGGCGACGGCGACCCCGGCCGGGCCCGCACCGGCCGGCGGGACGCCTACGACTTCGGGACGCGGGCGGTGACGGAGTTCGCCGTGTACGACCGGGCCAAGCTGGAGCCGGGCGACGCCCTGGACGGCCCCGCCCTGATCGACGAGGGCACCTCCACCACGGTCGTGCACTCCGGGCAGCGCGTCCAGGTGGACCCCTTCGGTCATCTGCTGGTCACTCTCACTCCGGAGGCTCGGGCATGAGCGAGGCGAACGTGCGGCTGGACGGCGCGACGGCCGAGGTGGTCCGCAGTTACCTGCTGGCCGCGGCCGAGGAGATGCGGGCCACCCTGATCCGCACCTCGTTCAACCCGGTGATCTACGAGGTGCACGACTTCGGGCTGTCCATGTACGACGCGGACCTGCGGCTGGTGGCCGAGGCCACCGGGCTGACCTTCTTCCTGGGGGCGAACGACTTCTCGCTGGCCAAGGGCGTGGAGTACGTGGGCAGGGAGAACCTGCACCGCGGTGACATCGTGCTGCTCAACTACCCGTACTGGAACGCGGCCCACTCCTACGACGCGACCCTGTTCGCCCCGGTGTTCCAGCCTGATCCCGCGGACCCGGAGGCCGACGGCACGCTGGTCGGGTTCCTGTGCGTGCGGGCGCACTGGATGGATCTGGGCGCCAAGGATCCGGGCTATGTCCTGGATTCGACGGACATGCATCAGGAAGGGTTGATTTTTCCGGGTACGAAGGTGTTTTCCCGGGGTGAACCCGTGCGGGAGATCCATGAGCTGATCCGGTTCAACTCGCGGATGCCGGACCTGGTCATCGGTGACCTGCACGCCCAGGTGGCCGCCCTGCGCACCGGCGAGCGCCGCCTGCTGGAGATCCTGGACAAGTTCGGCCGCCCCACCGTGGACGCGGCCGTCCAGCGCATGGTCGAGGACGGCGAGGCCCGCACCCGCGCCGCCCTCGCGGCGCTGCCGCAGGGCACGTGGACGGCCGAGGACTGGGTCGACGACGACGGCATCACCGAGGACCCGGTCAAGATGCGGGTCACGGTCACGATCGCCGACGGGCGCTTCACGGTCGACTTCGACGGCTCCGCCCCGGCCACGCCGGGCCCGATCAACATGCCGTTCGGCGCCACGGTCGCGCTCTGCAAGGTCATACTCAAGTCGCTGACCTCGCCCGACGAGCCGTCCAACCACGGCACGACGGTGCCGCTGGAGGTCCGCGCCGAGCCGGGGACGTTGTTCCACGCCGTCTACCCGCAGCCCACGTTCACGCTCTGGACGGGCATCGTGGCGGTGGAACTCATCCTCAAGGCGCTGGCGCAGGGCATGCCGGACCGGGTGCCGGCCTCGTCCGGGGGTGACGTGCCCGGTTTCATGATGGTCGGTACGCATCCCGACACGGGTCAGATGTTCGCCGTCAGCAACAACGACCTGGTCGGCTGGGGCGCCACGCCGGACCACGACGGCATGAACGCGGCGACCCACGTCTCCGGCAGCGCCGGGCGGAGCACCCCGATCGAGGTGCTGGAGGCGCGTACCGGGATGTTCTTCGAACGCCTGGAGATGCGTACGGACTCGGGCGGCGCGGGCCGTCACCGGGGCGGGGTGGGCCTGCGGCGCGACATCCGGTTCACCACGCCGGGCGAGTTCCTGTCGGTGATCAAGAAGACGAGGTCGCGGCCATGGGCCCTGATGGGCGGGCTGGAGCCGGACCCGAACCAGGTGATCGTGTTCCCCGGCACCGACCGTGAGGCGCGGGTCAGCACCAAACGGGTCACGGTCCAGCCAGGAGACCGCGTGACGCTGCTGACAGCGGGCGGCGGCGGCCACGGCGACCCGCGCGAGCGCGATCCCGAGGCGGTCCACCGAGACGTCGCCGAGGGCTACGTCTCAGCGGAAGCCGCCCGCGAGATCTACGGCGTGGACGATGGCTGACCCCACCACGCCCGGCCCCGCACGGCCGAATCCCGCGACGCCTGGCCCCGCGCGGCCGGACCCCGCGACGCTCGGCCCTGCGCGGCCGGACGCCGGGGTGTCGGACCCCACGCGGCCGGACCTCACGACGCCCGGCCATGCGCGGCCGGATCTCGCGGCGTCCGGCCACGCATGGCCGGACCCCGCGACGCCCGGATCCGCGCGGTCGGACGGCGGGGTGTCCGGGCCTGCGCGGTCTGGTGCCGGGGTTCCTGGCATCGCTCTGGACGGGGCGACGGCGGAGGTCGTGCGCTGTCATCTGGTCGCGGTGGCCGAGGAGATGCGGGCCACCCTGGAGCGGACCTCGTTCAATCCTGTCATCTACGAGGTGCGCGACTACGGGATCTCGGTCTACGACCCGGACCTGCGGCTGGTCGCCGAGGCCACCGGGCTGAGCCGGTTCCTCGGCGCGAACGACTACTCCATCCGCAAGGGCGTGGAGTACGTGGGGCGGGAGAACCTGCTGCCCGGTGACGTGGTGCTGCTGAACTACCCGTACTGGAACGCGGCCCACTCCTACGACGCGACTCTGTTCGCCCCGGTGTACGGGGATGCCGGGCTGCTGGGCTTCGTGTGCGTGCGGGCGCATTGGATGGATCTGGGCGCCAAGGATCCGGGCTATGTCCTGGATTCGACGGACATGCATCAGGAAGGGTTGATTTTTCCGGGTACGAAGGTGTTCTCCCGGGGTGAGCCTGTGCGGGAGATCCATGAGCTGATCCGGTTCAACTCGCGGATGCCGGACCTGGTCATCGGTGACCTGCACGCCCAGGTGGCCGCCCTGCGCACCGGCGAGCGCCGCCTCGCCGACGTGCACGCCCGGTACGGCACGCCCCTGGTGGCCGCCGCCGTGGACAGGGCCGTCGAGGCCGCCACCAGGTCGGCCGCCGACGCCGTCGCCGCGCTGCCGCAGGGCACGTGGACGGCCGAGGACTGGCTGGATGACGACGGCATCACCGAGGACCCGGTCAAGATGCGGGTCACGGTCACGATCGCCGACGGACGCTTCACCGTCGACTTCGACGGCTCGGCCGCGATGACGCCCGGGCCGGTGAACCTCCCCCTGGGCGCCACCATCGCCACCTGCCGGGTCGCGTTCAAGGCCATCACCACCCCGTGGGAGGAGACCAACGCGGGCCACTTCGCGCCGCTGGAGGTACGCGCCGAGCCCGGCACCCTGTTCCACGCCACCTACCCCGCGGCCACGTTCACCCAGTGGACGGGCACGGTCGCGCTGGAGCTGATCTACAAGGCGCTGGCGCAGGGCATGCCGGAGCGGTTGCCTGCGTCGTCCGGGGGTGACGTGCCCGGTTTCATGATGGTCGGTACGCATCCCGACACCGGCCGGATGTTCGCCGTCAGCAACAACGACGCCGTCGGCTGGGGCGGCACCCCGGACCACGACGGCATCGGCCCCGCCAACCACCTGGCCCAGACGCAGGCCCGCAACACGCCGGTCGAGGTGCTGGAGGCGCGTACCGGGATGTTCTTCGAACGTCTGGAGATGCGTACGGACTCGGGCGGCGCGGGCCGTCACCGGGGCGGGGTGGGGTTGCGGCGCGAGATCCGGTTCACCACGCCGGGCGAGTTCCTGTCGGTGATCAAGAAGACGCGGTCGCGGCCATGGGCCCTGATGGGCGGGCTGGAGCCGGACCCGAACCAGGTGATCGTGTTCCCCGGCACCGACCGTGAGGCGCGGGTCAGCACCAAACGGGTCAAGGTCCAGCCGGGAGACCGGGTGACGCTGCTGACAGCGGGCGGCGGCGGCCACGGCGACCCGCGCGATCGCGATCCCGAGGCGGTCCACCGAGACGTCGCCGAGGGCTACGTCTCAGCGGAAGCCGCCCGCGACGTCTACGACGTGGCGGCGCCGCTCCCCGTTCCCTCCCCACCCCCGACTGCGGGCGGCTCCACGCTCAAGCCCCCACCTCCGACGGCGGGGGGCTCCATGCTCAAGGAGATGCGATGAACACGGTCGTGATCACCGGCTGCACCGTGGCCGACGGCCGGGTGGCCGACGGGGCGAGCCCTGTCGAGGACGCCGGGATCCTCGTACGGGACGACCGCATCGCGGCCGTGGGCACCCGGCAGGAGATCCTGGCCGAGGTGGCGGACCGGACGGACGTGGACCGCGTCGACCTCGGCGGCGCGTACGTCACGCCCGGCCTGGTCAACATGCACACCCACCTGTCCCTGTCCCTCCCCGGCGCCGGCGGTGACCAGGTCAAGGACCTGAACCCGCACGAGCTGGCCCTCTACATGGCCGACGGCGCCCGCCGCACCCTCGACTGCGGCGTCACCACCGTGCGGTGCGTGGCCGAGAAGGACCACGCCGACTTCGCGCTCCGGCGCGCCATCGAGGCCGGCCGGGTGCCCGGACCTCGCATGTTCACCGCCGGGCGCGCCCTGGTCTGCACCGGCGGGCACGGCCACGAGGGCACCGACACCCTGGAGTGCGACGGCGTCGACGGCTTCAGGCGCGGCACCCGCGCCCAGCTCAAGGCCGGCGCCGACCTCATCAAGGTGATGATCTCCGGCGGCATCGCGGGACAGCACGAGTCGATCGACACGCCCCAGCTGTTCGCCGACGAGATGGCGGCGGTGATCGAGACCGCGCACGCCTGGGGCCGCAGGGTCACCGCGCACGCCGGCCCCGCCGCCGTGATCGCCCAGGCCGTGGAGCTCGGCCTGGACTGCGTGGAGCACGGCTACCAGCTCACCCCCGAGGTGGCCGCCCGGATGGCCGCCCGCGGCACCGCGCTGGTGCCCACCCTGCTGGTCACCCGGTGCAAGGGGTTCTTCGACGAGCTGGGCGTGCCGGAGTGGATGCAGTGCCGCTCGCTCGGCGCCGGCCCCGCCCACCTGGACAGCTTCGCCACCGCGGTGGCCGCCGGGGTGGAGGTGCTGCTCGGCAGCGACATGCCGCCGTTCTGGTCGTTCGAGGGCACCAACGCGACCGTGCGCGAGCTGGAGCACATGGCCGAGGTGATCGGCCCGGCCCGCGCGCTCCACGCCGCCACCCTGGGCCCCGCCCGCTGGCTCCGCGCCGAGGCCGACATCGGCACCGTGGAACCCGGCCGGTACGCCGACCTGATCGCGATGGACGAGAACCCCCTGGCCGCGGCGTCCGCGTACCGGGGCGTCCACTGGGTGATGAAGGGCGGCCGCGTCGTGCGGACCGGCCCCCCGACCTCTGGAAGGAAGACACCGTGACCCTGGACGCCGCGGCGGACATCGCCGCCGCCATCGACGACATGTACGCCGCGTTCGTCGCCGGCGACCGCGCCCGCTTCGACGGCCACCTGCACCCCGACGTGACCACCTGGGAGACCCACCTGCCGGGCCCCCTGCGCACCCGCGCCGAGCTGGACGCCTACCGCGACGCCCGGGACGGCGCCGGCCGCCGGCCGGTCATGGACACGCTGACCGCCCGCGACAAGCGCATCGACGTCTGGGGAGAGGTGGGCGTGGCCCGGTACGTCCTGGTGGCCGAGCCGCACGGCGCCCCCGCCCAGCACACCAGGGTCACCGACGTGCTCCGGCACACGCGCGGCCGCTGGCTGATCGCCCACCATCACGCCGAGCTGCTGAGTGAGGGAGCATGACCACCGGCGACACCGACATGGAGCTCTACGACCTGCGGGTCACCGTCGACACGATCGAGGGCCGCTCGGTCTGCGGCATGGCCGTCGGCGACTACTTCGAGCTGGAGAACAGCGCCCACCTGCGGATCCCCGACGGCCGCCACTTCTGCGTCTGGGCCCTGGCCGCCGTCCTGCCCTTCCTGGCCGCCAAACAGCGCGACCTCGGCCCGGGGGACTGGCTGGAACGCGACACCCTGTTCTGCTGCCCGGACCCGGAGGAGCGGCTCACCATGCGGCTGGAGCGCGTCCGGCGCCGCCCGATGAACTCGGCGGACCTCACATGAGCCGCGGCTTCGAGATCGGCATCGGCCTGCAGAGCGACAAGCGCCCGGGCGACTACGCCCGGCTGGCCCGCATCGCCGAGGAGCACGGCATCGACGTGGTGTCGGTGTTCGGCGACCTGATGTACCAGCCGCCCATCTTCCCGCTGCTGGAGATGGCCGCCGCCACCTCCCGGGTGCGCCTGGGCACGGCCTGCCTCAACCCCTACTCGATGGCCCCGTACGAGATCGCGGGCCAGGTCGCCGCGCTCGACCTGGCCTCCGGCGGGCGGGCCTACCTGGGCCTGGCCCGCGGCACCTGGCTGGGCGAGGTGGGGCTGGCGCAGCCGCGCCCGCTGACCGCGCTGGCCGAGTGCGCCGAGGTCGTGTACCGGCTGCTCGGCGGCGACACCTCCGGCTTCTCCGGCGAGGTGTTCACGCTGGCGCCCGGCACCGCGCTGCGCTACCCCGTACAGCGTCCCCGCCCGCCGCTGCTGATCGGCGCCTGGGGCGCTCGCGGCGCGGCGCTCGCGGGACGTCTCGCCGACGAGATCAAGGTGGGCGGCAGCGCCAACCCGGCGATGGTGCCGGTGATCAGGGAGCGGTTGCGTCCGGGTGCCGAACAGGCCGGGCGGTCCGCCGAGGACGTCGGCATCGTGCTCGGCGCGGTCACCGTCGTGGCCGCCGACGGCGCCGCCGCCCGCGCGAAGGCCCGGCGTGAGGTGGCGATGTACCTCGCCGTCGTGGCCGACCTGGACCCCACCGCGAACGTCCCCGCCGACCTGCTGGCACGGGTCAAGACCGAGACCGCGGCGGGACGCCACGACGAGGCGGCCGGGCTCATCCCGGACGACCTGCTGGACCTGTTCGCGTTCTCCGGCACACCCGACCAGGTGGCAGCCCAGGCACAGCGCCTGATCGACGCGGGCGTCCACCGCGTCGAGTTCGGCACCCCGCACGGCCTCACCGACGATCAGGGCGTGTCTCTGATCGGGGCGGAGGTCGTCCCCATGCTGAGGCCCGCGACGCGATGAGACCACCACGGGGTCGTGCCGACGCCGGGCGCGGCGACACGATCAGACCACCACGAGGCCGTGCCGACGCCGGGCGTGGCGACGCGATGACGGATGTCACGATGCGGAGGTCCGCGACGTCATGACGACTGTTACCGTGCTCGCCGCCCCCGGGCTCGTCGCGGATCTCGGGCTGCTCGGGGAGCTGGCCGGGCGGGAGTTCGCGGCGCTCGGGGTCGCCGGGCGGGTGGTCTCGCCGCCGGACACGCCGTCCTTCCAGGTCGCCCTGGACGCCGCCGGAGCGGACGGACTGGTGGTCGCGCTGCCCGGCGCCGATCCTGAGGTGCGCGGCCTGATGGATCCGCCCAGGCCGTACGCGTCGCGGCTGGTCTGGCTGGACCTGGGGGTGACCGGCCCGCACCCGGCCGGCGGCGCCACCCACCTGTACGGGCGCGGCGCGCAGGGCCTGACCTGGGCCATCCGGCACGTCGTGCACCGGGCGGCGGCCCGGCCCCGCCGCGTCCCCTACGGCCCGCACCCCGACCAGTACGGCGAGCTCCACCTGCCGGGGACGCGGCCCGCCCCCGTGGCGATGCTGCTACACGGCGGCTTCTACCGGTCCATCTGGGCCGCCGACCTCATGGACGCCCTCGCCGCCGACCTGGCCGCCCGCGGATTCGCCGCGTGGAACGTGGAGTACCGCCGCCCGGACAGGCACGGCTGGGCCGCGACCGTGTCCGACGTCGCCGCCGCTTACACGGCGCTCAGCACCCTGCCGGACCTCGACCGGCCGCTCGGTGACCGTTCGGACCTCGACCCCGCCCGCGTCGCCGTGATCGGCCACTCCGCCGGCGGTCAGCTCGCACTGCGCCTGGCCGCCGACCTGTGGCAGTCGGGACGCCCGGCCCCCGCGCTGGCCGTCTCCCTCGCCGGGCTGCTTGACCTGGTGGAATGCGACCGCCGCGACCTCAGCGGCGGCGCGACCGCCATGGCGCTGGGCGGCCGCAGCACCGAGATCCCGGAGGAGTACGCCAGATCCAGCCCGCTGGCCCGTCTCCCGCTGGGCGGCCCGCAGCTCGTCGTGCAGGGCGCCCAGGACGACCCGGACCTGGTGGACTTCAACCGCCGGTACGCCGCCGCGGGGACGGACGACGACGTCACCTACCTGGAACGCCCCGGCGACCACTTCGACGTGATCGACCCGGCCGCCCCCATCTGGGACGCCACCGCCGAGCTGATCGCCGCGAGGCTCAGGGCAGCTCCGTGACCGGCCGCCACGGCACGGGGCTGGACAGCACCATCGTGCTCGACGGCCGCCCGTACTGAGCCAGCCGGTCGATCAGCCCTTCGAAGTCCGCCATCGACGCCAGCGCGACCACCAGCAGGCAGCACGTGTCACCGGTGACCCGGTACACCTGCACGATCTCCGGCTGCTCCAGCGCCTCCTCGTGACGCAGCACGCAGCGCGCCCCGTAACAGGACATCCGGATGAGCGCCCGCACCGTGCGCCCGGCCCGCCCCAGGTCGACGTGCGCGTGGTAGCCCTCGATCACCCCGGTCTCCTCCAGCCGCCGCACCCGCTCGGCCACGGCGGGGGAGGACAGGTGCACCCGCCGGGACAGCTCGCTGAAAGAGAGCCGGGCGTCGGCCTGCAGCTCGGTAAGGATCGCCCAGTCCATCGCGTCCACGGCACCCACCCATCACTCTCGGCAGCGGTGAAGGCGAACCCGCGGTCCTGCTTTGAGAACGGAAAGTCTCCCCGTCCCAACGCCTTCGACATGCCATTTCATCACAGTTCGTCTTCGGTGAACATTGAGGTGAACGAGGAGGAAGCGATGGTGACCCCCAATCTGAGCTTCGCGCAAGCCACGCCGTACGACGAGTACGTCGGCACGGACACCCTGCGCGCGCTGCCGGGCCCGCGCACCGACGCGCCCGAGGAGCCCGCCTTCCTGGTGACCACTCAGGTGATGGAGCTCTACTTCGGCCTGGTGCGCACCGAACTGCGTCTGGCCGCCCGCCTGCTCGGCACCCCCGACCTGCCCCCGGCGACCGCCGCCATCGCCCGCGCGGCGGCCTACCTGGATGTGGTCAACACCGCCTGGCGCCCGCTGAACCGCCTCACGCCGCGCCAGTTCAACGCCTTCCGGCCGGCGCTCGGCGAGGGCTCCGGGTTCCAGTCTGCGCTCTACCGCGAGGTCGAGTTCCTGCTCGGCGACAAGTCCGAGTCCCTGGCGCGGGTGCACCGCGGCAATCCCGAGGCCCACGGCGAGCTGCTGGCGGCGCTGCGCGCGCCCAGCCTGTACGACGTCGCCCTGTCCGTGCTGGCCCGGCTCGGCTACGAGATCCCCGCCACCACCCTGGCGCGCGACCCGGCTCAGCCGTACCAGCCCGAGCCCCTGGTCGAGCAGGCCTGGGCCCGCGTGTACGCCGAGCGCGGCGCCGGCGACCACCTCTGGGAGCTCGCCGAGGCGCTGACCGACGTCGCCGAGGGGTTCATGCGGTGGCGCACCCTCCACCTCATGGTGGTACGCCGCGCGATGGGCGCGAAGACGGGCACCGGAGGGTCGAGCGGCGCGAGCTGGCTGGAGCGGTCGCTGCGCCGCGAGATCTTCCCGGAACTGTGGTCGGCCAGGACCCTGATCTGAGCGTCTAGAACAGCCTGGGCGTCACGACGGACACCACCGTCGTCACCTCGTCGGTGTCGTTGTACATGCTGTGCGGCACCGTCGAGCGCAGGTGGACGCTGTCGCCGGGGTGGAGCCGGTGCTCCACCCCGTCCACCTCGTACAGCAACTCCCCGCTCAGCACGTAGGCGAACTCCTCCCCGGAGTGCCCGTACGCCGGCTCCCGCCGCCCGCCCGGCGCGATGTGCACCAGCAGCGGCTCCAGCACCAGGCTGGGCCCGCGCGATGACAGCATCCGGTACGTCTGGGCCCCCGACACGTACTCTGTCGCCGCCGTCTGGGCCCGGGTGAGCGTGAAATGCTCCGGCAGCCGCTCGGCGTCCCGCCCGGGCTGGTGGCCGGGGGAGTCGTCGAAGAACTCGGCGACGCCCCGGTCCAGCGCCGCCGCGACGCTGTTCAGCGCGACCAGCCCGATGGTGGAGATCCCGCGCTCCACCTGGGAGAGGAACCCGATCGACAGGCCGGAACCGGCCGACAGGCCGCGCAGTGTCATCCCGCGTTCCTTGCGGAACTGGCGCATCCGCGCGCCCACGAGCTCCTGACGGGGCTCGTCCGCGGACCGGCCTCCCGACGTCACCGGTGACCTCCAGGTAAAAGGGGGGTGTTCAGCAGCATGAACATATTTCACGGAAGACGCCGGGGCCAACCCTTTCCGGCGAACCCGATGGTCAGCCGCTGTGTAACGGTTTCCGCATCACACGGGCGTATCAGGTGCGTCACCGTTGAAGAGCTCACCTTGCTTCGCCACCACCGCACCCCGAAGGTTCACTGGACGGGGTGAAGGGGGACGGATGCGGGGGCCGCTGGTCGTCAGAAGGGCGTTCAGCGAGCCGCTGCTCCTCCTGGCCGCCTTCGGGTCGATCCTGCTGGCGACCACCACGCTGGTGGCGCTGACGATGTACGTCTCCTCCATCGGGGACGCCGGTGTCCGCCGGGCGATGGAGACGGCCTCGTACCGCGAGACCACCACCACGATCAGCTCGCTGGTCACCGCCGAGACCCTCCCCAGGTACGACCGGGCCGTGCGCGACGTGCTCACCGGAGTCCACGGCACACCCCCGGCCCTCACCGTCAGCCTCCGCTCCGACTCGTACGTCATGCCGGGACAGGACGGCGAGAAGGCGCCCGAGCTGCTCAGGTTCGGCAGCCACGACGGGCTCGACCGGCACGCCAGGCTGGTCTCCGGCAGGTGGCCGCGCACCGGCGGGCCGGTCGTCGAGGCGGCGATCCCGCTGCCCGCGGCCTCGGCCCCCGGGTTCGGCGCCGGCCGGGAGTTCGTCACGGAGGGGCGGCTCGACCACCGCCCCGTCACGGTCCGCGTCGTCGGCGTCTTCCAGCTCCACGACCTCGCCGACGAGCGCTGGGCGGGCGAGGAACTGCTGCGCAGGGGTGTGGAGCACGGGGACTACACCACCTACGGGCCGCTGATGGTGGCGCGGGAGACGTTCACCGCGCGCTTCGCCACCAACGTCAGGGCCGTCTGGACCGCGGAGCCGGACCTCGGCACGCTCACGCTCGACCGCCTGCGCCCGCTGGCGGAGGCGCTCGGCCAGGTGCGCGAGCGGCTGACGGCGGCGGGCTGCGTGAACTGCCTGACCGCCGGCCGGCTGCCCGGCATCCTCACCCAGCTCGCCACCGCGTCCCTGGTGACCCGCTCCACCATGCTGGTCCCGGTGCTGCAACTGCTGGTGCTGGCCGCGTACACGACGATGCTCACCGGGCGGCTGCTCGCCGACCACCGCCGCATGGAGACGGCGCTGCTGCGCTCGCGCGGCGCGGGCACGGCGCGCCTGGCCGCGCTGGCGGGAGGCGAGGCGCTGTTGGTGGCGGTCCCGTGCGCGATCGCCGCGCCGTGGCTCGGGCCGCCGCTGCTCGCGCTGGTCCACCGGCTGCCGTGGATCGAGGCCTCGGGGGTGCGCCTGACGCCGGCGGCCGATCCGGGCGCGTTCCTCGTCGCGTTCTGCGTGGCCCTGGCCGCGGCCGTGCTGCTGGCCCTGCCTGCCCTCGCCGGCGCGCGGCGCACGTACGTGGAGGAGCAGACGGCGCGCGGCCGCGGCGTGCGCGGGCTGATCGAGAGGGCGGGCGCGGACCTGGCGCTGCTGGCCGTGGCCGGGCTGGCGATCTGGCAGCTCCAGCACTACGGCGCGCCGGTCACCGGGACGGCGGCGGGCGGCCTCGGCGTCGACCCGCTGATCGTCTCCGGCCCGGCGCTGGCCCTGCTCGCGGGCGGCATGCTGGGGCTGCGGCTGGTGCCGCGCGTGTCGCGGCTGGCCGGGCGGCTGATGTCGCGCAGGCCCACGCTCGCCCCCGCGCTGGGGGCCTGGCAGGTCGGCAGGCGGCCGCTCAGGTACGCGGGACCCGCGCTGCTGCTCACGATGGCGATCGCCATCGGCATCCTGTCCATGGCCACCACCTCCACCTGGCAGGCCTCACAGCTCGACCAGGCGGTCCACCGGGCGGGGGCGGGCCTGCGCCTGTCCGGGCCGGCCGCCGGGCCCGAGCTGGGACCGCTCGGCCGGGGCACCGCCTTCACCACGCTGCCCGGCGTCACCGCGGCTTCCCCGGCCTTCCGCGGGCAGGCCGAGGTGGGCGGCGAGAGCGCGCTGCTGCTCGGGCTCGACGCCGCCCGGCTCGGTGAGCTGTTCGGCCTGCGTCCCGACCTGTCGGCGCGTACGGTCGCGCAACTGTCCCGGGCACTCCCCGGGGACCGCGCCGGCAAGCTGGACCTGCCCGGCCGGCCGCGCGCCCTCACCGTGCGGGTCGAGGCGGGCGCCGCCGTGCCGGCGCGGCTGGTGCTGTCCGACGCGCTGGGCGCGTGGCACGACCTGCCGCTCGGCGGGCTGCGGCCGGGCGGGAACCGGGTCGAGCTCGATCTGACCCCGCTGGCCGGACGTTCCGGCGCGATCACGTACCCGCTGTCGCTGCGCGGCCTCGTCACGGACGGGCGGACCGCTCTGCGGCTGACCGGGCTGAGCGCGGACGGACGGGACGTGCCGGTGCCCTCCGGCGCCGTCGCCTTCGGCCCGTCGCGGGAGCCGGGACCGCTGCCCGTGGTGCTCACCCCCGGCCTGGCCGCCTCGCTCGGCCTGGGCGTCGGCCAGACCGGGCCGGCCACCTTCGCCGGCCGGGTCCTGCGGGTGGAGGTGGCCGGCGTCGTGGCGAGCATGCCGACGAGCGCCCCCGGTCAGCAGGCCGTGCTCGCCGACTGGGAGACGCTGCAGGCGCGGGAGCTGGCCGCGGCGCAGCCGCCCAGGCCCGTGACCGAATGGTGGCTCGCCGCCTCCGACACAGCACCGGCCCGCGCGATCCTGCGCGAGAACCCCCAGTGGGACGTGACCGTCGTCGACCGGGGGGAGCTGGCCGCGAAGCTGCGGGACGACCCGCTGGCCAGCGGGCTGCGCGGGGCGCTGGTCCTCGGGTTCGGCGCGGCGCTGGGGTTCGCGCTGCTCGGGTTCCTGGTGAACGCCGTGGTCGCGGCCCGGGAGCGGAGGGCCGAGTTCGCCGTCCTGCGGGCGCTCGGCGCCGGCTCCCGGCAGATCTTCGGGATGCTGGTGACGGAGCAGGCGTTCGTCGTCGGGCTGTCGCTGGTGTCCGGCACCGCGCTCGCCGTGGTCGTCGGGAACCTGGTGGTGCCGCACATCGTGCTGACCGGGCAGGCGTCGGCGGTCACGCCCGGCGTGCTGTTCCAGGTCCCGTGGGCGGCCACGGTCGCGATGCTGGCGCTGGTGGCGGGGGTGCTGCTGTTGATCGTGGCCGGGCTGGCGCGGCGTCTGCGGCGCGGGCAGACGCTGGAGGAGCGATGAGGGCCCGCGTGAAGGGGCGGCTCGCCGTGCTGGGCTTCCGGACGCACGGCGGTGCGACGGGGCGGCTCGCCGTGCTCGGCGTACGGACGCACCCCGGCACGACGGCGCTGCTCGCCGTGCTGACGGCGGTCGCCTGCCTGCTCGTCGCCGGGCTGCCCAGGCTGACGCAGGCGTCGTTCGACGAGGCGCTGCGCCGGTCGCTGGCCACCGCCGACGCCGTCCAGACCGACCTGACGGTCAGCGGGCAGCCGGTCACCCTCGACGGAGACCTGCACGAGCGCGCGCGGTTCGAGGCCGGCGACCGCCACTGGCGCGGACTCCTCCCGGCGGCGCTGCGCCCCCTGATCAGGCCGGACGGCCACGTGAGCGCCAAGACCGTCCGCACGCCCGTCACCGGGACCCGCGGCACCTTCGTCAACCTCGGCTGGCTGTCCGACGCCGGACGGCGGGTGGACTGGATCCAGGGCCGCGAGCCCGGCGAGCCGTCCACGACCGGCCACGGGGGCGTGACCATCCCGCTGATCGAGGTGGGCGTCGTGGACGAGGCCGCCCGCGTCATGGGCCTGCGGATCGGCCAGACCAGAGTGATCGGCGAAAACGCCCACGCCGCGGTGCGGATCGTCGGCGTCTTCAGGGCGAAGGACCCCGGCGACCGCTCCTGGAACCACGACCCCGACATCCTGCACGTCACCCACGTCGTGCCGCTGGAAGGCCCGGAGGAGTTCCACACCACGGCGCTGATCTCCGACGAAGGGCTCACCGCGCTCAACAGCAGGACACGCAACCTCGTCTACCGCTGGGTCCTCCCCGTCGACGGGCGGGCCGCGAGCGCGCTGGACGTGCCGGAGGCCGGCGCGGCGGTCGCCGGGTTCCGGCAGCGGCTGGCGGTCGAGAGGTCGGGCACCACCAGCTACCGCCTGATCACCGGGCTGCCCCAGGTGCTCGACGAGTTCCAGGCCGGGCTGTCCGCCGCGCGGACCGTCATGTACCTGGTGCTCGGCGGGCTGCTCGCGGTCGCGCTCGGCGTGATCGCGCTGGGCGTGCGGCTGCTGACCGACCGGATGGCGCCCGCGCTGGCCCTGGTGCGGGCGCGCGGCGGGTCGCTGTGGCAGGTGGCGGGGGCGGGGTCCGCGATGGCCGCGTTCGCGGTGGGCCCGGCGGCCCTGGCCGGGTACGGGCTGTCCTTCCTCGTGCCGGGGCCCGCGCCGCCGGTCGCCCACCTCGGACCGGCGGTCGTGGTCGTCACCGCCGTGGCCTTCGCCGGGGCGCGGCTGGTGGTGGCCCACCGCACGCCGCTGCCCGAGCGCCGCGACGACGTGGCCGCCGTCCGGCCGTCCGCGCGGCGGCTGACGCTGGAGGCCCTGGTCGTCGTGCTCGCGCTGGCGGGGGCCTACCTGCTGCGGGCCCGCGGGCTGTCCGGCTCCGCGGAGCGCGATCCGTTCCTGCTGCTGATCCCGGTCGCGCTGACGCTCGCCGCCGCGCTGATCACCATGCGCTGTTACCCGTACCCGCTGCGGCTGCTCGTCCGGCTGGCCGCGCGGGGACGGGCGGCCGTGCCGTTCCTGGGGCTGACCCTGGCGGCCAGGGCGCGGTCCGCCGGCGTGCTGCCGGTGCTGGTCCTGCTGCCCGCGCTGAGCGTGTCGGTGTTCGCGGCGGTGATCTCGGACGGGATCGCCACCACGCAGCGGGTCGCGTCCTGGCAGCGGGTGGGCGCGCCGATCAAGCTGACGTCGGACGAGGACATCCCGCCCGCCGCTATCGAGCGGGTACGCCGGGCTCCCGGCGTCGAGCAGGTGGCGCTCGCGCTGACGGGCCGGGCGCAGATCCGGCCCACCGGGGAACGGCCCGTGGCCATCGCGGTGGACCTGCCGGAGTGGCGGCGGGTCATCGGCGACGCGCCCATCACCCTGCCCACGCTGGAGGGGAGCACGTCCGCGCTGCTTTCACCCGGCCTGGGTGAGCGGGGCACCTTCGAGATCATGTGGCTGTCCCCGGCGAAGCTGACCACCCAGGGCGTGATCGACTCCCTTCCGGGGTTCCGTCCCGGCGGGCCGTTCCTGCTGGTGCCGCGGGAGGTGCTGCCGTGGCCCGCCGCGAACACCCTGCTGATCAGGGGCGACGTCTCGCCCGCCGAGCTGGCGCGGCTCGTCCCTTCGGCCACCGTGGAGACCCAGGAACAGGCGCTGGCCGCCATCCGGGCCGATCCCCTCACCGGCACGGTCCGCTCGACGCTGCTCGTGGTGACGGTGGCGCTGGGGGCGTACGCGCTGGCCGCGATCGTCCTGTCCCTGGTCGCCGGGGCGCCCGACCGGGCCAGGGCGATGTCGCTGCTGCGCACGCTCGGGCTGACCGAGAGGCAGGCCCGGCGGCTGACCGTGCTGGAGCTGCTGCCCCTGGTCCTCGTCACGGCGCCCGCGGGCCTCGCTCTCGGCCTGGGGCTGCCGGTCGCGCTCGGGCCGGGCGTGGACCTGTCCTCGTACGCCGGCGGCCTGCCCGTCGGCGACTACGCGCCGGGACTCCTCACGCCCGTGGCGCTGGCCGCCGGGCTGGCCGTCTGCACCCTGCTCGGCGCGTACGCGCACGGCGCCGCCGTCCGCCGCCGCGACCTCGGCGCCGTCCTCCGGTCCTGAACCCGGGCCGGGGCGCGGCCAGGCCTCGCCCCGGCGGCGGGTCAGAAGGTGCGGCGGTCGGGGAGCATGTCGTCGTCGGGGATGGACGACACACCGCGCTGGGCAGCCTGGGCGCCGGTCACCCCGGCCCAGCGGAGCAGCGTGTCCGTGGCCGCCTGCCGCTCGGCGTCGGGCAGGCGGGCGATGTTCGCGCCGTGGTTGGCGCCGGGGGCGACATACAGGTACGAGTCATGGCGGCTGGGCGTGAACCGCTCCGCGCTCCACGGGTCGTTCTCCCCGTAGACGAACATCATCCGGCTGGACTGCTTGCGCACCCAGTGGTCGACGTCCAGCATCGGGCGCGGGTCGTGGCGGGACCGCAGCTCGGCGGGAATGACCGAGTTGGGCTGGTAGAGCCCGGGGTAACGGGTCAGGCCGCGCAGGTGCCCGAACTTGAGCGTGGGCCAGCCGAGCTGGGTGGCGGCCTGGTAGTAGTAGGGGACGTAGTAGCCGATGCCCTGGTCGGTGTAGAAGGAGAAGCCGGCGACGGTGTCGATCCAGTCGTAGATCTCGTCGTCGGTCGCCGTGCCGGGCGGCACGTCCGCGCAGTCGCTCTCGTTCGAGTACTGCCAGAAGGCCCACACCGCGTCGAGCACGGTCATCTCGAACGACCGGTCGGCGCTGCCGAGCGACTGGGTGAAGGTGTAGCCGTTCCGCGCGGCCTCGGCCTCGAACCTCGGCACCAGCCTGGCGCGCCGCTTGAGCGCCTCCTTCTGCACGTTCTCCAGCGAGGTGCGGCAGGCGGCGTCGCCCACGTTCTCGAAGAACTCGTCATAGGCGCGGTCGGCGGGGTTGACCCGGTCGTTCGGCGCCACGTAGGCGACCACGCCGTCCACGTCGTCCGGGTAGAAGCGGCGGTGGTAGACCGAGGTCATGCCGCCCTTGCTGGCGCCGGTCTGGATCCACTTGCCGCCGTAGACGGTCTTGAGCGCCTGGACGATGCGGTGCTCGTCGCTCGCCTGCTGCCAGATGTCGAGCTTGCCCCAGTCGGCGGGGTCCGGCCGGGAGCTGCGGAAGAACCGGTGCTCGACCGAGACCTGGTTGGCGCCCAGCAGCCGGGTCGGCTCGGTCTGCGAGGCCGACGGGTTGACGGCCAGGCCGTAGCCGCCGGTGTAGAGCACCACGGGCGCGTCGTCGGACCGGTGCAGCAGGGTGAGACGCTGCTGGTACGTGCCCTTGCCCGGACGGCGGTGGTCCACCGGCTGGGTGAGGGTGAGGACGAAGAAGCGGAAACCGCTCGGCCGGGACTCGGAGACGACGGTCAGGCCGGGGATCGCGGCGAGCTTGTCCAGCAGGGGATCGGCGACGGTGGCGGCGGAAGCGGCGCTCGCGGTCGCGGCGGCGGCCGAAGCCGGCTGGGCGAGTGCGCCGGTGGTGACTAACGCGAGGGCGAGTGCGGCCGAAAGCAGACGGGGGCGCGGGGACATGCTTCTCCTGGTTTGCGTCGAGGAGCAGGACGTCTCACTTATACCGATCTGCCGGTTCCAAGGCGACCCTCCGGCCCAGCGGCCCCACGCGGCCGGCCGAGCCGGAGGCGTATACGGTCAGTCGTCGGTGATGGGGGTCGGGTCGTAACCGCGCCAGCCGTCGTTGCGGCGCAGGAAGAGGCCGGCGAGGAAGCTGAGCAGCCCGCCGGTCATGGTCCGGCCCGTCATCGTGGACACGTCCCGCGCCGGATCGTGCTCCACGAAGTCGATCGCGGCCACCTTCGGGTGCTGGCCCAGCGCGTACAGCGCCTCGTACAGGTCGACCGGGTGCAGGCCCTCCGGGGTGGCCGCGCCGGTGCCGGTCGCGTAGCCGAGCTCCAGCACGTCGACGTCCACGGTGACGTAGATCGCGTCGGTGCCGTCGCCGGCGACCTGCACCATCTGCTCGATCACGGCGTCGATGCCCGCCCGGCGGACCTGGCGGCCGGTGATGATGGTGCCGCCGTGCCCCTCCACCCACCGCTTGTAGTAGCTGGCGTTCATGAAGCCGTGCGCCATCACGTGGACGTGCGCCGCGTCCGCCTCGGCCACCAGCACGGCGAGCTCGTCCGGGCGGAAGTGGGCGTGGCGCGGATCGTCCGCGGGCGACAGCACGCCGCCCGTGGTGGCGACCTTGATCACGTCCGCGCCGGCGCGCAGCATCGTGCGCACCGTCTTGCGCATCTCGTCAGGGCCGTCGGCGATGCCCGACGGCACACCCGGATGCTCGGGGAAGAGGGCCAGGTTCACGCCGCAGCTCAGGTGGCCGTCGTTGTGCCCGCCGGTCTGGCTGATCATGTTCACCGCGATCAGGGTGCGCGGGCCCTCGATCAGGCCGCGTGACAGCGCCTGCTTCAGTCCCAGGTCGGCGCCCGCCGCGTCCCGCACGGTCGTGATGCCGGTTTCGAGCGTCTTGCGGCAGTTGACCACTGTCTTGAAGAAGTGCAGCGAGAACGGGTCGGAGACGCGGTTCACCAGGTTGATGTCGGAGAGCGTCAGGTGGACGTGCGTGTCGATCAGGCCGGGGAGGACGATCTTCCCGGTCGCGTCGACCACCCGGACGTCGTCGCGGGCGGCCAGGCCGGTGCCGACCGCGACGATGACGCCGTCCTCGACGAGCACGTCCGCCCGCCCGGGAGCCGCGCCCGTGCCGTCGAAGACCCGGCCGCCGGCGAAGAGGATGCCGGCCATCAGACGTGGAACCCCCGGCGCGGGCCCGTCTCCAGGGGACGGCGCGGCGGCGTGGAGTAGACCGGCTCCAGCGGCTCCCACGCCCAGGCGCCGTCGCACGCGTCGAGCGTGTAGAACCAGTACATGCGCAGCTCGGAGTCGCCGGTGTCGATGCCGTGCGGCGCCCACGCCGGCACGTACACCGTGTCACCCGGCGCCACCTCGTAGCCGTCGTCGCCCACGTAGATCGTCGCGGTGCCTTCGAGCACGTGGTAGATCTCCGCCGGGGCGTGCCGGTGGATCGTGTAGTGCAGGTGCGGGTCGACGCCCGCCGTGCCGATCACGAACTCCTTGGTGCCGTTCGCCGGTTCGAGCAGGTAGCGGCAGCGCAGCCGCATCCCCTTCGACGGCTCGACGGGGACCCACGACACCATGTC
Organism: Nonomuraea ferruginea; assembly: GCF_039540635.1. Classification (NCBI taxonomy): domain Bacteria; kingdom Bacillati; phylum Actinomycetota; class Actinomycetes; order Streptosporangiales; family Streptosporangiaceae; genus Nonomuraea; species Nonomuraea ferruginea. The sequence goes on along the minus strand of NZ_BAABFD010000010.1, from coordinate 254,686 downwards.
CTCGGCGACCGCCCACCGGTCGAACAGGCCCGTGGACGGGGCGGTGTTCGGGTTCACGCCCGATTCCAGCGCCGTGTCGGGCAGCAGCCGCGAGGTCACGGTCTTGTCGTGGCCGCCGGTGGCGTAGGCGACCAGGAACCGCGCGGGCTCACTGCCGATGTTGGCGATGGAGTGCGCCTCCCCGGGCGGGAAATAGGCGGCGCCCGGAGCCGACAGCTCCACCGAGCCGCCCGGACGCCAGAGCCGCAGCGTCCCCTCGACGATGAAGATCGCCTCGGCGTGCCCGTTGCTGTGCGTGGGCACGACCTGGCCGGGCGCGATCGTGACTTCGCCGAAGGTGATGTCCGCGTCGGCCCCGAGGGTGTCGGGCAGCAGGCCGAGCACCCGCGTGTCGCGGAACTCGGGCAGTTGGTGGAGGTTGTCCCCGGAGACCGAGGCGACAGACCGCGGGAAGTGCATCGAAGCGGGCAACAAAAGCTCCCAGTGCGACAGTTATCGGGCACAAGACCCGTTTTCGCCGACGATGCTAGGCCGGGGGCGGGAGCGGGGGGACCGGGTATTCGTCGTGTGCATCCGGCGCGGGGCACAACATCTGTCGAGCGCGCCGACGGCCGCTCACAGCGCCGCGGCGTGGTCGTGCACCAGGTCGTGCATCCGGTACCAGCAGGGTGACGTCTCCTGGAGGAGGTGGGCGTCCATCAGCTGGTCCAGCAGCCGCCGCGCCCGCGGCATGCTCGTGTCCAGCAGTGCGGCGGCCGTGTCGGCGCCGAAGCCGGCGCGGCCGCCCGAGCCCAGCAGCCGGTACACCCGCCGCTGCTCGTCCGGCAGCCGATCGTACGACCGGTCCAGGGCGGCGGCGACGCTGTGCGGGCCGTCCGCCAGTTCGGCCAGCCGGTCGCAGGCCAGCCGGTCGAGCAGATGCCGCACCCCCCAGGCGGGGCGCGCCCTGAGCCGGGCGGCGGCGATGCGGATGGCCAGGGGGAGCAGCCCGCAGCGCCGCACGACCTCCGCCAGGACGTCCGCCGGGGCGCGGCGGTCCAGGCCGGCCAGCCGGGTGAACAGCGCGATCCCGGCGGTGACCGGCAGGACGTCCAGCGACAGGCCGCGGGCGTCGCCGTGACAGGTCAGGCGGCGGCGGCTGGTGACGATCACCAGGCATCCCGGCCCCGCGGGCAGCAGCGGGAGGAGCTGGTGCTCGTCGGCGGCGTCGTCCAGGACGATCAGGACCTTGCGCCCGGCGAGCACGCTGCGGTAGAGCGCGGCGCGGTCGTCGGGGTGCCAGGGGATGTGCTCGCCGGGGACGCCGAGGGTGCGCAGCACGCGGGCGAGGGCCGTGCCCGGCTCGACGGGTGCCTTCGGGGCGTGGCCGCGCAGGTCGACGAAGAGCTGGCCGTCGGGGTACAGCGGCGCGAGCCGGTGCGCGGCGTGCACGGCCAGCGCCGTCTTGCCGATGCCCGCCATCCCGTTGACGCAGACGACCGGCACCGTGTGCGCGCTGCGGTGGCCCTCCACGACGGCCAGCTCCCGATCCCGGCCGGCCAGCGCGGCGACGTCGGCGGGCAGCTGCCGGGGCACGGTCACCGGAGGCGGCCCCGCCACCGCCGGGCCGGGCCGGCCGTGGGCGGCGGCGTTCAGCGTCGCCCGGTCCGCGCCGTTCAGCTCCAGCGCCTCCGCCAGCAGCAGCATCGACGTCACGCGCGGCCGCAGGAGCGCGCCGCTCTCCATACGGCGCACGGTTCTGACGTTGAGACAGGCCCGTTCGGCGAGTTGCTCCTGGGTCAGCAGCGCGCGCTCCCGCCACCCGCGCAGCAGCGCCCCCAAGGACATCCCGGCACAGGGATCCCCCACGGTTCCGACACCCCCCGGTTCGATTTCGTCAGCCCTGCCGGTGCGGACAGAGAGGACCATCGAAACCGCGTCCACGCTGTTCAGGCCACTGGTGAGACGACATCGGACGGAATCGGACGGGCCGGGCCATCCCGGATCCCCGTTCGAATGCGATTGATGGGAGCGGCGGCGAGTGACCAGAATGAGCGCCATGGGCGAGCGGGAGGATCACGGCCATGCGCACGATCTATGCCCCTACCAGGGTCTGGCGCCCTTCGAGAGCGGGAGGGCCGAGCTGTTCTTCGGCCGTACGAGGGCGACCCGCGACCTCCTCGGCCGTCTGAGAAGGCGGCTGACGGACCACGGCACCGTCCTGCTGGTCTCCGGCGCCTCGGGCGTGGGCAAGTCGTCGCTGCTGAGGGCCGGGCTGATGCCGGCGCTCGCCGGATCGCACGACTGGCCGCGCCTGCTCGTCACGCCGACCGCGCGGCCGTTCCGCGCGCTCGCCGAAGCCTGGGCGCGGGCGTTCGGTGGGCACCCGGAGGAGATCGAGCGGACACTGCGTGCCGACCCGCGGCCGCCCGGCCGGCTCGTCCTGGTGGTCGACCAGTTCGAGGATCTGTTTACCCTGGTGACCGACGAGCGGGAGCGCCAGGCGTTCGTCGGAGCCCTGCACGCCATGGCGGCCCGCCCCGGAGGCGCCGCGGTGATCATCGGGGTGCGCGCGGACTACTGGGAACGCTGCGCCGCCTACCCGCACCTCGCCGAGGCCATCCAGGACGGCCAGGTGATCGTCGAGCCGATGACGGAGCCGGACCTCCGGCTGGCCATCACCGGCCCCGCCGCCGCGGCGGGCCTGGAGCTCGAACCCGGCCTGGTGGAGATCATCCTGGCCGAGCTGCGCGCCGGGCCGTCGGCGGGCGATCGCTACGGGGCCGCGGCCCTGCCCCTGCTCTCCCAGGCGCTGCGCAACACCTGGGAGCGACGCGAGGGCCGCACCCTGACCGTCCGCGGCTACGAGGAGTCCGGCCGGGTCCGCGATTCCGTACGGCGTACGGCCGACGAGGCGCTCGGCGAGCTGCCACCGGAGGACCGCAAGGCCGCGCTGAGGATCTTCCGGCGGATGATGGTGATCACCCCCGGCGGCCGGCCGGCGCGGCGCGCGGCGACGCTGGCCGAGCTGCACGCCGCCGCGTCCGCGCGCCCAGGGGAGCGGGTAGCGGCGCTGCTGTCCGCGTTCGCCGGCCGCCGCCTGCTCACCCTGCACGAGGACTCCGTCGAGATCGCCCACGACGCGCTCCTGACGGCCTGGCCTACCCTGCGGCAGTGGCTCGAACCCGACCTCGCCGCGCAGGAGGTGTACGACCGGCTCCTGGACGCCGCCGGGCAGTGGGCCGAGAACCACCGCGACCCCGCCTTCCTCTACCGGGGCCCCCGGCTGCTGGCCGTCCAGGACAGCAGGCCCCGCTGGGACCGCGACCCAGGCAGCTTCCCCCCGCCGGGCCCCACCGCGGAGAGCTTCGTCACGGCCTCCGTGCGGGAGGCGCGGCGCGTGACCCGCCGCCGCCGTCTCGTCATGGGCGGTCTGTCGGCGCTGTCGGTGCTCGCCCTCTGCGCGGCCGTCGCCGCCGTCGCCGCGGCCGACGAGGCCGTACGGCAGCGCGCGGTGGCGATCTCGCGCCAGCTCGCCGCGCAGAGCGAGGTCACCGGAGACGCCACGCTCTCCTCACTGCTGGCCGTGGCCGCGTGGGACATCGCCCCGACCGACGAGGCGCGCAACCGCGTCCTGTACGCGGCGACCCGCACCGGCAGGGGGACGCTCACCGGGCACGCGCGCGGCGTCATGGCGCTGGCGTTCAGCCCCGACGGCTCCGCCATCGCGACGGGGAGCGACGACGGCACCGCGCGGCTCTGGGACACCGCGTCGCGCCGGCAGCTCGGCGCGCCCATCACCCGGCCGAAGTACGACTGCTCGGACGTCCGCCTGGCCTTCAGCCCCGACGGCCGGACGCTGGCCACCGCGTGCGCGGGCAGCGTCCGGTTCTACGACGTGGCCACCCGCCGCGAGCTGGGCCGGCCGCTGGAGCACGAAGCGGTCGTGTCGGCGCTGGCGTACCGTCCCGACGGGAAGACCCTGGTGACCGGCGACTTCAGAGGTGTCGTCCGGCAGTGGGACGCCGCGACGCACCGCCCGCACGGCCCGCCGATGGGCCGCGCCGACCACGGGCCGGAGCTGGCGAACATCGTCCGCGAGGTGACCTTCAGCCGGGACGGCACGGTCATGGCGGTCGCGAGAGGCAGGGCCGTACGGCTCTGGGACCCCGTCACCTCCCGCCCGCGGGGCGAACCCGTCGCCCGGCAGGCCGACACCGTCCTCGACGTCGCGCTCAGCCCGGACGGCGCCACCCTCGCCACCGTCAGCCAGGGAAGGACCGCCCTCCTGTGGGACCTGGCCTCGCGCGAGCGTACGGGCGAGCTCAAGGACCACCTCGCCGGGTTCACCGCGATCGCCTTCAGCCCGGACGGCACCAGGATCGCCACCGCGGGAGGCAGCGGCCGCACCGTCCTGTGGGACACCGCGGCCCGCCGGCGGCTCCTCACGCTCGCCGACAACGTCGGCGTCCTCGAATGCGTGGCGTTCAGCCCGGACGGGACGCTGCTCGCCGCGGCCGGCCAGGACGGCGTGGTGCGCCTGGCGGACCCGCGGATCCGCCAGCAGATCGGGACCCACGTGCCCGCGCGCTCGGCCGTCGCGCTGAGCCCCGACGGCCGCACGCTCGCCGCCGGGGCGGCCGGCGAGAAGGATCCCGCGATCCAGCTGTGGGACACCGCCACCCAGCGGCCCGCGGGCCCGCCGATGAGGCCGACGGGCACCCGCCGTTCCGTGGCCACGATCGAGTTCACCCCCGACGGCCGCACGCTCCTGACCTCCGGCGTGGACGGCCTGCGGCTCTGGGACGTCGCGGGCCGCCGCGAGCTCGCCCACGACCAGGCCCTCGACGGCGTGGCCGAGCTCAGCCCCGACGGCAGGTTCGCCGCCGTCCAGGTCGGTCAGGACATCGCGTTCTGGGACCTCGCCCGCCGCAGGGAGACCGGGCCGCGCCTGCGCGTCCCCGGCCACACCGACGTCGTCACCGGGATGGCGATCAGCCCGGACGGCGCGACGCTGGCCAGCGCGGGCTTCGACGAGCGGGTGCGGCTCTTCGATGTGGCCACCCGCCGCGAGATCCCCGGCTCGCCGCCCGCCGCCGCCGGCGGGCTGGTCAACGACCTGGCGTTCAGCCCCGACGGCCGGACGCTCGCCTACACGGCCGCCGACGACGCGGTCCGGCTGTGGGACGTCGGACGCCGCCGCCCGGCGGGCATCGCCCTGATCAACGAGGACGGGGCGACCGGCGCGCTCGCGTTCAGCCCTGACGGCCGGATCCTCGCCACCGGCTCAGCGGGCGGCGGCGTGCAGCTCTGGGACCTGCGGATCCACCGGAGGCTCGGAGCGCCGATGACCGGCCACACCGGCGGCGTGACCGACGTCGCCTACGGCCCTGACGGGGCGTCCGTCGCCACGGTGGGCGGCGACGGCGCCGCGCGGCTCTGGAACGTCCGCACCCCCGCCGACCTGGTGGCCGCGGCGTGCGCCAACGCGGGCCGCGCCCTCACCCGCGAGGAATGGGAGAACCACGTGCAGGAGGAAGAGTACCGCCGGACGTGTCCATGACCCCGGAGCCGGGCCCCCTCGGGGGGAGAGCGCGCATGTTCCTGCGAGGCCTGCGGCGGCGGACGGACCGGCCCGTCCCCGAGCTGGTGGCGCTGTTCCGCTCGATCATCGACGGCGGCCGCGACGTCCACCCGATCGCGTCCGACTTCCTGGAGCACTTCATGGACGGCGCTGGCGCGTCCAGGACGATGTCGTCGCGGTGGCTGCGCTCGTTCCGGGTGATCGAGAAGGCCGAGCGCAGGAACCAGCGCCGGTTCGAGCGGCAGCTCACCCGGGAGGCGGGGCTGCTGCCCGACGGCGGGTCGAGCTGGTCGCACGACCACTGGGACGCGCGGATCAACGCCTTCATCGGCACGGAGCTGTTCTACGTCAGCAGGATGAGCCTGCTGCGCTCGCACGGGTCGTTCGTCCTGACCAGGGACGGGCCGGAGGTGCGCGTGTCGGGTACGGTGCGCCACCGCTGGTTCGACCCCTACGACTGGGACCGGGGCCGATGGGTCTACATCCCCCGCCACGGGTTCGTGCCCATCGCCGTCGGCCGCGAGCTCGTCGAGGCCGACGAGGCGCGCAACTTCCTGATGGAGTGCCGCCACGTCCAGACGCTGGAGGGCCGGTGCGTGGCCGGCCGGTGGCCGCGGCGCGGCCGCGCGAGCTTCGCGTGGTCGCTGGTCCGGACGGGGGACGGATGACCGCGGAGCGTCCCCGCCCGCCGGGCCCCGGCACCGCCGGCACGGCGGACTTCGTACGCTCGCTGGCCCTGCTCAGGCAGTGGGCGGGCGAGCCGTCCCTGAGCAGGCTGCGCGTCCTCGGCGGTCAGACGTCGACCGCCGACGGGACCAAGGTCGACGCCCTGCCGAAGAGCACGACCTCGCACGTCCTGCGGCAGACCGACAGGCTGCCCCGGTGGGACTTCGTCCGGGCCTTCGTCACCGCCTGCTTCCACTACTGCGACCATCCGCCCGAGCTGATCCCCGCCGAGCTCGAACGCTGGCGGGCGGCCAGGGCGGCCCTGGCCGAACCGGCCGCCCCCGCACCCGAGCCGCCCCCCGCCGACGTCCCCCTGCCCGATCCCGCCGTCCGGCTGCTGGCCCGGCGCGTGCTCCGGGAGGAGGACCGGGCACGCAAAGGGCTGCTCGGCGGCTACAGTCTCGCGCCGCTTCCCTTCGGCCCTGACGACGCCTCGGGCGGCGGGGCGGCGCACGACCTGCACGCGATCGGCCGGTTCTTCGGCGGCCTGCGCCCGCGGCGCCTGCTGGTCGTGGGGGAGTCGGGGGCGGGCAAGACGGTGCTCGCCGTCGAGCTGGTGCTGCAACTGCTGGAACCCCTGCTGGGGGGACGACCCGGCCGGGACCGGCCGGTGCCGGTGCGCCTGAACGCGGCCCGGTGGACCCTGGGCAGGCCGTTCGAATCCTGGCTGGCCGAGCAGCTCGCGCAGCAGTTCGGGGTCGCGGCCAGGGACGCGCACCGGCTGGTGCGCGACCGCCTGGTGCTGCCGGTGGTGGACGGGCTGGACGAGCTGGACCCGGAGCCGTCGTCGGGCCCGCCGCGCCGGGCGATCGGGCTGCTCGCCGAGCTCAACCGCTACAGCGACCTCTCCGGGCGGCGGCCGGGCGCGGTCGTCGTGACCTGCCGCGCCGACCGCCACGCCGAGCTGCGCGCGGCCGGGGCAGGGCTGGACAACGCCGCCCTGATCAGGCTGAGACACCTCAACACCGAGCAGATCGGCACCTACCTGCGCGCCCGCTGGCCGGACGGTCACCCCTTCGCCCCGCACCGCGACGCCGTCCACGCGGCGCTGTCGGGGCCGGCGGGCGAGGCCGTGCACGCCGCGCTCGCCACGCCGTGGCGGCTGCTGCTGACCGTGACCGCCGTGGAGTCCGGCGGCGACCCCGACGACCTGCTCCACGCCGACCCGGACGCCGACCCCGCCGCCGGAGCGGCACTGATCGCCGGAAGGCTCCTGGACGCGTACGTGCCTGCGGCCACCCACCTGGCACCCCGCACCCCCCACGGCACCCCTTACCGTCCTGACCAGGTCCGCTCATGGCTCGTCCGCCTGGCCGCCCACCTACACGACCAGTCCACCCTCGCCACCGAGGCAGACCGGCCGAGGCCCGGCTTCCTCACCCACCTACGCGGGCAGCTAGCCCGCAAGGCCGGGCTGGATGCGGCGGTGCCTGGCCTTGGCCTCCGCCCGCGCAGGCAAGCGGGTCGCGGTGCCAAGGCGGACGGACCGACGTCCGGTCTCAGCGCTCACCTGCGCGGGCAAGCGGGTCGCGGTGCGGAGGCGGACGGGCCGCCGCCCGGCCTTGGCCCTCACCCGCGCGGGCAAGTGGGTGGCGCTGCTGGGGTGGGCGGGTCGGTGCCCGGCCTTGGCCCACGCCTGGGTGGGCGGGTGGGGCGGATGTCGCCTGGGTTGACGGCGATCGATCTTGTGCCTCATCTGTTGTGGCCGATCGGGGGGCGGCGGCGGGTGCGGGTGCTGCACAGTCTGGGGTGTGTGGTGTTCGCGGTGATCGCGATGCTGGCGTTCTGGACGGGCTCGGCGGCCGGTGAGCTGCCGGATCAGTCGCTCACTCTGGCGCTGATGGCGGGCTGGGTGGGCATCGCCACCGTGCTGTCGCTGGCGCCGTGGCCGGCCGCCGCCGGTGGGCGGACGGGGGTGCCGCGACGGCGCCGGGTCACCGGCGGTCTGGTGGGCGCACTGGCGGGAGTGCCCGTCGGCGTGCTCGGAGGGCTGACCGGGCTCGCGCTGACCGGGGGAAGAGCCTTCGGTCCAGGCTTCGCGGTCGTCGCCGGGGGCACGGGGGGACTGGTGCTGGGCGCCGTGATCGGGCTGACGGCGGCCGGTCGTCCGGGAGCCGAGCGTATGACCGTGCCGGAGGCGATCCGCGCCGAACCCCTCACCCTGCTGGGCTTCGGGCTGTGCGGCGCGCTCACCGGCCTGCCGCCGCTGCGGCTGGCCGGCGCCGGTCCGCTGCCGCTGGCCGCGGGGGTGGCCGCCGCCTTCGTCCTCGCCTTCGCGCTCGGGGTCGTCTTCACGATCGCCACCGGGGGCTGGAGCAAGGACGCGGAGCTGGCCCACCCGCGAGAGGCCCTGCACCGCAACGCGGTCATCGGGCTGGCCTTCGGCCTCATCGGCGGCGTCGCGGCCTTCCTGGTGTTCCTCATGAACCACGACGTCGCCGAGTCGCTGCTGTGCGCACTCGTCGGCGGCGTGACCTTCGGCCTGGCCTTCGGCGCGATCGCCTGGGCCCGCACCATGATCGGCCTGGCCGTCGCGGCCGCGCGGGGCCTGCTGCCGCTGCGGCTGTGGGCCTTTCTCGACTGGGCCTGCGAGGCCAACCTGCTGCGCGTCAGCGGCGCCACGTACCAGTTCCGGCACCGCGAGCTCCAGGACTTCCTGACTCCCGGCGACAGATGACGCCGGAGCCTGCCGGCGCGGGGCGAAGATCCGACACGCGGGGAGTTCCGGAACGGCGGCCTGTCACCAGGCGCGGGTGCGGCCCACCCAGACGTTGCGGGCACGGAGGTGGGTGTCGCCGGTGGGGCCCGGCAGCTGCTGGTTCCAGCCGGGGTCGCCGGGCCCGTCCAGGCCGGACGCGTACGAGCCCATCTGCAGGTTGATGATGAGGTACTGCGGGACGCCGGCCCAGTTCTCGCCCTTGTGGGTGGCCACCCAGGAGCCGTCGAGGTAGTAGTCCAGCCCGACGTCGTCGCCGTCTTTGTACATCCAGACCCGGTACTTGTGCCAGGCGGCCGGGTCCGCGACGGGCACCCGCTCCCGCGTGACGAAGTAGTCGTCGCCGGCCTCCTCGCCCTCATCGCCGCTGGAGGTCTTGTTCCAGGTGTTGAAGAGGTTGGTGGAGTCGCCCACGTACTCCAGGATGTCGGTCTCCGGCGGCCACGCCGGCCATTCCCCGGTCGTCCAGAACGCCGGCCAGATGCCCGGCCCGGTCTGGGCGCTGAACTCGCCCTCGATGTCGTACTCGGGGAACTGGTCGTTGACGATGATCTGTTCCTTGGCGTGGATGGCGCCGGAGCGGTACCACAGCGGGGCGTACGGCTTGTGCGGGCTGGTCCCGTCGGCCGTGGCCAGCCGGGTCGCCTTCAGGGTCAGCACGCCCCCGGAGAGTGAGATTTGGTCGGCGTGCATCCGGGCGGCGCCGTTGTGGGTGTCGTCGTCGCCTCCCCAGGGATAGAGGCGGTTCCACTCCCGGTCGAAGGCCGTCCAGCTGTCGAAGGACGACTTCTCGATGATGTTCTCCCACGTCTCGGCACGGGCGGGAGAAGGGGACGGGGTCGCGGCCGTCGCGCCGGTGGGCAAGGCCGCCACCCCCAGGGCCAGGCCGGAGACGGTCAGAAATCTACGCCGGTCGACGCCATGATCAGACATCTGTTTCCTTTGCCGGTTCCGCCACAGGATGCCCGCACATGAGTCAATGATCACTGTTAGGGCGGCAACAGTATGCCTCACGTGACGAAGATCGGCGAGCCCCCGTCAGGGATGCCGCAACGACGTCAGCCCCGCGTCCCAGCGGCCGAGGATGTACTCGGCCCACAGGCGTTCCAGCCGCAGCGCGCACGCCGCCCCGTACAGGACGTCCCCGGCCAGCCACGGGTGTTCGGCGGCGAAGTTCTCGCACAGGTCGTGGCAGGCGATCTGCTCGTGCACGGCGTCGGCCTGCACGTGCTCGTCGTAGAAGAGTGCGGCGGTGTCGTCGCCGCCGAGCCTGCGCAGCCCGATGGCGTAGCGGCGGTTGGGCAGGGAGGAGGTCATCTCCAGCGCGGCGAGATGCCCGATCAGGGCGCCGCGCAGCCGCCGGTGCAGGCCGAACAGGGACATGGCGTTGGAGATGGCCAGCGTGATGCCCGGCACGCGGCCGAGGTAGGCGCCGTAGGAGTCGTCCAGGCCGAGGCCGCGCATGGTGGCGCGGAACAGCTCGGAGTGCATGCGCTCGGCCCGGCCGCCGCCGTACTCGTCGGCCTGGATCTCCACCAGCGCGGCCTTCGGCCGGCCACGGAGGCGGGGGATCGCCCAGGTGTGCGGGTCCGCCTCCTTGAGGTGGTAGATCGACCGGTGGATGACGAACTCGCGGAACTGCTCCAGGCCGGCCCGGCGGGACAGGAAGGCGGACAGGGAGGGGCCGTCGTCGTCGGCGGTCAGCTCCCTGAGCGCCCGGCGTACCTCGACCGGCCCGTCGAGCGGCGGCCGGGGCACGGCCGCCGCGAGCGTCTCCTCGAAGCGCCGCTCCAGCTCCATGCGCGCGGCCAGCAGCGGCGGCGCCCACTCCCAGCGCTCGTCCACGTCGTCGAAGCCCTGGTAGTGCAGCTCGTAGCAGGCGAACAGGGCGAGCTGGAAGTCGTCGTCGCCCAGCTCGGCGCCGGTGACGTCCAGCGGGATCGGGCTGTCGTCCGGCGGACGGGTCAGGCGGTCGAAGAGCGTCGCGGTGACCGGCCCGCGCGGAGCGGGCAGCCTCGTGGCCGGCTCCCGCCCGGTGGCGCCGCGACCTTCCCTCCTGGCCCTCCTGGCATCAACCGCTGTCACGAGTCCCCCTTCTCGCCCGGAACTGCCCGGGGACCGACGCGCGAAACCCGGGTGTCCCCGCTGTTCCGCCGGGAAGAGGGGTGGGATGTCGCATCAGGGAGATGACGTGGTGACGGTGACGCCTTGCGAGGACGGGCCCCTGCTGATCCGGGGGCCGTTCGAGCTGGTGACTCAGGACGGCGTGCCGATCCCGGCGGGGCGGGCGACGGTCGCGCTGTGCCGGTGCGGCTTCTCGTCGGTCAAGCCGTTCTGCGACGGCTCGCACAAGGTGGCCGGCTTCCGGGCGCCCAGCGAGCGCGAGGCCCCGGCCTGACGCAGCCACCGTACGGAATGGGCCGCCCGGCGGAGCCTGCGCCCGGCGTACGGCACGCCGCCGCACACGGCGGCCCCGACCGCGAGCCAGGCGCACGTCGCCCGCTCCACGATCCAGACCGGGGCGAACAGCGCCGACGTGCCCGGGAAGACGCGCCGCCCGCCCGCCCTGCGCCGCCCCGCCTCCGCCACCCCCACGGCCAGTACGGCGCCCGCCACGGGCAGGACATACCGGTGGCGCAGCAGGCAGAAGGCCAGCCCCGGCAGCACGGACAGGAACAGCGCCATGCGGCCGGGCTGCGCCAGGTCGTCGTACGCCTGCCGGACGCGCTGGCTCCAGAAGCGGGCGGCGTCGGGCGGCAGGCGCCGGACGTAGAGATCAAGCGGGCGCAGCTCCCGGCCGCCGTGCGCGCGTACGGTACGGATGAGTTCGAGATTCTCGAACAGCACGTCACCGTCGTAGCCGCCCATCCGGGCGAAGAACGAGCGGCGCACCCCGAACGTGCCGGGATAGTCGGCGCCCAGACCGCGGTTGAGCAGGGTGCGGGCGGTGTCCCAGCGGGCGTGCCAGGGCAGTCGCGCGAAGTAGTTCTGCGGCCGGACCAGCTCGGCCTCGTCCAGCAGGCGATCCATCCTGGCCAGGGCCCACTCGTCGTAGCGCACGTCGTCGTCGGCGATGATCACGTGCTCGGCGCGGGCCAGCCGCATGCCGGTCAGCACGCCGCCGACCTTGCCGTTGGCGCGGAGCAGATCGGTGTCCGGACGGACGTGCGTCACGAGGCCGCGCCAGGCGGCGGCATGGCGCTCGAACAGCGGCCCGGGAGAACCGTCGACCACGACGACCCGTAGGCGGCGGCTCAGGGCGCGCAGGTAGGCGGTCAGTTCCTCAAGGCCGGAGTCGTCCTCCCAGCGCAGCGGGAGCACGTAATCCATCAGGCGCCGTCTTCCATCCCTCATGCCGGTCGCACCGTACCCGGGAAGGCCCTCAGGAAACGACGGCCGATGCGTGCCGGGAATAAATCGAGGTTAGAATGCTCACCAGTTGACCGGCTCTTGAATCCCGGCCCCCACGTGCGGCTACACCGTGGAATTCGGAAATCTACATAGTCTTTCCCCCGCGAAATGGGTGCCGGCCCCGATAGCCGGATTCCTGTTCCTGGGCCAAACTGGTAAGTGAGCGGACCCGATTGCTCGAATTTCCTCCAAGTGACGAGGTTCGCGCCGACGACGAGCCAGGTCGACAGGGGATGAGGGCATGTTCGCGCTGGACGGTCAGACGGTCACGTGGCAGGCGCCGGCCGTGTGGCTCCTGCTGGGCCTCCTGCTCCTCGCCGCGCTTATCGCCCGGGTGGTGCGCGTCGTCGGCGAGGACGAGCGGCTGGTGGTGCGCAGGCTGGGCCGCGTGACGGGGGTCCGAGGGCCGGGGCTCGTGGTCGTCTGGCCGATCCTGGAGCGCGACGTACGAGTGTCGCTGCGCACGGCGGGGCTGGACGTGTTCGGCAAGGAGGCCGTCACCCGCGACGGCGTGAGCGTGCGGGTGCGGGCCGGCGTCATGGCGGCCGTCGAGGACCCGGTCCGCTTCGCGACGGCGGTGGAAGGCCCGCTGACGGCCACCACGATCGTCGCCGAGAACGTGCTGCGGCGCGAGATCGCCCGGCGCGACCTGGCCGAACTCCCCGCCCTGGTCGCCGGCGCGGGCGCCGACCTGGCCGGCCAGGTCAGCGAGACGACCCGGCAGTGGGGCATCCGCGTCACGCTGCTCGACATCACCGACATCCAGGTCCCGCTCAGCGCCGATCTGATCGCGTGGGGCAGGGGCGACCGGCGGCAGGAGAGCCTGCCCGCATGACGTCACAGGGAAGGAGACCCATGAAGATCACGAGCAACACCATCCCCGGCATCGGGACCGTCCATCACACCGACACCCGGCGGGGAGACCACCTCGCCGTCATCGTCACTCCCGCCGGACGCACCCTCCTGCTCTACGACGAAGCGGACCCCGACACGCCCGCGCACACCGTGGAGCTCGAACAGCAGGAGGCCGACCAGCTCGCCGACCTGCTGCGCGGCCGCCCCACGGCAGACCGGCTGACCGAGGTCGAACGCCGCCTGGCCGCCGTGGAACGCCGCCTGGCCGCCGCCGCGTAGCCCTCAGAGGAACCTCCAGAGGGTGTTGCCCGCTCCCTCGTCGGCGAGCACGACCTGCGCGCCCTGGGACGTCCCGGCGAGGCCGAGGACCCGGCCGCCGTTGGCGCACTGGATGCGGAAGGCGGCCCCCGGCCCGGGGCGCAGCCGCCAGCGGTGGTCGGCCGTGCCGTTGTCGGCCCACTGCAGGACGCGCGACCCGGAGGCGGTGCCCATGTCCTCCACGCCCAGCACCTTCTGGCTGTGGCCGTTGCGCAGCCGCAGGTAGCCGCCCGTGTCGACGACCGCCGTCCACAGGTGGTCGGCGGTGCCGGTGTCGCCCCACTGGACGACGAGCGCGCCGTCGGCCGTGGACATGCCGGTGACGCCGAGCACCATCCCGGTGGCCACGTTCTGGACGCGCCGGGCGCCGCTCGGCACGAACCGCCACCGGTTGTCCGCGCCGCCGTTGTCGGAGTCCTGGACCACCGGGGCGCCGTTGGCCGTCGAGCCGTTCTGCACGCCGAGCAGCTTGCCGCTGTGGACGTTGCGGATCTTGACCGAGCCGTCGCCGGTGTCGGTGACCGTCCAGCGGTGGTCGGCGGTGCCGTTGTCGTCCCACTGGACCACCCGGGCGTTGTCGGCGGCCGACATGTTCTCGACCCCGAGCACCTTGCCGCTGTGCGCGTTGCGGAACCGCAGGGCGTCGCCGTCGACGATCGGGACCCAGTCGTGGTCGGCGGTGCCGTTGTCGGTCCACTGGAGCGCCGGGGCGCCGTCGGCGGTGGACATGTCCTGGATGCCGAGGACCAGCCCGCTGGCGGCGTTGAGCAGCCGGAAGCCGGAGCCGGTGCCGCCCTGACCGCCGGTGTTCCAGTAGACGACGTAGTTGTGGCCGTGCGCGTCGTGGAACGGCCCCAGCCGCACCGTCGCCCCGCCGGCCGTCGCCGTGAAGGCCAGGGACGAGGTGCTCGTACGGGTGATCGACGAGGGGACCAGGACCGGGGCGGACGACAGGCCGGTGTTGCCGTAGTCGCCCGACAGCACGACCGGGCCGTAGGTGACGGCCTGCAGGCCGGGGTTGTCGTTGGCGGCCTTCATGACCACCCGCATGGGCAGCCGCACGGTCACGGTGTCGCCCGGCGCCCACGACCGGGTGAGGCCGGCGTAGCTGCCCGGGGTGACAGGGATGTTCTGCTGCACCCCGTTGACGCTGATCGTCGCGTCCTGGGTCCAGGCCGGGATGCGGACGCGCATCGTCCACGTCCCGCCGACCTCGCCGGTGACCCGCAGCGACGTGGTGTCGCCGACCGGGTATGAGGTCGTCTGGGTGACCGTGATGCCGCGCTGGCTCCAGTCGAGCGTGGAGGGCGCGAACAGGTTCACGAACAGCGTGGTGCCGTCGTAGAAGTAGATCGAGTCCATCAGCTTGGTGTTGGTCTCGATGCCGGTGCCCTGGCAGCACCAGAAGGAGTCGTAGTCCGTGCTCCAGGTGCCGCCGCCCCAGGCCGGGCCGACGCCCCGGCGCCCGCCGGGGTTGAGCGGGGTGAAGTACGTGACGTGCCCGCGCGCGTCGGCCGGGTTCTGCTGCCCGATCAGATGGTTGAGCAGGGCGTTCTCGTAGTAGTCGAAGTAGTCGGCCCGGGTGGGCGACAGCAGCCACAGCTCCCGGGTCAGCTTCAGCATGTTGTAGGTGTTGCACGCCTCGCCGGTGTCCCTGGTCAGGTGGGCGGCGATCGCGTTCGGGGCGCGGAAGTGCTCGGCCTGGCTGTTGGAGCCGTTCGCGTACGTGTGCGCGCCGACGGTGATCGACCAGGCGTTCGCGGCGATGTCGCGGTAACGGGTGGTGCCGGTCGCCTTGTACTCGCGGGCCGCCCCGATCCACTTGGGCACCTGCGTGTTGGCGTGCAGCCCGTTGAGCTGGTCCTGGCCCGCGGCCAGCGGGTTGAACACGGCCGCGTGGTCGAACCGCTGGGCCGTGGTCAGCCACCGGGAGTCGCCGGTCATCTGGTACAGGTCGGTCAGCACCGCGTTCATGCCGCCGAACTCGGTGCCGAGCATGGCCTGCAGCTGGCTCGCGCCGAGCCGCGAGGTGCGGGTGTCCACCCATCCCGCCAGGGCGAGCAGCACGGTCCTGGCCCGGGTGTCGCCGATCAGCCGCCACACGTCCAGCAGCCCGGCCAGCGTCTTGTGAATGCAGTAGTACGGGACGTTGCCGTTGGCCAGCGTGCGGTTCTCCACAGCGGTGATGTCGGACTCGGGGAAGCCCGACAGATAACCGGCCGTGAACCCGGCGGCGGCGTTGTTGGCCTGGCACCGGGCCAGCTCGGTGACCATGTAGACGGCCTTGTCCCGGCAGGTGGTGTCGCCGAGCACGGCGTAGGCCTGCGCCCACGCCGTCAGGAAGTGGCCCTGCATGTGCGACCGGAACGGGAAGCCGGGCGCGTCCCAGCCGCCGTTGGCCGCGGCGCCGCCGGTCGGCAGGCGGTGGTTGGCCCGGAAGACGTACAGCAGCCGGTCGACGTCGACGAAGCGCAGGTAGTTCAGGGTCCGGTTCTGGTTGTCCAGCCAGCGCCCGGAGGTCAGCCGGACCTGGCCGAGGTCGAAGGCGTAGGCCGAGACGCCGATGTCGGATCTGGCCCACGGCAGCGCGGCCGCGGACGCGGGGGAGGCGCCGGCCACCTGGCCGGCGGCCGAGAGCGCGACGGCGGCACCCGTGGCCTGGAAGAGCCGGCGGCGGCTGATCTCGCTCATGAGGCCACCCGGAAGGTCGCGTCCTGGCGGTCGGTGGCGCTCGACGAGGAGCTGACCGGGTCGATGCGCAGCACGTACCCCTGGTGCCGCAGGTGGTGGGTCGGGAAGTTGTGCGACCGGAACGACGACCAGCCGCCGTCCGCCAGCCCGGCCACGCGGTGGAAGGTGGCGTCGGCGCGGAACACGGACGAGCCGTCGTCGGGGTCGAGCCGGACCGCGTAGTTGCTGTGCCGCAGGTAGTCGCCCGGCACGTTCACCGACTGGAACGAGACCCCGGCCGGATCGGCCAGCCCCGGCACCATCCGCCACAACTGATCCTGGTGCGGGTCGAACGGGTAGGGGTCGATGCGCCCCACCCGGTCGGCGTGCCGGACGAAATAGTCGGGGAAGTTGTACGACTTCAGCCGCACCCAGTTCGGCAGCCCCCACCGCGCGACCATCGCGTTGTACTCGGCGTCGGTGATCGAGGCGATCGAGCCGTGCTTGGAGTTCAGCGGCGGGGTGTAGTCCCGCTGACTGGCCGCCGTCCACGCGCCGGCGCCGATGTTCGACGACGACCACAGGTAGTAGTCGTTGTTGACCGGGCTGAAGGAGTCGCCCCACAGCCGCCAGCCGCCTTCGTTGGTCTTCTGCAGCAGCGGCGCCTCGATCGCGTTGCCCATCCGCAGGCCGCCGGTGTACGTGGTGAAGCTGTTCGGCTGTCCCGTGGCCGAGCGGGCGCCGTAGAGGTTCCCGTCGTTGAGGTTCTTGTAGTAGAGGTACGTCGTGCCGCCGTCGACGACGATGTCCCCGTCGAGCACGTTGAAGGCGGGGCTGAAGAACGGCTGCTGGGCGCTGACCGACTGGAAGTCGCTGGTGTAGTTGACCGCCAGGATGTCCCGGCCCCCGGTGTTGAACGAGTAGACGATGCCGTACTGGCCCCGCGAGGCGTCGCGGAATACCGTGGGCGCCCAGGTGTGGCCGCTGGTGGTGTGCATGCGCAGCCGCCGGTAGCCGGTGAAGGCGGTCAGGTCGGCCGAGTCCCAGACGTGCAGATACTGACTGGTCGTGCCGAAGTCGAGGCCCTTCAGGTCGGTGGCGATCACCACGAAGGCGCCGTCGAGCTTGCGGTGGATCTGGGGGTCGCGCAGGCCCTGCTGCCCGGCGGTCGGAGTCGCGACGGGGTTGTTCTGGTTGAGCGGCGCCCAGTTCAGGCCGTCCCGGCTGACCGCGAGGTGCAGGCCGTAGTCGGCGGCCGACTGGTTGGGGGACTCGGTGAAGTACGCGAACACGTAGGCGGTGCCGGCCGCCTGCGCCGCGCGGGGAAAACCGGCCACACCGGTGGCCGCCAGCGCGGCCGACGCCAGGGCGGCCTTGCCGAACTGCCTGCGGCTCAGGGACATCCAGGGCTCCTTGGCTAGGTCGGAGCGGGCGGCCACAGCGCGTGTTAGCGCTACCATTTCTTTCCGCCGAACCACATGGCCTGCTCCGGTGGGTGCGTCGTCGCGGAGTACATCCGACACCCCGCCCTCACGTCAACGGGGGCGATCCGTACCGGCGGTGCGGACCTGCCCCCGAAGCGCCCGCATCTGGAGTTTCACGGTCCAGCAGACCGCGCTATAGCGTCCACGACGTGAAACTTTCACCGGCGGCCGCCGTCGCCGAGCCCGTCGCGTTCGCGACGGGACGACCCGGCGGAGCGCGTGACTACTGGAGCCCGGCGCGGACGGACGTGATGCGCTGGGTGTTGAAGCCGAGCCAGTGCATCCGGCCCACGTAGCGCGCGTGCTCGACCTTGATGCAGCGGTCCATGATCACGGTCACGCCGCCGTCCTCGGCGATCCGCGCGCCCTCTTCGTTGATCACGCCGAACTGGCACCACAGGGCGGCGGCGCCGATCGCCACGGCCTCCTCGGCGATGGCGGGTAGCGCGTCCGGCGCGCGGAAGACGTTCACCAGGTCGACCGGGACGGGTACGTCGCGCAGGCTCGGGTAGCAGGTCTCCCCGAGGATCTCCTTCTCCCGGGGGTTCACCGGGATCACCTGGTAGCCGTGCCGCTTGAGGTAGTAGCCGACGAAGTAGCTGGCCCGCAGCTCGTTGCCGGACAGGCCCACGATCGCGATCGACCTGGTGGCGTGGAGCACGCGCTGGATCGTCAGCGGGTCCTGGTAACGCCCGAGCTCGGTCATGCCGTCTCCTCCTTCTCCCCGATCGCCTTGGCGACGCGGGCGAACCCCTGCTCCAGATCCCAGATCAGGTCCTCGACGGACTCGGTGCCGACCGACAGCCGCACCGTGCCCGGCCCGACGCCGGCCGCCCGCAGCTCGGCGTCGCCGAGCTGGCGGTGCGTCGTGCTCGCGGGGTGGATGACCAGGCTCTTCGCGTCGCCGACGTTCGCCAGGTGCGACCAGAGCGTCAGCCCGCCGATCAGGCTCTGCCCGCCCTCCCGGCCGCCCGCGCAGTCGAAGGAGAACACCGCGCCGGCGCCGCGCGGGAGGTACTTCTCCACCAGCGGCCGGTATCTGCTGCCAGGCAGGCCGGCATAGCTCACGTTGGAGACCAACTCGTGCGACTCCAGGAACGCCGCGACCGCCCGCGCGTTCTCGACGTGGCGGTCCATCCGCAGCGACAGGGTCTCCAGCCCTTGCAGGAACAGGAAGGCGTTGAACGGCGAGAGCGCCGCCCCGAGGTCGCGCAGGGTCTCCGCGCGCAGCTTCATCAGATAGCCGTACGTGCCGAACGTCTCGTGGAAACGCAGGCCGTGGTAGGCCGGAGACGGGTCCGCCACCACCGGGAACCGCCCGTTGGACCAGTCGAACGCGCCGGACTCGACGACCACGCCGCCGATGCTCGTGCCGTGGCCGCCGATGAACTTGGTCGCCGAGTGGATCACGATGTCGGCGCCCCACTGGATCGGGCGGCACAGGTAAGGCGTCGCGAACGTGTTGTCCACGATCAGCGGAAGCCCGTGCTCGTGCGCGATGGCCGCCACGGTCTCGATGTCCAGCACGTTGCCGGCGGGGTTGCCGATCGTCTCGCCGAAGAACGCCTTCGTGTTCGGGCGCACCGCCTGGCGCCACGCGTCGGGATCGTCCGGATCGACCCAGGTCAGCTCCACGTTCATCTTGCGCAGCAGGTGCTTGAACTGGTTGACCGTCCCGCCGTACAGCGCCGAGGACGAGACGACGTGGTCGCCCGGCTCCAGCAGCGTGAAGAGCGCGGCCGCCTGCGCGGCGATCCCGCTGGCGAACGCCACCGCGCCGCAGCCGCCCTCCAGGTTCGCCACCCGCTCCTCGAACACCGCGACGGTGGGGTTCATGATGCGCGAGTAGGTGTTGCCGTACTCCTGCAGGTTGAAGTACGCCGCCGCGGACTCGGGATCTTCGAAGACGTAGCTGGTCGTCTGGAAGATCGGCACCGCGCGGGCGCCGGTGTTCGGGTCCGGCCGCTGCCCGGCGTGCAGCTGCCGGGTCTCGAACCCGAACTCGCGGGCTTGTTCGGCACGGGAAAACTGGTCGGTCACGAAGGCCTCTTCTTCGACGTCATCCGGTCCCGCCCTGAGCCAGGAACCGGCGGATCATGGGAGTCTGGCGCGCTTCTTCGAGCAGGAAGCAGTCGTGGCCGTACGGTGCCTCGATCACCTCGAACTCGACCGGCTTGCCGAGGTCGCGCAGCGCCCGCGCGACCTCCTCCGACGCCTTCGGCGGGTAGAGCCAGTCGGAGCTGAAGGCGATCAGCAGCGTCCGCGCGGCGACGCCTTCGAGCGCCCGCGTCAGCGATCCGCCGCCGTGCTGCCGCGCGAGGTCGAAGTACGTCAGCGCGCGCGAGACGTAGAGGTAGGTGTTGGCGTCGAAGCGCTTGACGAACGAGCCGGCCTGGTGGCGCAGGTAGCTCTCCACCTCGAACTCCGGCTCGGTGATCGTGTAGCGGAGGTCGTCGGCGAACTGCAGCCGCCGGCCGAACTTGTCGTCGAGCGCCGGCGCGGACAGGTAGGTGATGTGGCCGACCATCCTGGCCACGCCCATGCCGCCGTCGGGCGCCCGGCCCGTGCCGTAGTAGTGGCCGCCCTGCCAGGCGGGGTCGCGCATGATCGAGTCACGCGCGATCGCGTTCCAGGCCATGCCCTGCGGGTGGAGCGCGTGCGTGCTGGCGATCGCCACGACGGCGTCGACCTGGTCGGGGTACATGACCGCCCACTCCATGGCCTGCATCCCGCCGAGCGAGCCCCCGGCCACCGCCGCGAGCCGCTCGATGCCCAGGACGTCCAGGAACGCGCGCTGGGTCCGTACCATGTCCGCCACCGTGATCACGGGGAAGTCCGCCCCGTACGGCCTGCCCGTCGCCGGGTCGATGGACGACGGGCCCGTCGTGCCGCCGCAGCCGCCGAGCAGGTTGGTGCAGATGACGAAGAAGCGGTCGGTGTCGAAGGCCTTGCCGGGGCCGATCATCCCGTCCCACCAGCCGAGCCCCTTGCCGGCGGCGCCGTCGCGGTCGGCGGCCCCGAACCCGTCGCGGGTGCTCTCCTCGGACGGCACCTTGGCCAGGCCGGCGGCGTGGGCGTCGCCGCTGAGCGCGTGGCACACGAGGATGACGTTGTCGCGCTGGGGCGAGAGGACTCCGTAGGTCTCATACGCTACGCGCACCGGGTGCAGATCTCTGCCGCAGTCGAGGGGGACAGGCTGCGGCAGGTCGAGATACTGGGTTTCCACGGTGCCGGCCGTGCCGGCCATGCCGGCCGCGAGCGTCGAGGCTGGCTGTGACATGGGAGCTATGGTAGCCGCCACCGTGGGTGTATGGTCAAATACCTACTGGAAGTACAGGAAGTAGCCGAAGGGTGCGGGACATGACGACTGTCGCCAACGGAGTGAACGTGCAGGCGCTGCTGGACGCGCGCGAGGTGCTGAAGACCGCGCCGGAGGCCGCGCAGTTCGTCTGGCGGGCGTCCTCCAAGTGGCAGAACGGCGTCCACAGCACCACCACCGTCAAGGAGTTCTTCGGTCTGGGGCAGGAGCAGACCCACAAGAACGAAGCGGTGTTCGACGCCGACCACCCTGACGTCTTCGCGGCCGAGGACAACGGCATCACGCCGATCGAGTACCTCCTCGTCGGCCTGGCCAGCTGCCTGACGGCGGGCGTCGCGTCCGTCGCGCAGAACCGCGGCATCCAGCTGCGCTCGGTCGAGGCGACGCTCGAAGGCAAGCACGACATCCGCGGGATCCTCGGCGCCGACGCCGACGTCCGCAACGGCTTCACCGACATCAAGGTGACCTTCAACATCGACGCGGACGCCTCGAAGCAGGACATCGAGGCGCTGGTGGCCCAGTCGCAGAAGCGCTCGGCCGTGTTCGACGCCATCACCAACCCGACAGACGTCACCGTCGAAGTCGCCTGAGGGCCGAGTCATCAGCGAGCGTGTCACAACGGTCGTCATCGGGGCGGGGCACGCGGGCCTCGCGGCGAGCCGCTTCCTCGGCGACCGTTCGATCGATCATGTCGTGCTGGAGCGCGGCGAGGTGGCGAACTCCTGGCGGCGCGAGCGCTGGGACTCCTTCCGCCTGCTCACCCCCAACTGGCAGAGCCGCCTGCCCGGCCTCGGCTACGAGGGCCCGGACCCCGACGGCTACATGACCATGGGGGAGGTGACCGAGTTCATCGAGCGTTTCGCCGTGCTCTCGGGCGCTCCCGTACGAACGAGCACCAACGTCACGTCCGTCCGGCGGACCGACGGCGGATACGACGTGACGACGGACCACGGCGAGATCGGCTGCCGGGCGGTCGTCATCGCCAGCGGCGCCTGCAACCAGCCGGTGGTGCCCAAGTTCAGCGAGGCGGTGCCGTCCTCCGTGCGGCAGCTGACGCCGTTCGGCTACCGCGAACCCGGTCAGCTCCCCGACGGCGGCGTGCTCGTCGTGGGCGCGTCGGCCACCGGCGTGCAACTGGCCGCCGAGCTGCGCAGGTCGGGCCGGCCGGTGATCCTCTCGGTGGGCGAGCACGTGCGGCTGCCCCGCACCTACCGCGGGCGCGACGTGCTGTGGTGGATGGACGCCTCCGGCGTGTGGGACCAGCGCTACGACGAGGTCGACGATCTCACGCGGGCCAGGCGGCTGCCCTCGCCCCAGCTCGTCGGCACCCCCGAACGCGCGACGCTCGACCTCAACGCGCTCACCGCGATGGGCGTCGAGCTGGTGGGCCGCTGGGCGGCCGTGCGCGACGGCCGCGCGCTGTTCTCCGGCGGCCTGCGCAACGTGTTCTCGCTCGCGGACCTCAAGATGAGGCGCCTGCTCGACGGCTTCGACGCGTGGGCGCGCACGTCCGGCCGCGAGGCCGAGGTCGGCCCGCCCGAGAGCTTCGAGCCGACCCGGGTGCCCGAGTCGGCGCGCCTGCAGCTCGATCTGAACAGCGGCGAGATCCGCACGATCGTGTGGGCGACGGGTTTCCGGCCCGATTACGGCTGGCTGGACGTGCCCGTGGTCGACGAGAAGGGCCGGCTGCGCCACGACGGCGGCGTGGTCGACAGCCCGGGACTGTACGCGCTGGGCCTGCCCATGCTGCGGCGGCGCAGATCCACCTTCATCAACGGCATCGAGGACGACGCCCGCGACGTCATCGGCCATCTCGCCCAGGACCTGGCCGTACGTAGCTGAGCCCTGTTTCCGGCGAGGACCCCGGCCTCGCCGGCTCCGTCGCATCAGCCCGCACGGCGTCCGACGCCCTTTCCAGGTACCCGGCCGGGGCGGAGGCCTGGAACCGAAAATCTATGTTCGCCGTAGTAGACATCCGAAGACGTACGCGCTAGAGTTCCTGTCATCGAAAGGAACGGATCCGCCGGGCAGCAGAAGAGTTACCGCAACACGACGAACTGCCCGTGACGAGGTTTGAGTAGGTGAAGGCAGAAGGTCGGACGTGATGGGCCAACGCAGTGGTAAGGGGTCCTGATCGTGGACGCGCTGCCGAAGTGGAAGTGGACAGTCAGTCCGGCAAGTTGAGGAAGGGAGTGTTGAACGCCATCGAAGGATCGCCCGTCGCCGGCTGAGTCCCGCCGGACGGGTGCCGCAGTTCCACAAGATTGGAAGGTGGTCTACGGTCACGCATTCGCGATCCCCGCATCACCGCCGCACATCAGGGCGGATGCGGAATACAGTAGGCCGGCCGAATGGCCGGTAGATGGTGTTGAACCTCTTCGGGCCCCGGCGCATACAGGCGCCGGGGCCCTTGTTCGCATGATGAAAGGCATCTATGGATCAAACCCACACACCCGGCGCCCGCCCGGGCGGCACCGCGGGCAGCGTCACACACGAGGCCGACGACCGGTTCGAGGATGAGGACTACCCCGCCTACAGCATGGGTGCGGCAGCCGAGATGCTCGGTGTCACCCCCACGTTCCTGCGGGCCCTCGGCACCGCCAAGCTGATCGAGCCGAGACGCTCCAGCGGAGGCCACCGCCGCTACTCCCGCTACCAGCTGCGCCTCGCGGCCCGTGCCAGGGAACTCGTCGACCAGGGCACCCCCGTGGAAGCCGCCTGCCGGATCATCGTCCTGGAAGACCAGCTCGCCGAGGCGCTGCGCATCAACGCCGCGTACGAACGCGAGCGCAAGACCGGAGACTGACGCGGCGGCTTCGCCAACCCTGCGGCCTGGTCTCCGACCGCGCTGACCAGGCCATCCCTCCCGAGGGGAACCACCGTGGCATCCTGGCTCGCGCTGGACCGTTGCCCGACGACGGCCGCGAGAAATCGGCGCCGCCGAAGCAGCGCCGATTCCTCGATCAGCGTCCTATGGGACAGCGCCGCGGTCGAACGCCTTCATCTCCCTCCCGTGGACGGCCAGCGCGTAGATGACGAGGACGTCGAAGGCGATGACGATCGTCGACCAGACCGGGTACGCGGGCAGCCAGGCGAAGTTGACGAGCGCCTGGAGGGCGGCGAGGGTGATGCCGACCACTCGCCCCCAGGTCTTGCCCGTCATGATCGCGGCGCCGGCGAGGAAGACGATCACACCCATGGCCAGGTGGAACCATCCCCAGGCCGTGTAGTTGACGGGGATCGCCAGGTTGTTGGCGGTGACGACGTAGAAGTCGGTGTTGAAGATCCCCACCAGACCCATGAAGGCCTGGAAGCATCCCAGGATCATCATCCCGATGCCGGCGAGTGCCACCCAGCCGACCCAGCCGGTCGGCTGGGGCGCCTCCATCGTGGGCCGGGCAGGCGCCTGTTGCGGCGTTTCCTGACGGGCTTGTGGAGGCACCTGACCTCGGGACGTCTCCTGCGGTCGTGCGTAGCGTGGATTGGTCATTGCCGGCTCCCTTCGCACGGCAGAGCTTGCGAGGTGGCCCGCTTGCGCGGCCCCGCCTGTGCGCCGAATTCGTCCGGGCGCTGTCTCCCGGTGATTCAGCGATTCGGGCAGCTCAGGCGTGTACCTAAAGACACCCTATTCGGTTCTTCTGTTCAGAACCTTCGCCTTTCGCCCGCATTTCTCCAAAGGTGTTCAAAATGGGCGTTGCCCGGGTCGAAGTGGAACACCTTCCCCATGGGACTTCTTTATCCATTTATGGTGATCGTACGGGTGAGAAAAGGGGATCGCGTTCCCTCTGACGGAGGGCATCGACCGGCCGAACCCCCGCTCAGGCCGCCTCGGCGCGGTCGAGCTGCTCGCCTGAAGGCCCGATCTCCTCGGCGAACAGGCCGACGAAGGCGATCTCCCCGGCCTGGAGGGTGAGGCCGGCCGCCGCGGACCACCCGGACGGCCCGCGTCAGGCGGTGCCGGCCGGAGGGGACGGGGGAGGGGTCCGGTTCCATGGGGTCGGCGTGCCCTGCGCCCAATAGTCCCGACGCCACCGCAATCGGAACAAATCGGGACAATTTGCGCGACGGAATGCACTGAAGACCTTACACACGGTTGACTATCGTGACCAAGCGGGAATACTGGTTTCCCTGTTGGCCGTCGTTCGACTGAGACTGAGGATGCACATGTCGCTTGGCCCCGCCCTGCCTCAGGCAGAGCCGCACCGGGCACGCAGCCGTGCCCACGTCGCGGAAGGGCTCGGTCAACGCCGACGCGGTCCAGGCCGGACGCCGCGCGAGAACCCCACGCGCCGCTAGCAAACTCTTCGGCGGTCGACATCTTTCCGCCGGCTCTCCTCGACCCCAGGACTTGTCATGCCGCCAGACTCCTTCAGCGTTCCCGCAGCGATCATCGCCCTGGTCCTCGCCCTGGCCCTCGTGGGCGTCCTCCTCCACCACGTGCGCGTACGCCGCGATCTCGCCCAGGCCCGCGGGCAGCTCGCCCAGGCCCGCCAGGAACACGAACACCGGACGCGCGAGACCAGCGCCACCGAGCAGCGGCTGGCCCACGCGGAGCGCCAGGCCCAGGAGAGCGCGGAGCTGCTGCGCGAGGCCCGCGCCCAGCAGGAGCTCGTCCGCGCCGAGACCGAGCACCTGATCACCAAGCGCGTCCCCGCCCTGCTGTCCCACCTGCGCAGCCCGCACGTGATCGTGCCCGGCGTGCAGCACCAGGCGCTCGCGGGCACGGACGTCGACAGGCAGCACCGCGCCCTCCTCGACGCGTTCACCCGCGGCGTCAGAGAGGAGGGCGAGCGTATCGACGAAGCGGCCCAGGCGGTCATCAGGGGCGCGATGTCCCGCGTGCAGACCCAGGCGCTGCGCGCCCAGGACCTGCTCGCCGGTGTGCAACAGCGCTACAGCGGCGACGAGCACACCGCGCTCCTGCGCGAGGTGCTGGGACTCGACATGTTCAACGAATTGATCATCCGCCGCGTCCAGGTGACCGGCATCGCGTGCGGCGCCACGCCCGGCCTGTCGCGTGACGACACCTACCTGGTGGACCTGATGGTGGGCGCCATCTCCCGGGTGGAGAACTTCGAGCAGCGCATCGAGGGCCCCGCCAACCACCTGCGCCGCCGGATCGGGGTCGCCGCCCGCGCCGCGGAGTCGATCCTGTTCATCACCGCCGAGCTGCTGGCCAACGCGGTCCACCACTCCTACGGCACGCTCAAGGTGACCATCGCCGTGCACGAGACCAACAACGGCGCCGCCATCGTCATCGACGACGCCGGTGTCGGACTCAACGAGGAGCAGTACGCCCGCGCCACCCGCCTGCTGAGCGGCACCCAGCCGGCCCGCCTCGTCGACCTGGGCAACCCGCCCCACACCGGCTGGGCCGCCATCGGCCGCCAGGTCGCGCACTACGGCCTGCAGGTCACGGTCAAGAAGAGCGCCTTCGGCGGCGTGCAGGCCGTGCTGAACATCCCCACCGCCCTGCTCGTGGAGATGCCGGAGCACAGCCGGCCGTCGGTGCTGGCGCCCGAGCCGGTCCGCGCCGCGGCCCCCGCCTTCCGGCCGGAGCCCGTGGCGTCGGCGCCCGTCGCCTCGTTCGCGCGGACCGAGCCCGCGGCGGAGACGCGGCAACAGACAGGAGAGGACCTGGCCCCGCTGCCGCAGCGTCGCCGCCAGTCGCCGCCGCGCCCCGCGTCCGGCCCCCGGCCCGGCGCGGGCGGTTCCCAGGGCCCCGACGGCAAGGTGCTCACCACCCCGGAGGCTGCCCAGAAGCGGTGGGGGGACTTCCAGATCGGAGCCGAAGCGGGCCGCCGCGAAGCGCTCCCGACCCAGCAGCACGACATCACCGAAGGGAATTGACCGTTCCATGGACGCTCACAGCGCTTCTGGCCGTGTTCCGACCAAGGGACGCGCGTTGTCCCTCGACGTGTCCTGGGTCCTGTCGCCCCTGATGGCGCTGCCCGGGGTCACGCGAGGCGTGGTGCTGAGCCGTGACGGGCTGATCCTCGGCGGTTCGGCCGACGTGACGACCGAGACCGGCGAGCGCGCCGCCGCCATGACGAGCTCCGTGCTGGGGGCCGCCCGCGCCCTGTGCGACGGCCTCAGCGGCGGCTCCGAAGGCGGGGTGGTGGACATCGTCATCTCGGCCGACAGCGGCTACTACTACATCGCCCCGGCCGGCGACCGCGCCGCCATCGTCGTCGCCGCCACCGGGGCGGTCAACGTCGGCGCGCTGGCCTACGAGGTGCAGCTGCAGGTGCAGAAGCTGATCAAGGCTCTCGACGAGGCCAGCGCGGCCAGGGTGCAGGGCGTGCGGACATGACCTCAGGACGACAACGGCGGCGGGTCGTCCCGGACTACATGGCCGCCGCGAGACTGACCGTGCCCGAGCACATCAGCGTCCAGCGGACGACCCTGGTCTACATCGCGCCCGACGCCGCCACCAACGGGCTGGACCCTCCGGGCTCGCATCTGCTGGCCCTGCTGCGGGACGGGCCGTTGTCGGTGTACGAGTGCGCCGCGCACCTGGGCCTGCCCTACTGCGTGGTGCGGTTGCTGGTCGCCGGGCTGGTCGGCGGCGGAACGCTGCTGACCCGCGATCCGCCGGCCACCGACCTGCCCGACATCGAGATCTTGGAGTTGGTACTCAATGGCCTCCGCGCTCTCTGACAGTCGCGTCAGCGCCGAGCACATCCCGGTCAAACTGGTCATCGCAGGGCCGTTCGGGGTGGGCAAGACGACCATCGTGGGCGCGCTCTCGGAGATCAAGCCCCTCAACACCGAAGAGGTGCTCACCCAGGCGGGCACGCTGGTCGACGACCTCACCGGCGTGAACGAGAAGACGACCACGACCACCGCGATCGACTTCGGCCGCCTCACCCTGCCGGGCGTCGTGCTCTACCTGTTCGGGGCGCCGGGACAGACCCGCTTCCAGGTCCTGTGGGACGAGCTGGTACGCGGCGCGCTGGGGGTCCTGGTGCTGGCCGACACCCGCCGCATCGACGAGAGCTTCGCCGTGCTCGACCTGGTGGAGAACTCCGGCATCCGCTACGCCGTGGCCGTCAACCACTTCCCCGACTCGCCGGACTACCCGCTGGAGTCCGTGCGCCAGGCGCTCGACCTGGACCCGCGCACGCCGCTGATGGTGTGCGACGCCCGCGACCCCGCCTCCGCCCGCGCCTCGCTGATCGCGCTGGTGGAGCACGTCAGAGAGCTGGTGTTGTCATGACCCTGCGCTACATGCCCGACGCCGGGCGCCTGTACGGGCCCGAGTACGCCAGAGACCCGCAGGCCGTCTACGCGGAGCTGCGCGCGCGGCACGGCGCGGTCGCGCCCGTGGAGATCGCCCCGGGCGTCGAGGCCCACCTGGTGATCGGCTACCGGGCCGCCCTGGACGTGCTGACCAACGCCGGCGGCTTCTGGAGCAAGAACTCCGGCGCCTGGCAGGCGCGGCTCCCCGAGACCCCGGAGACCGGCGGGGTGATCGCGATGCTCGGCTACCGGCCGAACGCGCTGTTCTCCGACGGCGCCGAGCACGCCCGCTACCGCAAGGTGATCGCCGACTGCTTCCAGCAGATCCAGCCGCACAAGCTGCGCCAGCTGGTGACCGAGGTGTCGGATTCGCTCATCGGCCGGTTCGCCACGAAGGGCGAGGCCGACCTGGTCGCCGACTTCGCCCGGCTCATCCCGGCCCGCGTCTTCAACCTGCTCTTCGGGCGGCCCGACTCCGACAGCGAAGGCCTGGTCCAGGCCCTGTCGGACATGATGGAGGCCGACGGCGAGACGGGCGCGCGGGGCAGCGAGGCGTTCAGCCGCTACATCGGCGAGCTGATCCAGGCCAAGCACGCCCAGCGGGGCGACGACCTGACCTCCTGGTTCATGGACCATCCGGCCATGCTGCGGACCGACGAGCTGGCGGAGACCCTCGTGCTGGTGACGGCCGCCACCTACGACCCCATGGCCAACCTGATCTCCAACACGATCTCCCGGATGGTCAGCGACGACCGCTACTACAGCTCGCTCACCAACGGCGCGCTCAGCACGTACGACGCCCTCATGGAAGCCCTGCGCGCCGAGCCCGCCATGGCGAACTACGGCCCGTACTTCACGCTCCAGCCCGTGCACTTCCACGGCACCTGGATCCAGCCGGCCGAGCTGGTCCTCGTCTCCTACGCCGCGGCCAACACCGAGCCCACCGGCATCCCCGAGGAACTGCGCTCCGACGGCGGCGCGTACCTGGGCTTCGGCGCCGGGTCGCACCGCTGCCCGGCCAGCGACCCGGCCGTGCTCATCGCGATGACCGCGATCGAACGCCTGACCTCTCACCTGTGCGACCTCGAACTGACCGTCCCCCGCGACGAGCTGTCGTGGCGGCCCGGCCCGTTCCATCGCGCGCTGGCGCACCTGCCGGTGCGCTTCACCCCGATCCGTCCCGACCAGCCAGGAGAATCCCCGTGGGCAATGCGGCCCCCGTCGTCCTCGATCCCTTCGGCTCCGACCTCCCCGGCGAGGTCCGCCGACTACGCGACCTCGGCGCCCTGGTCCTCGTAGAGCTCGCGGGAGGCATCCCGGCCTGGGCGGTGACCCGGCACGACCTGCTCAAGCAGCTCATCCTCGATCCGCTGGTCAGCAAGGACAAGCGGCACTGGCGGCTGCTGCCCCAGGCGCTCGCCGAGCCGGGCTGGACCTGGATCATGACCTGGATCGGCGTGTCCAACATGCTCAGCGCCTACGGCGAGGAGCACCGGCGGCTGCGCAAGCTGATCGCCCCGAGCTTCACCGCGCGCCGTACCAAGGCCATGCAGCCGATCGTCGAGGACATCGTCGCGGAACTGCTGGACACCATGGCCGCGCAGCCCCGGGGCCAGGCCGTCGACCTCCGCGCCGCCTACGCCCACCCGCTGCCGATGCGGGTGATCTGCGAGCTGTTCGGCGTCCCCGAGGGCATGCGGGAGGAGATGGCCCAGGTGATGGAGGCCATCATGGACACCACCGCCACCCCGGAGCAGGCGGCTGCCACGGCCGTCCGGATCGGCACCGTGCTGCCCGCCCTGGTCGCCCACAAGCGCGAGCACCCGGGCGACGACCTGACCACCGAGCTGATCAACGTCCGCGACAGCGGCGACTCGCTCACCGACGACGAGCTGCGTGACACCCTGCTGCTCCTCATCGCGGCCGGGCACGAGACCACCGTCAACCTGATCGGCAACGCGGTGCACGCCCTGCTCACCCATCCGGACCACCTGCAGCGGGTCCTGTCGGGAGAGGTCTCCTGGGACGCGGTGGTCGAGGAGACGCTGCGCTGGACGCCGTCGATCGCCAACCTGCCGCTGCGCTTCGCCATCGAGCCGATCGAGATCGGCGGCGTACGGATCGAGGCGGGCGACGCGATCATCACCAGCTACCTGGCGGCCGGGCACGACCCCGACCAGCACGGCCCGGACGCCGACCGGTTCGACCCGACCAAGGAACGCGACGAGCACCTGGCCTTCGGCATCGGCGTGCACCGCTGCATCGGGGCTCCGCTCGCCCGGCTGGAGGCGCTCACCGCCCTGCCCGCGTTGTTCGCCCGCTTCCCGGACCTCCGGCTGGCCGTGGACGAGAGCGAGCTGCCCCACGTGCCGTCCTTCATCGCGCACGGCTGGGCCCGCCTGCCGATCCTGCTGCACCGCTGACCGGCACCGGCCGGCCTCGCGACCGGCAGGAAGAACGGTGAGACACACGCGCCCCCCGGTCCGGCCCCTCAGCCCCGGGGGTGCGCGCGGCTCACGGTGTCACGCGTAGAGGAAGTAGTAGCGGTAACGGCCTTCCCACTCGCATGAATAGTCGTCCCACCAGCCCTGGTTTATGCCGTGGCTGCCGATCCGCTGGCACTCCGAGTAGTCCCTGAAGACGCCTGCCAGCCTTTCGGCGTGCGCCGGGGCGGCGCCGATCGTCAGCGACACTCCGAGGACCATGACGGCCGAGACGAGAACAGCGCGTGCCTTTCGCATTCGTCCTCCTGCGACTGGGGGGTGATCATCACGGTGGACATTATCACCAACCCGGCGTTGGAAAGATTGTCACGTCGAATCGGCCGGGGCAAGAGGATGAAACTTTCACGGCGTTAACCCGAGGTTGCGCGGGTGTTTACTGCCGGTAAGGCCGGTGTCGCTTGCCGAGTGGCTTGTCAAGGCCCCGTGGGTGCTTATCCGACCGCCTGTGCACGCCATGGATGATCTGGTCGGCCTTCGAGCCCTGTGATCCACAAAGTACGATTTATGCCGCTTTTTCAGTCCGGTCTGGATGAAGTGCGGAAAACTTTGACCAGCGTCACTTACGTGTCATATCGTCTCCCCGCCCATATCGATGTGAGCCGCGACACTCGAGCAGGACATTGTTCTAGCAGGGTTCTAGCAGGCGCTATGGCCGGGGACCGGGGAAGCGGCGATCATCCGACCAACCGGAGTCGCACCATGCAAGCTCGAATCCGCACGGCCATGATCGTCGGCATGGCGATGACCGTGCTGGCCGCCGTCGGTGTGTCGGTGGCCTCGGCGCCGCCGGCCCACGCCGCGCAGGTGGTCACCGACATCGCCTACGCGCCCGCACAACCGGCCGGCAGCAAGGGCCATCTGCTGGACCTCTACCTGCCGTCCACCGGCATCACGCCCCGGCCGCTGCTGATCTGGCACACCGGCTCGGCGTGGACGAGCGACGACGGCAAGGCCGGCACGGACGCGATCGCGGCGATCTTCAACCCCCTGGGCTTCGCCGTGGCCGGCGTCAGCGTCCGGAACAGCGCACAGGCGATCTTCCCGGCCCAGGTGCACGACATCAAGGCGGCCATCCGCTGGCTGCGTGCGAACGCCGCGACATACCAGATCGACCCGAACCGCTTCGCGATCATGGGCGACTCCTCGGGCGGCTGGCTGACGGAGATGGCCACCCTGTCCGGCGGGGTGGCGGCGCTGGAGGGCACCGTCGGCACGACCGGCGTCTCCAGCGCCGTGCAGGTGGGACTCGCCTTCTACAGCCCGACCGACTTCCTGCAGATGAACGCGCAGAACCTGCCGACCGGCGGGCTCGACCACGACTCCCCGGCCTCCCCGGAATCCCTCCTGGTCGGCTGCCCGATCCAGACCTGCCCGGCCAAGGTGGCCCAGGCCAACCCGATGACCTACGTCGACGCCAACGACCCGCCGCTGATGTTCCTGCACGGCCAGGCCGACTTCCTGGTGCCGCACGGGCAGAGCGTCCTGCTCTACAACAGGATCAAGGCTCAGTGCGGCGACGCCACCTTCGTCTCGGTGCCCGCCGCGGACCACATGATGTCCCAGATCATGGACCCCGCCCAGTACGGCAACCAGACCGTCTACACCACCACCGACTGCTCCGAGACCGTGGGCACCGGCACGCTGAACCCCACCTGGGCCAACTTCGCGACCTTCCTGCGCGGCGGGCTCAAGCTGGGCACCTCCTGTGAGGTCGCCTACGCCACCGGCGCCTGGAACGGCGCCTTCAACGGCACCGTGACCATCAGGAACACCGGCACGACCCCCGTCGACGACTGGACCGTGACGTGGGCCTGGTCGGGCAACCAGCAGATCACGAACGCCTGGAACGCCACGGTGACCCAGACCGGCGCCCAGGTGACCGCCCGCGACGCCGGCCACAACTCCTACATCGGCCCCGGCTCCAGCCAGAGCTTCGGCTTCTCGGCGACCGCCACCGGGACGAACCCCGTTCCGGCCCAGTTCAAACTCAACGACATCGTCTGCACGAAGGTGCCCGCCTGAGACGACGCGCGCCGGGCCCGAGCGTGAATAGCGCCGGGTCCGGCGCCGGATTCGCGGCCGTCACATTCGCGGAAATGGCGGCGTGAAGCGGAAAGAAGCATTTCCGAAATGCGACACGTTCCGTCGGATCTCGATTACGGAATGTCGCGGGCCGGATCGCTCGCGGACATATTGCCTTATCCGAGGATCGGCCCCTATCCTTGCTGACGGCTCGCCGGACCATTCCGTTGTATTCACCCGCCGGTCGGGAGCCGATTGATATCCCGGGCCCGAAATAAATCGGATGAGCCGCCTCACGCTGCCCGAGGACCGTTGCCCGGGATCGTCGACGAGTTAGGGGACGTGTGCGTACATCCAACATGTTCGTCAGGAGCCTCGGCGTTTATGTGCCTGACAGTGTGAGCGTCGAGCAGGCGGTTCGCGAGGGCTGGTATCCGGAGGAGGAGGCCGAGCGATTTCAGCAGATCGGCACGGCGGTGGCCGGCGACATGCCCGCGCCCGAGATGGCGCGGCTCGCGGTCCTGGACGCGTACGACCGCTGGGGTGAGTCCTCCCCGCGCGAGCTCGACCTCCTGCTCTACCCGTCGGTCTGGCACCAGGGCCCGAACGGCTGGCAACCTCAGCACTACCTGCAGAAGCACCTCCTCGGCGGGAACGTTCCGGCGTTCGAGATCCGGAGCGGCTGCGTGGGGATGATCAGCTCGCTGGAGCTGGCGGCGAGCTACCTGCGGGCCGGCGAGGACCGGCGGACCGCCATGGTCGTCTCCTCGGACAACCACGGCACCCCGCTGGTGGACCGCTGGCGGATGACGCCCGGGGCGCTGATCGGCGACGCCGCGGCCGCGCTCGTTCTCGGCAAGGAGTACGGCATGGCCGAGCTCCTGTCGGTGAACGCCACGGTGATACCCGAGGCCGACGCGGTCAACGACGGCGCCTACCCCCTGTTCCCCCCGGACGCCACCGTCGGCAGGGGGCTGAGCTTCGGTGACCGCCACGAGGAGTTCCGCCAGCGGCTGCTCAAGGCGCAGGGGACCGGGATCCACCTGACGATCCAGAAGACGATGATGCAGCAGGTCGAACAGACCCTGGACGAGGCCGGGATCGGGCTCTCCGACATCACGCGGGTCGCCTTCCCGCACGGCCGCCGCGAGGACCTGGACGGGCAGATGTCCTGGCTGGGCATCGACGAGGACCAGACGACCTGGGACTACGGCAGGCGCGTGGGCCACTGCGGCGCGGTGGACCAGTTCATCGCCTTCGAGCACCTGATCGCGACCGGCGGGCTGGTGGCCGGCGACCACCTGCTCATGGTCGGGTTCGGCTCCGGGACGTCCGTCGCCGCGGCGGCGTTCAGGGTCCTGTCCACCTCTCCCGTCACGCAAGGGGCACGCGCATGACCGAGCTCACGCAGAGACTGGTCGTCTTCGTCCAGGAGAACCTCGTCCTGGACGGCGACGACATCAAGGTCGACGAGACGACCCCGCTCCTCGTGTCGGGCCTCCTGGACTCCCTGCGTACGGCGCGGCTGCTGAACTTCCTGCGCAGGGACCTCGGCGTCGCGATCCCCGCGGCGAAGCTCGACCCCGACAACTTCCGGGACGTCGTGACCATCGTGGCGATGGTCCGAGAGCTCGAATCCGTCTAGCCGGGACGAGGGCAGAGTCATGAAGTTGGCGGACACGTACATCAGCGGAGTGGGAGCCTTCGTGCCCCGGACCGTCGTCAGCGTCGCGAAAGCCGTCGCCAAAGGCTGGTATCCAGCCGAGGAGGCCGAGCTGCACAACCTGGCCGGGGCGGCGGTGGCCGGTGACGTGCCGGCCCCGGAGATGGCCCTGCACGCGGCGCGGAGCGCGCTCAAGCGCAGCGGGCGGGCGCAGGCCGATCTGGACCTCCTCCTGTACGCCTCGACCTGGCACCAGGGGCCGGACGGCTGGCCCCCGCACTCCTACCTGCAGCGTCACCTCGTCGGCGGGGACGTCCTGGCCACCGAGGTCCGGCAGGGCTGCAACGGGATGTTCATCGCCCTGGAACTCGCGGCCGGCCACCTGGACGCCGCCCCCGGCCGGCAGGCCGCCCTGCTGGTAGCCGCCGACAACTACGGCACCCCGCTGATGGACCGGTGGCGGATGGGCCCCGGCTACATCGGCGGCGACGCGGCCAGCGCGCTCGTGCTCACCAAGGAGACGGGCTTCGCGCGGCTGACGTCGGTCTGCACGACGACGGTGGCCGAGGCCGAGGAGCTGCACCGGGGCAGCGAACCCCTGTTCCCGCCGGGCGTCACGGTCGGGCGCCGGATGAGCTTCGCGACCAGGAACGAGCAGTTCCGGCACCAGGTCATGCCCAAGGGCGAGGCCACCTCGGCG
This sequence comes from Nonomuraea ferruginea, assembly GCF_039540635.1. Classification (NCBI taxonomy): domain Bacteria; kingdom Bacillati; phylum Actinomycetota; class Actinomycetes; order Streptosporangiales; family Streptosporangiaceae; genus Nonomuraea; species Nonomuraea ferruginea. Next base: position 219,493 of record NZ_BAABFD010000010.1, on the reverse strand, counting down.
CTGTTCAAGATCCAGCGGGCGTTGATGGAGATCGTCGAGCGCGCGCTGGCCGAGAGCGGGATCGAGGCCCGCGATCTCGCCCGGGTGGCGTTCATGAACTACTCCGAAGAGATCGTCGAACAGCGCTGCATGGCCATGCTCGACCTGCCGATGTCCCGCTCGACCTGGGACTACGGCCGCACGATCGGCCACTGCGGGGCCAGCGACCAGATCCTCTCCCTCGACCACCTGCTGACGACCGGGCAGCTGCGCCCCGGCGACCACATGCTGATGCTCGGCACCGGGCCTGGAGTGACCGTCTCCGGCGCCGTCATCAAGATCATCGACACTCCTCCATGGGTATGAACCGAAGGGAAACCAACGCAGATGGTCGACAGTCCGCGGGTGGAACCAGTGGCGGTGGTCGGGATCGGCTGCCGCCTTCCCGGCGACGCCCGCTCACCGGACGAGTTCTGGGACCTGCTGTGCTCCGGCCGGAACACGACCGGGCCGCTGCCGGCCGAACGCTGGCGCCGGTATGAGAACCGGAGTCCGGAAGACGCCGCCGCGCTGCGCGACGCCGTGCGCCACGGCAGTTTCCTGAGCGACATCGAGGGCTTCGACGCGGAGTTCTTCGGCCTGTCGCCCCGCGAGGCCGAGCTGATGGACCCCCAGCAGCGGATCCTGATGGAGACCGCGTGGGAGGCCCTGGAGCACGCCGGCCTGCCGCCGCACCGGCTGGCCGGCACCGACGCCGGGGTGTTCGTCGGCGTCTGCACCGCCGACTACGGCGGCCGTCTGCTGGAGGACCTGCCCCAGATCGAGGCGTGGACCGGCATCGGCGCCGCCACCTGCGCCGTCGCCAACCGCATCTCCTACTCGCTCGACCTGCGCGGGCCCAGCATGGCGGTCGACACCGCCTGCTCGGCGTCGCTGGTCGCGCTCCACCTGGCCGCGCAGAGCCTGCGGCTCGGCGAGAGCGACGTCGCCCTCGCCGGCGGCGTCAACCTGCTGGTCACCCCGGGCCAGACCCTCACGCTCGGCACCGCCGGAGCGCTGGCCCCCGACGGGCGGTCCAAGTCGTTCGACGCGTCGGCCGACGGCTACGGACGCGGCGAGGGCTGCGGCGTGGTCGTGCTCAAGCGGCTGTCCGACGCCCAGCGCGACGGCGACCGGATCCTCGCGCTCGTCATCGGCAGCGCGGTGAACCAGGACGGGCACACCAACGGCATCATGGCGCCGTGCGGCGAGGCCCAGGAACACGTGATGATCAAGGCCTGCCGGCAGGCGGGCGTCGCGCCGTCCACCGTCGACTATATCGAGGCCCACGGCACCGGGACCCGGCTCGGCGACCCGCTGGAGGCGGGGGCGCTCTCCTCCGTGTACGGCACGCCGCGGCCCCCCGGCGACCCGTGCCTCATCGGCTCGGTCAAGTCCAACATCGGTCATCTCGAAGGCGCCGCCGGCATCGCCGGCGTCATCAAGGCGGTCCTCGCCCTCGACCGCGGTGAGATCCCCCCGAGCGTGCTGACCACCCTGAACGAGGCCATCCCATGGGAGGACTCGGGCCTGCGCGTGGTGACCGGGCGATCGGCCTGGCCGGAGCGCGACCACCCGCGCCGGGCGGGCGTCTCCAGCTTCGGCTACGGCGGCACGGTCGCGCACATCGTGCTGGAGCAGGCGCCTCCCGCCCAGGAGGCGCCCGGGGACGAGGTGACGGGGGAGCGGCTGTTCCCCCTGTCGGCCGCGTCGGAGCAGGCGCTGCGGCAGTACGCGGGCAAGCTCGCCGATCACCTGGACAGCGGGCTCGACCTGGCGTCGGCGGGCCACACGCTGGCGCTCCGGCGCACCCACCTGGCCCGCCGCGCCGTCGTGGTCGGGGCGGGCGCGGACGAGCTGGCGGCCGGCCTGCGCAGGCTCGCGGAGGACGTGCCGGCCGAGGCCGTACTCACCGGGGACGTGCTGCCCGAGCCCGGTCCCGGGCCGCTCTGGGTCTTCTCCGGGCAGGGCTGCCAGTGGCGCGGGATGGGGCGGGAGCTGCTCGCCGTGCCGGAGTTCGCGTCCCTCGTCGACGAGGTGGAGCCGATCTTCGCCGAGGAGATCGGCTTCTCACCCCGGCAGGTCCTGGCCGACGGCGAACTCGACACCATCGACCGCGTCCAGACCATGATCTTCGTGATGCAGCTGGGCCTCGCCAGGCTCTGGAACGCGTACGGGGTCGCGCCGGAGGCCGTCATCGGCCACTCCGTCGGCGAGATCGCGGCGGCGGTGACGGCCGGCGCGATGTCCGTCGCCGACGGCGCCCGCCTGATCTGCCGCCGCTCCCGCCTGCTGCGCCGGGCCGAGGGCAAGGGCGCCATGGTGATGGTCGGCCTGTCCTTCGAGGAGGCGGCCCATCGGCTGGCCGGCCGGACCGACCTGGTGGCCGCGATCGCGTCGGCGCCCGGCTCCACCGTGCTGTCCGGCGACGTCGCCGCCGTCGAGGAGGTGGTGAACGAGTGGCCGGCCGAGGGCATCGTGGTGCGGCGGGTGGCGTCGGACGTCGCCTTCCACAGCCCGCACATGGAGCCCCTGGCCGTCGAACTGGCCGCCGCCACGGCCGATCTCTCGTTCGGGGCGCCCCGCATCCCCATGTACACGACCGCGCTGGCGGACCCCCGGTCGACGCCGATCCTGGACGGCGCGTACTGGGCGGCGAACCTCCGCGACCCCGTGCGGCTGGCCGCGGCGACGACGGCCGCGGCGCAGGACGGCTACCGCGTGTTCCTGGAGATCTCGCCTCACCCCGTGGTCGCGCACTCCGTCACCGAGACGCTCTCGGAGAACGGGTTCGAGGACGTGTTCGTCGGCACGTCACTGCGCCGCAACCAGCCGGAGGCGGCGACCTTCCTCGTCGCGGTGGGCACGGCCCACTGTCACGGCGTCGACGTGGACTGGAGCCGGCTGCAGCCTGCCGGCGGCCTGGCCGACCTGCCGCCGTACGCCTGGCAGCACCGCCGCCACTGGCGCGAGGCGTACGCCGACGACGGCAACCGCGGGCACGACGTGCACTCCCACACCCTGCTCGGCGCCGCGACCAGCCTCGCGGGCAGCCGGACCCGGATGTGGCGGACCAGCCTGGAGGACGCCAACCGGCCCTACCCCGGCAGCCACGCGCTCAACGGGGTCGAGATCGTGCCCGCCGCCGTGCTGGTCAACACGTTCCTGCACGCAGCCGAGGACGAGGACGTCACGCTCACCGACGTGGAGATGACGCATCCGCTGATGACCGCGGAGCGCAGGCAGGTCCAGGTCGTGCACGAGCCGCCGGCGGTACGGCTCGCGGCCCGCACGCCGGCCGGGCCTGGCGAGCCCGAACCCGCCTGGCTGGTGCACGTCACCGCCGACGTGGCCGCCCCCGGCCAGGTGAAACCCGACGTGCTGCCGGACGCCGGCGCTCTCACCCCGATCGACCCCGGGTTCGTGCACCGGCGGCTGGCCGCCGTCGGCGTGCCCTCGACGGGCTTCGGCTGGACGATCGGGACGCTGCTGGCCGGAGACGGTGCGCTGCGGGCGACGGTACGCACCGGGGAGCCGGGAAGCTGGGCGCCGGCGCTGGACGCGGTGATGTCCGTGGCGCCCTGCGTGTTCCCCGGCGACCCGGTGCTGCGCATGGTCGTGCACATCGACGAGGTGGTGCTGACCGGCACGCCGCCCTCGACGGTGATCGTCCACGCGGCCGTGGACCCGGCCGCCGACGACACCGTCCGGGCGCTCCTGGCCGACGTGGACGGCCGGGTGGTGGGACACCTCACGGGACTCCGCTATCCGGTGATCGACGCGCCCGCCCCGGCCGACGAGGATCTCCGGGGACCGGCGGAGTCGTTCGCCGGACTGGCGCCCGAGGACCTGCGCGAGCGCGTCCTGCCCGAGATCCGCGCGGAGATCGCGGCCGTGATGAGGACGGCCCCCGAGGACCTGGCGATCCGGCGTCCCCTCGTCGAGCAGGGGCTGGACTCGGTGATGACCGTCATGGTCAGGCGGCGCCTGGAGAAGCGCTTCGGCCGCCGTCTCCCCGCGACCCTGCTGTGGCAGCAGCCCACCATCTCCGCGATCGCGGACCACCTGGTGGAGCTGCTCGCGACTCCGGTCCCGGCGGCGGAGACCGCTCCCGAGAGCATGCCCGCGATCGGGGGGTGAGACCGCCGCCTCACCGTGCGCCGGAGGGCGAGCCGTCGGGATTCGTCAAGCTCTGAGTCCGGCGTGTCCATCGAGCCCGGCACCCCGGACGAGGAGGTGCCGGGCTGCGCCGTCGGGCGGGCGCCCCCGACCGGCCTGTGCTCGTCAGCGTGACGGTTCCGTGGGCTCACCCGCCCCGGCGAACCGGCGCAGGGCGTCCAGCCCCGACAGGCCGTAGACGTCCTCCACCGCGTCGGCCAGCAGGTGGCAGGCCCTGAACCGGTCGAGCGGCGTGAGCCCGAGCCGGGTCAGGTGCAGGTACGTGTAGTTGAGCAGCACCCGGTAGCGCAGGAAGCGCGGGTCGGTGAAGACCGCCGCGTGGTAGGCCGGGTTCTCGTAGATCAGGCGTTGCAGCTCGTTCGGCTCGTGGTGGGGAGCGGGCGGGTCACCGGGCCTCGCCCGGAGCGCCTCGCCCGGCTCGAACGTCGGCTGGACCAGCCGGCCGCTGTCCAGCAGCGTTCCGGCCCGTCGCCGGTAGTCCTCCAGCAGCGCCGCCCACTCGCGTACGAACGCCACGGGCGGCGCGGCGGGGTCGTCCAGGGCGGCGACGACGTCCCGCACCCGCTCGGTGAGCGCGGCCCGCCGTTCCCGGAAGCCCTGCTCGAAAGCGGCGCGGACGCCTTCGGGGTCGGCCGCCCACGTGATGAAGCCCTCCGCGTGCATCCGGTACGACAGGTAGCTCCGCGTGATGTGCTGCGAAGTGTGCGCGACGGTCAGCATGAGGCTCAGCGCGAGCCCGGTCCTGCTGTCACGGCCGGCACGCACGTGCTCCAGCATGCCGAACAGCAGCGGGGTGGCATCGGTGTAGAACGCGGTGAGCAGGCCCACCGCCTCGTCGCTGCCGAGCACGTGCCGGCGGGAGTCGTACGGCGCGTCGTGGATGGAGTTGTCCGGCGGCCACGGCGTGAGCGGCCCGTGCTCCTGCTCCCGCATGGCGAGCAGGCGGTGCCTGGCCAGGCTCGCGGCCGGGTCGAGCGCGGCCGTCGAGGGGTGTTCGCGCAGGTAGGCTCCGATGACCTCGTCCACCCGCGGGCGCACGACCCCCTCCCAGACGGCCGGCGCCGCCTTGACGTTGATCCGCAGGTGCGGGCCCTGCCGCCAGTGGCGCAGCACGTACGCCGCCTCGATCTGACCGCGAAGGCCGTCGAACAGCGGCCGCACGGCATCCAGCAGCAGGCCGTCCTTGTCCGCCGCGTGGTAGTAGACGTGCACGCAGTGCCAGGTGGGAGCGTCGGACGCGGTCAAGGGGGTCACCTCCGGGAGTCGGCGAGTCCGGCGAGGGCACGGACCGCCAGGTACGACACGTGGCGCTCGGTCCCGGCACGCAGCCCCAGCCGGTTGTGGAACAGGTGGACGCAGCGCATCAGGATCAGCGACACCGTGCGCCGCTCCAGCGGCGCGGCCAGGGCGAGCAGCGCGTGCGGCGAGCCCGAGTCCCGCGGCGCGCACCGGCCGGCGGCGTGCAGGGCGCCGAGGTCGTCGCGGAGCGCGCGCATCGACGCCGCCCACGAGGCCAGCAGGTCGCCGCCGGAGCCGGGCGCGTCCCACAGCCTGCGCGTCTGGGCGAGGAGGGCGCCTTCGCGGCGCCGCCAATCCTCCTCGCCCACGGACTCCCCGCCCATCTCTCGCGCCTGGCGGGCGGCGGTGGCGAGGCGGTGGGCGGCGGCGGGCAGGTCCGGCTCGCACGCGGCGGCTGCGACGGTGAGCGCGGCCAGCCCGATCGCCGCGCGCCGGGCCATTTCGGTACCGGCGCGCAGCACGTCCAGGGCGAGCCGGCTCGACTCCGCGAAGTGCCGTTCGGCGGCGGCGACGCAGGCGGCGTCCCCGTACGCCTCGTATTCCGGCCGGTAGCCGATGAACGCCACCGAGCCGGCGGGACGCAGCCGCTCGTCGTAGGACGTGCGCCGCTCGCCCGCGGCCATGGCGGCCGCGAACGCGCGGTAGGCCGCCGCGTCGACCGGCGGCGACGGGTGGGCGGCGAAGTGCGCCGCCGCCCGCTCGCGCACCAGGTCATGGACGCGCGACGCCCGCGCCGGGTCCGGCACCTCCAGCCGCAGCCGCACGTGCTGACCGCCCTCCCAGTAGCGCAGGAAGAACGCGCGGCGCACGGTGCCGTCCGCTGCCAGTTCCCGCGTCACCGGGTCCACCACGTCGTTGATCAGCGGGTCGAGGTCGCCGGAATGGAACAGGTGCGCGCCGATCCAGCGGCTGTCGGCGTCCGTCATCGGCCCGGCCGCGCGGAGAGCTGGACGACGTACTCGGTGACCCGGCGGCCGGTGCCGTAGCGGGGCGCTTGGGAGGGATCGGGCAGGGCCTCCTCGATCACCAGCAGCGCGCCGGGGTCGCGCAGCGCGCGCAGGAACCCGTTCAGCAGCAGCATGTCGGTGACGTCCACGTACATCGGCTTGCGGTCCTTGCTCAGCAGCCCCACCAGCAGGCCGTCCCGCAGGTCCACCACCCGGGCGAAGAACCGGCGGGGCACCTCGTGCAGCGCCAGCCACTCGGCGAGCCTGGGCAGGTACGAGGCCTCGCCCTCGCCCTTGGCCGGCACCGGGAAGGTGCCTGCCCGGAGCCGCCACACCGCCCGGGCGAACGTCACCCGCCCGAGGTCCATCCGCGGCCACCGTTCCACCTCGCCCTCGCCCGGCACCTCGCTCCGGGTGCGGAACACCCAGCCGGGCACCATCGCCGTGGACGGCTCCCCGAACGTCCGCACCAGGAACTGCAACCACGGCGGCAGCCAGTACTGGGCGGTCATGCCCAGGTGGACCGGCCGGACCGGGCGGCCCGCGCCGTCGAACAGGGTCAGCCTGTCGCATCCGGGGTCGTAGCCGACGGTGAGCTCCGCCGGCGAGACGCGCGGGAGGTGCGCGTCCGGGGCGGTGAAGGGGTGGTCGAGGGCGAGGTCGGCCGCGGCCGGACGGGCGTTGAGGCCGCCGCCGACGAGTCCGCGGCACTCGGCCACCAGGACGTCGCCCTGCGCGGCGCGGAGTTCGCCGGCGGGCGGCGCCTCACCGCCGGCGAGGACGACCAGCCGGTGCAGCCGCGACAGGCCGCGCCCGTACCCGGCGGAGATGGAGTTGACGACCGCGCGCAGGGCGCCCGGTCCCGGCACGGCCTGCAGGTAGCAGCAGATCGACCCGGGGGGCCGGACGAAACTCGGCCAGTCGCCGGCCATCTCGGCCAGGCGGGCGGCCGTGAGGTCGACCACCGGCCCCGGCTCCCGCGCGCCGGTCTGTTCCCAGAAGCTCCGCCGCAGTCCGGTGAGCTGTACCAAGCCGGGCGGCGGCTCGGCGTCCGGCACCTCACGCGTGCCCGCCACCGGGTCGCGCAGCATGCCGCGCAGCAGCGCTCCGCTCCCGCCCGGCGCCTCCTGGTGTATCTCGCGGTAGAACGTCAGTGCGGGGATCCGGCCGCCGGGGCCGTGCCGGTCCAGGAAGAACGCGGCGGCGGCGATCTTGACGGGCAGGTCGGGGTCGAACAGGCCGAGCAGCCCGCGCAGCGCGTCGAGGTCGTCGCACACGTCGCGCCAGGCCGGCGCGCTCAGCCGTCCCGCGACGCCGGGAATGACGGCGCTGTGCCAGAGCAGGTTCTTGTCCGGCAGCGACGGTCCCGGCGGCAGCACTTCCCGCAGCGCTTCCCGTACGACCGCGGACGCCTTCTCGTCGCCGGGCCTGGTGACGCCGTCGCGCAGGGCGGCAGCGACCCGGCCGACAGCTCGCGTGTACGGCGCCGGGCCGTCCTCCGCCAGCCACGACGCCAGCCGGCCCACCGGGTCGTGGCCTTGCTCGTCGTACGGCGCGACGAACTCCAGCAGCCCCGCGTCGGCCAGCGGCTCGATCCCGGGGGCGGCGGCCAGGGTGGGGCAGGGGTGCCCGCGCACCCAGTCGAGGGCCTCCCGCACCGCCGGGCTCGACGGCACCGCGGACAGCGGCTCGCCGTGACCGGCTCCGAGGAACCAGATCCGGTCGCCGTCGTCGGCCGCGGTCGGGTTGACGCGGAGCCGGGCGCGCTCCCGTACGCGCCGATGCCGGGTGAGCGCCGCCCACAGCGGGCGCAGGACCGCCCGATCCAGCTCGACCACCAGGTGCCAGGCGGGTTCGCCACCGGTCGCCGGCGCGGGGCCGTCCGCCTCCCACCGGCCCAGGCCGCTGAGCGTGAACGTGGCGTACGGGCTGGTCTTGACGGTCGCCCGGGCGAGATAGCGGGCCAGCCGCAGCAGCTCCTGCCGTTCCGGCCGGCGGTCGGCGGGGCCGGCGAGCCAGGCGTCGAGGCGTCCGGCCAGCACCGGGCTGCCCTGGGCCAGGCCGTGCCGGAAACCGGCGTCGGACACCGCCTCGCGGAGCAGCGCCGTCTTCTCCCGCGACTCCTCTGCCAGGGCGGCGGGCAGCGCCGCGCGCAACTCGTCCGCGCGGCGCCGCAGGGCGGTCCACGCGCCGACGCGGGCGGTCAGGTCGGCGGGGAGGGCCGCCAGCGCGTCGGCGGTCGCGGCCCCGCCGCTCAGGCGGCGTCCGGAGAACACCGCGCGCCGTAGCGCCACCAGCCCGGACCGGGCCGGACCGGGCGCGGTGCCGCCGATCACGTCGTGCAGCGGATCGGACAGGTCCGCGCCCTCCCGCCGCAACCAGGCGGAGACGTTCACCAGCTCGTCCACCAGCCGCCACGTCCGGGTGCAGCGCATCCGGTCCAGCCCGGCCACCGGCAGCGCCGCGACGCGGACAGCGAGGACGGGCGAGACGGCATAATCGGGATCAGCGAGCCTTGCCAGGTCGCCGTCCCCGGTGACGGGGACGGTGTGCGTCACATCGGTCAATCGAACGCGCTCCTCGTGAGGGTTCGCCAGGGGCCGAGGGCGCCCACGGCACGGGCGCCCTCGGCCCTGCTCGTCATACCGGTGACCCGGGGGTCACCGGCGGGCCGACGCCTCCGGCGTCACGCCTCCGGAGCCCAGCAGCTGGTGGCCGTCAGGTAGGACGAGCAGTAGCCCAAGGCGGAGGAGGCGCCGGTCTCGATGGCGCCGTGGCCCTCCACCACGAGGGAGTCGGCCGACACGACCTCAATGGAGTCGACGTCCAGGCCGCGCAGGTCGAGCTTGAGGTTCTCAGCGGACATGTGCTTCTCCTTCTGATTCCGATCAAAGGTGATCTGTACGGGTCAGGCTCTCGTCGGAGCGGGGCATCACCTCCTCGTGCACAACGGCCGGCATGGGGCGGGCCACCAGGGGCCCGCCGGTCGGGGGAGTGCCCAGCAGCAGGAAGGACAGGCTCCGCAAGGGGGTTCCGGCGAGGCCGAGCACCTCGTCGGTGGTCTCGTTGGCGCCGTCGGAGTGGATGCGCGCGGCCAGGCCCAGCGCGGTGGCGGCCAGCGTGGCCCGCTGGACGACCAGGCCCGCCTCCATCTGTTGCATGCGATACCAGCGGTCCCCGAACAGGCGCGCGCCCGCGACCGGGTCGCCCGCGGGGACCAGCGCGGCGGCGGCCCCGCGCAGCGCCACCCGGGTGTTGGCCAGCAGCCGCCCCGTGGCCACCTCGTCCACCCGCTCGGCGCCGGCCAGCTCGTGGAGCGTCCGCCGGGCCGGGTCGTACCAGTAGGCGCCCCGCGGCAGGCCCTCCACCCGCAAGGCCAGCAGGCACAGCGCGGTCACGGCAGGCCCGCTCTCGGCGCCCGGCAGGTCGGCCGGGTAGCCCTCGCCCGCCGCGGCCAGCACGGCGCCGAGGGCCGCGCCCCTGAGGGGCGCCGGCCGGTAGCCGGCCAGCGGGGACGTGCGGCGAGACGCTCCTGGGCCGGCGCGGATCCCGGTCGCGGGCTCAGGAGCCGGGAAGGCCCGGCCCGCCCGCGCCGGCGGCCGTGGCCGCAGCGCCTCCGCCGGCTCCGGCGAGCCCGTGGGGGAGGCGGCGGAGCAGGCTCGGTGCAGGGCCGCGGCGAGGCCGTCAGGCATGGGCTTGGGCAGCGGCGTGCTCTCGCCGGCCACCGGGCGCTCGATCAGCTCGTGGGCGGACGGGGAGGCGTCCGGGCGCCCCGCACCGCCGGGTGGCAGGGTCAGCGTGAGCACGGCCAGCGCGGCCTCCCGGGCGCCGTCGAGCCCGAGGAGCCGGTCCACCTCACCGTCCGGGAACCGCAGCCAGGCCCGGCACGGCAGCCCCAGCCGCCCGCCGGCGGCCAGCGCCTGGGCGACGAGCACGCCGGTCTCCTGGCAGATGAGGCGGTAGCCGAAGTCGCCGTACTTGAACATCGACCGCCAGAACACGGCGGACAGGACGATCGCCACGTCCGCCGCCGGACCGTCCGCGAGCAGGCCGGCCAGTGCCCCGGTGTGGTCGCCGCCGCGCACGCGCTCCAGCACGTGGTGCACCGGGTCGTAGTGGTACAGGGCGGCCGGCAGGCCGGGCGGGCGCGGCTCGCCCGCGGCCACGTACGCCTCGATCGCGTACAACCCTCCGCCCGACGGCGCCGGCCGGCCGGTGAGGAGCATGGGCGGCCGCCCCGCGGGTTCGCCGCCGTCGTCGAGCTGATGGCACCAGACGAGCCTGGTCATGCCGAGCAGGTCCCGCAGCAGCTCGCCGATCCGGCCGAGGGCCGAGCCGTCGCCGGACTCCCAGGGGAGCCGCGTCCGTACGGCGTCCGGGTAGCGCTTGTGCCTGGTCGGCGCGCCGCCCCAGTCGATGGACAGCGGGCCCCGGTTCCGCATCGCGGCCAGGTAGCGGCGGGTGGCCGCGCCGGCCTCGCTCGCCGCCGTGGTCGGGTGCATACGGGTGCGCCTCGCTTCCTTCGTCGTGCCGGTGGTGACCGGGGTCAGGGGAACGGATGAGGATAGGGATTCAGCTCTTCGGGCCCCAGGTCGCGGTCCCGGTGACCGAGGAGCCGCGGCAGGCTCAGCAACCGCGGCAGGCCGTGGACGCGCCGGTAGCGGTGACCGAACGTCATGGGCGCCGTACCCGGCACGATCACCTTCGCGGCGGACATGCCGCACGCCTTCGCCTCGGGCGAGGTGATGTCGACGGCGATCACGTCGAGGCCGCCGGCCAGGAAGCGTCCCGCCAGCTCGGCCACGTCCGCGCGGAGGTCGTCGTGCGCGGGCCACCCCGCACGGGCCGTCACCTCGGCGACGGTCAGCGTGGGCCCGTCCAGCGGCAGGAAGCCCAGCCGGTCGAACGCGTCCGGGTGGGCGTAGGCCAGGGGATGGTGCTCCAGCAGCCGCACCTCCTCGGGGTCGGCCGCCAGCCGGGCCGACGACGCCGGGTCGTAGCGGTCGATGTGGCCTGCCAGCATCGGGCCCAGGTCCTCCAGCGCCCGGCGGAGCGCCCGCTGCGGCACCAGGTGGGAGGCGGAGCCGCACAGCACGCGCGGCCGGTCCGGCCGGTCCAGCGCGTCGACGGCCATCACCCAGAACACCGGCACCCGCTGCTCCATCAGCGCGGCGAGCGCGTGCACGTCGTAGCCGAGCCGGTCGCGTACCCGCTGGGCGAGCATCGGGATGCGGCGGTCGGAGGCCGAGCCGAGGTCCACCCGCGGAATGGGCATCCGGGCATACCAGGTGGCCAGGGCCGCGTCCCGCTCGGCCACCTCCAGCAGGCCGTACAGGATCGCCTCGGCCGGGTGGCCGCCCAGGGCACAGCCGTTGGAGCACTCGTAGGCGAATCCGAGGTCGTCCGCCGGGCGGGGACCGAAGAAGGCGTAGCTCTCCGGCACCAGCACCGGCGCGTCCCGTGCGAACGAGTACGCCCACACCCACGAGGTGGGCCGATCCGGACGGAAGCGGGTGAACAGAAAGCCGGGCCGGTCGTACCAGTCGTCCGGGTAGAGGCCCAGCGTGCGGGGGTCGAGCGCGTCGCCGGCGATGTCGTCGTAGGCGGCGCGCACGACGGTCCGCCGGCCGCGCGGGGCGATGCCGGCGATCCGTTCCAGCGCCTCGGCGACGGCGGTGGCCCGCGCGGACGCGAAGTCGCCGCTGCGGCCGTAGCCGTGGTGGCTCTCGTGCTCGGTGCGAGCCGGGCTGAGCCGCGCCACCGCGAGCGGGCCGCCGCCGCGCTCCTGCGCGACCAGAGCCTGCACGATGCCGGTCTCCGGGTCGACGAACCGCTGTTCCCACTCCGCCGCCCGGTGGCCGATGCCGCTGACCCGGAAGGTCGCGGGGTCCGGCTTGGGCGCGGGACGGGGGACGTACCGAGCCGCGTGCGGTCCGTCGTCGGGCCGCACGCCGCAGTCGGGGCAGAACGGGTCGGGAAGGAACGGGTGGTGGCGTACTTCGGCGTTCGGCAGGCGGACCTTCAGCAGCGCGCCGGCGGTCCGCGCGGAACCGGGGTCACGCCGCAGCCGGCGCACCTCGTCGGCGACCAGCGCGGCGACGGCGCGCGTGACGAGCGGTGTGAGCAGCGCGCTGGGCCGGGAGCCGAGGTCCGCGCCCCACCGGGCGCGCAGCCTGTCGCGAGCCACCGCGTCCGGCCGGTTGCCCGCGCGTCTCCGTTCCACACAGGTCGGGCAGCCGGGCAGGGGCGGGCGCGCGGCCGGGCCCACCAGCGCCCAGCCCGCCTCCACGCGCACCGGCAGCCACGACGCGCCGCTCTCGGCCGCGCGTCGCGCCACTCCCGGGTACGGCCGCGCGTCGTCGGCGTCGCTCGCGACCACGATCACGGGACCGGTGGCCGAGGCGAGGGCCGCGCGGATGGCCGCGTACAGGCGGCCCTCACCCAGCACGGTCACCGGGTCCGCGTACGCGGTGACGGCGGCCTCAGTCATCGAGCAGCGCGACGTGGGTGACGAAGGGGAGCAGCCGGGCGGCCTCGGGGTCGCCGTCGAGTGGCACCGCCACCGGCGTCTTGCCCAGGCGGCGCAGTCCCCGGGCCATCCTCCGTACGGCCTCGGAGGGGTCGCCGTCCGGCGGCCAGAAGGGACGGGCCTCGGCGTACGCGGGCTGCCCGGCGGTCCGCGACTGCCAGCGGAGCAGCAGCCGCTCCAGGCCGTCGCGCAGCGCCGCCGGGGCGGTGGCGGCGACGGACACGATCGGGTCCTGGCCGGGGACGGTGAGGGAGATCGCGGGCACGCCGAGAACGGCCGTGTGATCGCTCACCTCCGGCGTTTCACCAGCCAGGACGAGCTGGCGCAGCAACGCCTCCGCGACCGGATCTTCCGTGGGACCCACCGGCGCGCCCCTCCCGCCCGCCTCCAGAGTGCCCGCCAGCAGGTGCTCGCATCGGGCTCGCAGACCGGCGGACAGCGCCTCCGGCCAGCTCAGCCCGGCACCGGTGCCCACCGGAGGGCACGGCGTGCCGAAACCGGTGAGCCGGAGATCGGATACCGGCACGGGACGAGGCCGGCCCTCCGGCAGTTCCACAGGCCGGCCCTCCGGCAGTTCCACGCCCCATATCGTCGCTTCCGGGTCGGCACTCGGGTCGACGGTGAGCAGACCGTACGTGGCGAGTGCGGCGAGCAGGCAGCGGAGCCGGGCCGTCCGCTGGTCCGGTCCCCAGCCGAACACCTGCGGAGGCGGCGCCCAGCCGGGCAGCGCCCCGAACGGGTCCGAGACGGTCGCCCCGCACACCGCCAGCGGGGACTGGGCCAGCGCCTGCTCGTCCAGCATGCCGAGGAGGCCCAGGCGCGAGTCGACCAGCTCGGGGGTGCGGCCGAGCAGGCTCTCCGCCTCGATCGGCGTGGCCGTCGCCAGCTCCGCGGCCCGGTCCCGGATCGCCTCCGGGCCTCCGCCAGGACGGGTGCCCGCACGTGGACGGGCCAGGAACCGGTGCGGGAGCGTGTCGAGATTGCGCAGGTCGACCCGGGTGAGCAGGCGCTCCCGGTCCGTGTCGAGCCCGGTCACCTGGGAGAAGCAGGCGAGCGCCAGCATGGCGGCGACGACCTTCGGCACCGGTCCTGTCAGCCAGTCCTCGTTCGACGGCGCCGGGGCCGCGGCGGGCAGTGCGGCCAGCCGGTGCCAACCGGACTCCGCGGCGGTCACCGAGGGCCGTCCCACCCTGCTGAGCCAGACCTCCGCAGGACCGGCGAGAGCCTGGCCCAGCACGACGTCGCCCGCCTCGGCCAGACGGGCCGTCGCCACCAGGTCGTCGAGGTCCGCGCTGACCTGGAGCACGACGTCGGCGTCCCCGGCGACGGCCCGGACGAGCGCGTCGCCGGCGGGAGAGAGCGTCCGGATCTCCTGGCGGGGATCGCGCCGGACGGCCTCGGCCGCCCGGCCGGCCGCCGTGGCCTCGGGACAGATCACGGCGACGTACCGCCACCCTGAACCGACACACGCCTCCACCAGCGCCTCCAGCAGCGGGCCCGCCCCGGCCAGCACCAGGCGGGCGCTGCGGATCCGCTCGAATCGCGCCTCCGGCGAATCCAGGGCGTAACCGATGAAGGCGATCTCTTCCGCGTACGCGCGCAGCTCCGCGCCGGTCAGTCCGTGTGGGCGCGCCTGCCGGTCATCCACCACGAACCGGTGTTCGGCGAGCCGGCCCACGAGGCTCTCGACCATGGCCTGCTTGTCGGCGGAGAGGTTCGACGTGAGCTCGTCCAGGGTGTGCCGGCCGGTCAGCGCGGGCGCCAGCCTGCCGAGCCAGGCGTACGCGTGCCGTCCGCGTAGCGTGCACGCACCGTAGTCACTGTGCACGTAGGCCCCGTCGGGGCATTCGACGAACCGGACGTCGTCGCGTAGTCGTGGTCTCATCGCCGCATCAGTGTTTGGGAGCGCTCCCATGAGCGAAATGCTACGAACTGACGTCCTATATGTAAACCCGAAATCGGCCCTATCATGCAGCGCCCATCGTGGCTATAATCACGGGATTCTCGCATATTTATAACGGAATGCTCACATTCAGTGATGGGAACCCGCGTTCCTCGCCATTTCGTCGGCATGGAGCGCACCGCGTTCCGCGAGGCGTCCCGTCCCTTGACGGATCAGCGTCGTCCGCCCTGGACAGGTCATACCGGGGTGCCTTGAGCCGGCCGTTCCCGGCTCGGTTACTCTCGGCGCGTCGCTCTGCGATCAGGGCAGAGCGCGACCGGACTCGGGAGATGCCGACGTATGCATGAGCCATCGGAGCGGACTGACGGATCACCCGTCCGGATCGGCGCGCTCGCCCCGCTGACCCGGCCCGGCTGGACCGAGGCGGGCCGGCACCTGCTCGCCGGACTCGAACTGGCCGCCCGCGAGGTCAACGATGCCGGCGGGATCGCGGGAAGGCCGCTCGAACTGCTGGTACGAGACACCGCCGCTGATCCCCACAGGGCGGAGGCGGCCGTGGAAGAGCTGGCCCGCCTGGGCGTGGCCGCCGTGGCGGGGGAGTACCACAGCGTCGTCGCCCGCGCCGCCGCCGCCCAGGCCGACGCACTCGGCGTGCCGTACCTCTGCTCGTCAGCGGTCCTCGACGCGCTCACCGAGCAGCCGACGGACCGGGTCGCGCGCCTGGCCCCGGCGCAGTCCCGCGGCTGGCGCATCTACGCGGACTTCCTCCTCAGCGGGGGCCACCGCCGCGTCGCCGTGGCGGCCGAGCCGAGTGTCTACTGGGCCTCCGGGACCCGCATCCTGCGGGACCACCTCGCCGAGCACGGAGGCACCGTCGTCGAGCTCGACGCGCGCGCGGCCGTGTGCGACGAACTCGCCGGCAGTGGTGCGACAGCCCTCCTTCTTCTCGCCGGTTCCCCGGAGCCCGCGGTGTCGATCGTCAAGGCCGTCCGCAGCGACCGGCGCCTCGCCGAGATCATGATCGGCGCTCCGGCCGGGCAGCCGGAGTTCGCCGGCTGGGCCGCGTCGCTGGGCGGCGACGGCGCCGCGATCCCGTTCCTGCGCTACCTGCCCGAACGCCTCGGCCCACTCGGCGCGCGCGTCGGGACGGCCCTGCGTGAACGGCTGGCCGAGGCGCCCTCCTTCGTCGCCTTCGAGGGCTACGACACGGTCACCGTCCTCGCCGAGGTGCTGCGCACGGGCGGATCCTGGTCCAGCGTCGCGGTCGAAGGCACCCGCGGGGAGATCCGGTTCTCCCGCACCCCGGGCATCAGCGTCTGGCAGTGGGCTTGGCCCCCGATCCAGGTCGCCGACCGAGACCCCGCCGAACCCGATCGCTTCCGGATCCTGCACACCGGCTGAAGACCGCCGAGCGTGGCAACACGGCTGGCAAAGACCGGTCATCGAGGTTGTCGAGTCTCCGGGCCCAACGGATAGTCGAGGGTGTCAGGCCTGTCCCCGTACCCCGAGGAGAAGCATGGACGGATCGGCCACCCGCGATCGGCGCCGCACGGGCACGGTGCGGCGCCTCTTATCGGCGACCGTCGGACTCATCGCGATGGTCTTCCTCGTCGCCCCGCCCGCCGGCGCCCTGGCGCTGCCCACCCCCGCGCAGCTGGTCTCGAACCTCGACCTCGAGTGCTTCAAGACCAGCCCCTACCAGCCGCCGGCCGTCGGGCTGGCGCTGCGGCACATCAACCCGGTGCTCGTCGGCCTGCCCATCGAGCAGGTCTCCCTCGGCGCGCGTGACCAGCTCTGCGTCCCGGTCGCCAAGAACGACGTGATCCCGCCGGACGGCGTGCTCGACTTCGTCCGGTACGTCGACCTGTCGTGTTACCGGGTCACCGGGTCCTCGATGGACAAGTCGCTCGTGCTCAGCCATCTCAACCGCGTCCTGAGTGACCTGCCCCGCAAGCAGGTCCTGCTGAACCGGCCGGAGCAGCTGTGCGTCCCGGTCGCCAAGAACGGCGTGCTGCCACCGGCGGAGGTGCTCCGGGTCGTCAGGCACATCGACCTCCTCTGCTACGGCGCCACCCCGAACGTCCCGATGAACAGGCCGCTGGCGCTCCGGCAGCTCAACCCCGTGCTCGTCGGCAAGATCCCGCCGGCCGACGTACGGGTGGGCTACTCGCGCCAGCTCTGCGTGCCGGTGTACAAGGGCGGGGACAACATCCCGCCCGAGGTCATGGATCTCGTCAGATGGATCGACCTGGAGAAGTACGACATCACGGCGCGTGACATGGCGCCCGTCGACCTGACCCTGCGGCACCTCAACCCGGTGCTCGCCCGCCTTCCCGAGGAGAAGGCGACGCTCACCGCCGCGGTCCAGCTCGGCGTCCCCGTCGCCAAGGACGGCCGGATACCGCCCGGCTGAGCGACAGCTGACGAGCCTGCCGGTGGCCCGTGGTTCTCCCATGGGCGCCGGCAGGCTCACGTGTGCTTGCGGCGCCGGTAGTGGCGGGCGACGCGGACGCGGTTGCCGCAGCGGGCCGCCGAGCACCAGCGGCGGCGCGGGTGGGCGGGCAGGAACAGCATGACGCAGTCGGCGGCGTCGCACTGACGGACCGTGGCGACCGCCGGGTCCGCCAGCAGGCCGGCCGCGCCCTCGGCGAGCCACGTCGTCAGGCGCGCGCCGGGGGTGCCGGTGCGGCGGTGGGTGGCCGTGACGGTCTCGCCGTTCCAGGTCAGCTCGCTGATGGCGGGCGCGGCACGCTGAGCCCGGTTGACGGCTTCGAGATCGGTGGCCGGTGGCCGGGTCCCGGCACGCACGTGCTCCAGGGCGCGCGCGATGTGCTCGCGGAGTTCGCGTACGGCGGCCAGGTCGGCGGCGGTGAACTCGGCGGCGAGGAGCTCCCGCGCCTCGGCGAACCGGTCGGCCTGCAGGCCCAGCCAGACGCGCAGGTCGCCGGGCGTGGTCAGCAGGTCGCCGGTGGCCGGGCGGGTGTTGACCAGGTCCAGGGCGAGGGGTTCACCGGTCAGGGGGCCGAGCTCACTCATGCCCTAATGCTACATCCGTACTTTGACACGTTAGATCGCTGATCGCTATAACTAATGTATCTTCTGCGATGAAAGGCATTAGCCATGACGTTCCCCGCGCTCGCCCGCACCGTCCACCGCCACCTCGACGTCGACGGCGTCCGCGTCTTCTACCGCGAGTCGCTGCCCGAGCGGGCCGACGCGCCCGTCCTGCTGCTCCTGCACGGCTTCCCGTCGGCCTCGCACCAGTTCCGCCGCCTCATCGACGTGCTGGGCGCCCGTTACCGGCTGATCGCCCCCGACTACCCCGGCTTCGGGCACACCGAGGCCCCGGCCGGCTTCACCTACTCCTTCGACCGGCTCGCCGACATCACCGAGGGCTTCGTCCGGAAGCTCGGCCTGACCCGCTTCGTGATGTACGTCTTCGACTTCGGCGCACCCGTCGGCTTCCGGCTCGCCGAGCGGCACCCGGAGTGGATCGCGGGCCTCGTCGTGCAGAACGGCAACCTCTATGAGGAGGGCCTGTCCGCCGGGGCCCGCGACTTCATCGCGCTGCGCCCTGACCGGTCCGGCGCCGAGGACACCGTCCGCGACCTGCTCACCCTGCCCGGCACCCGCGGCCAGTACGAGACCGGCGTCGCCGACCCCGAACTCGTCGCACCCGACGGCTGGACCCTCGACCAGCACTTCCTCGACCTGCCCGGCCGCAAGGAGGCCCAGGTCGCGCTCGCCTTCGACTACCACACCAACGTCGAGCGGTACCCCGCCTGGCAGGAGTGGCTGCGCACGCACACCCCGCCCACCCTCATCGCCTGGGGCGCGAACGACCCGTTCTTCCCCGAGCCCGGCGCCCGCGCCTACCTGCGCGACCTGCCCGGCGCGGAACTCCACGTCCTCGACACCGGCCACTTCGCCCTTGAGGACCGCCTGCCGGAGATAGCCCCGCTCGTCGCCGGCTTCCTGGAGCGGGTGTGGGACCGAGGGCCGCGTTGACCACCGGCACCACGCTTCCAGTGGCCGGCTCGCGACGCCCCACTATGATCGGCGGCATGGCGCTGCGACTCATCCAGGTGAACTTCAAGGCCCGGGACGACTCGGCGCTCGGCCGGTTCTGGGCCGAGGCGCTCGGCTGGAACGTCTCCAGCGAGGCGCCCGGCGTGACCAACCTCGAACCCGAGGGCTTCGCCTGGCCGGACCCCGACGCCTTCTACGTCGACCTCGTCACCGTCCCGGACCCCGAGACGGTGAAGTACCGCGTACACCTCGACCTCGCCACCACCTCCGCCGCCCACCAGGCCGAGCTGGTCGCGCGCCTGCAGGAGCTCGGCGCGACGCCCGCCGACGTGGGTCAGGGCGACGTCCCGTGGACAGTCCTGGCCGACCCGGAGGGCAACGTGTTCTGCGTGCTGGAGCCCCGGGAGATCTACCGGGACACCGGGCCGATCGCCGCGGTGGTGGTCGACTGCGAGGATCCGCGCGCCATGGCCCGGTTCTGGGACGAGGCGCTGGACTGGACCCTGCACGAGGTGACCGACGACCACGCGCGGCTGCGCTCCGCCAAGGGCGTCGGCCCGTACCTGGAGTTCCTCCGTACGCCCGGCGCGACGACCGGGCGCAACCGCATCCACCTCGACCTGCTGCCGCACCCCGTCGAAGACCAGGAAGCGGAGGTGGCCCGGCTCAAAATTCTGGGCGCCACCGCCGCCGACGTCGGCCAGGGCGACGCCCCATGGAAGGTCCTGGCCGACCCGGAGGGCAACGAGTTCTGCGTCCTCGGCCGGGGCTGACGCGGGAGCCCTTTCATCGGCGCCTCACCCGTCCGCACCGGCGAGCGTCGCCGGACCGAGGACGCTCGCCCTGGTCGGGTCCCGGACGTGAGCCGCCAGATCCGGATGGTTCCATCGCGGCTGCCAAGCATCGATTTGTCTCGATGTGGGCGGGATTTTTGCTGCTGTCGTATTCGTGAATGCTTGTGTGCCGTTTTGTAGGGCGTACACGTGAGTAACCATGCGTTCTCGGCTATCCGTTTCGCGTACGAGCAACGTCCGAGCGGTCACTAATCAGCGGTCGAGCACACCGAGATGAGCCGTGTACTGCCCTGCGGACATCGTCGTTACGGACCTTGCGGCTGTCCGGCGGGCCGTTGTAACTTAGCGTGCTTGTGACGATGCAGTTGGCTCGCGCCATGAACGGGGCGGCATGAAAGCGAACGAAACCACCCTTCGCAAGCTCATTCAGGGCGACCAACAATTACTGGTCCCTCTTTATCAGCGCCAATACACCTGGGAACGCCCACAGCTCACTCAGCTGTGGGCCGATATCACCGCCCAGGTCGACGTGCTGGCCGAGCAGCGGCAGGATGCCCCGAGCCACTTCATGGGATCGGTCGTCCTCGCGCCTGGCCCGGAGCTGGCGCCGAGCCGCTCTCAGTGGATCATCGTGGACGGCCAGCAGCGTCTCACCACCCTGATGCTCGCGCTCTGCGCCATCAGAGATCATCTGATCGCCGAGGAGCCCACCGCTCGCGAGCGGATCAACGAGCTCCACCTGATCAACAAGTTCCAGCAAGGCGAACTGCGTTACCGGCTCCTGCCCACGCAGGGCGACCGAGCGGCGTTCAAAGCGTGTGTGGACGGCACTTCCGAAGGAAAGTCCGACAGTCTGATCGGCAACACCTACCAGTTCTTCCGCAGCATGTTGAAGGAGTTCGACGACCCGGCCGACCCGCATGACATCGCGCGGGTGGAATCGGTGCTGCTGGATCGGCTCAATCTCGTGCAGATCCTGGTGGAGAAGGACGACAACGCGTTCCGTATCTTTGAGTCGATCAACAACACGGGCATGCGGCTCAGCCAGGTGGACCTGATTCGCAACTATGTCTTCATGTGCCTGCCCACCCGCGGCCAGCATGTCTACGACGAATACTGGAAGCCGATCCAGGACCAGTTGGACGCCAAGGCCATGGAACAATTGATGTACCTGGTGCTGGTCCTGCGGGAGGGTGGCGAAGCCCAATACAACGCCGTCTACCGGGGGCATCAGCAGTTGCTTCTGGCACTGTCCGGGGATGAGAGGCGAATCGAGTCGTACGTCCGGGATCTGCACCGTCGCGCGCGGCATCTCAAACAGATCCTCTTCCCCCCGGAGGATTTCCCGTTCGCGGGGCGGCTGCGCTTCCTCAAGGAATGGCAGGCGTCCACGGCCTACCCGCTGGTGATGCGCCTGCTCGAGTTGCGGGAGGACGACTACATCGGCGATGAGGAGGTGGGCGAGGCGCTGGCCTACGTCGAGAGCTTCCTCGTGCGCCGCCTGATCGCCGGGGTCGCCACGGGCAACCTCAACCGCATCTTCCAACGGCTCGCCGTGCAACTGGGCGCCGAGGAGGAAGTCCCGCACGCGGTGCGTGTCGCGCTGTCGCCGGCCAGGCTGTACTGGCCTTCGGATGAGCAGCTGCGGGAGGAGATTCGCAGCCGCGCCTTCTACTGGCAAGGGCGTACGGTTCAGCAGAAGCTGATTCTGCGGCGTATCGAGGAGTCGCTGGGCAGCAAGGAGCGGGTGGACCTGGCCGACAAGCGCATCACCATCGAGCACGTCCTGCCGCAGTCCATGACCACCGACTGGCTGGGCGAGCTCTCCCACGAGGGAGACGACGCCGACCTCCTGCACCGGCAGCTCGTGCACACCCTGGGCAATCTCACGCTCAGCGGCTACAACTCGGAGCTGAGCAACAACTCCTTCGCCGCCAAGCGCAAGCAGCTGGGGCAGAGCGGCCTGGTCATGAACCAGGAGATCGCCGCCTGTGAGCGCTGGGGCAAGGCGGAGATCCTGGCCCGCGCCGACCGGCTCGCGGACCGTGCGATCGCCATATGGCCAGGCCCGGAGGAGTCCGGCCGCGGGAGCGCGGCCTCCCGCGACTGGACACTGCTGCACAGCGCCCTGGCAGTCCTGCCGGCCGCCACCTGGACCTCCTACTCAGATCTCGCCGAGCTGATCGGCTCGCATCCGGTGCCTGTCGGCGTCCATCTGGCAAGCGTCCCCGTGCTCAACGCGCACCGGGTCCTCAGCAGGTCCGGGCAGGTTTCCGAGAACTTCCGCTGGACCGATCCCGACCAGGATCGGGACGTCCACGAGGTGCTGCGTACGGAAGGCATCAGTTTCGACGGTGCGGGACGCGCCTCCGCGGATCAGCACATCACCGCTCGCGAAATCGCCGAACTCCTGGGTCTGCCCATCGCCGCGGATCTCGCCGAATCCGAGGCCGCGGACGATGGGTCCTTGTCGCCAGAAACGCTGACGTCCCTGGAACAGCGCTTCTTGCGTCAGCTCAATGAGGCGAGCGGCCCGCAGGCGGCCGGCGCGGTACAGCGGCTGCTGGAGCACTGGCGCTCACGAGGTGGCGACCTCCAGTACGGCACTTCCGCGAGTGCCTCCTGTGCGCCGGTCATCAAGGTCGGCGGACAGAGCCTGTACGCCATCCGCTTCTATGCCAAGAGCGCCGAGATCCCCTTCGGGCTGCTGCGCAAGCGCAAGCCGTTCGACGACCCCGCGCTGCGTGAGGAACTCCGTCAGCGGCTCAACGACGCACCCGGCGTGGACATACCCGTCGCCAAGCTGGAGCTGTATCCCCCCATCAAGAACACCCAGTTGGCGAACGTCGCCGTGTTCGACGTGGTCGTCGCGGCGCTCGACTGGTTCATGGCCATGGTGAGCGCGTCGGACGAACATGCCGGGGACGCGCCGTAGTCGTCCCCGGCCTCCGTCGGGGCTGCATGACAGAACGTTCACCGCCCCGGGACACCCTCACACCCGCAGGAGAGTGACCTGGCGGCCGGACGGTGTGGTCGCCTGGTGGAAGCTGCCGCGCTCCTTCCAGGGCGGGGCTTGGGGGCGGCGGTCGAAGATGACCAGGACGCCGGTGGTGAGGGTCAGGCGGTCGAGGTAGCGGTCGAGCTGGGCCAGGCCCGCAGGCTCTGGGTCGTCCGCGCCGGGTCGCCACACCTTCAGTTCCATGGCCTCGCGCTGCGTCAGCCGTTCGCCGCCGGGGCCGGTGTACGGCCAGCGGATGTAGACGTCCATGCGTTTGCGGCCGGCGGCGTATTCGCGGTCGAGGTGGCCGCCGCCGTTGACGAGGCGGTGCAGGAAGGCCATGAGGATGATCTGGCACGCCGCCTCGTGGTAGCCCTCCTGCTGGATGAGGACTTCGCCGTGCTCGCGCCAGAACACGACGAACTCCTCCAGCAGGCGCGGCAGGTCGAACCGGCCGTCGGGGAGCACGAAGCTGTGCGGATCGGCGTGGACGTTCTGCTCCGTGAGGTCGCCCAGCACGCGCAGGATGACCTCCCGGTAGATCGGGTTGGCCACCTGGGGCGGAGGTTGCTGGGTGATCAGGCCCAGATCGCGGGCGTAGGACAGGTCCTCGGAGTTGCCGCGGTCGGTGTAGGGGCCGCCGGCCACGATCGGCTCCATCACCCGCTTGACCCGGGGCTCGTACAGCCGAGCCGCCAGGGAGTCCAGATGGGTGGCGCGCTTGCGGATGAGCCGCTCCTTGGCCTCCTCGATTCGCTCGCAGGTGATGGTGCCGGTCACTCTCATCTGGAAGGTGATCTCGTAGGCGAGGGCGTTGACCAGCCAGGGTTGTCCCTGGGTGAGCTCGAAGGCGCGGTCCACCGCGTCCTTGGTGAACCCCTGGCCGGTCGCCTGGGTGTGTTGGTCGTACAGTTCGGCGATGTCGTCGGCGGTGAAGTCGCCCAGGCGCAGTGAGTCGGCGAGGATGTTGAACGGGCTGGCCGCATTGAACCGCTCAGGGGCGCCGCCGGCGGCTACCTTGTAGTCACGCAGGTCGCGCAACCCGCACAGCACCACCGACGCGGGGAACGGATAGCCTTTCGATCGCTTGTTGTGCCCGTCGCGGAGCTGGCCGAGGACGCTGACCAGGCTGTTACCCTGCAAGGCGTCGATCTCGTCGAGGAACAGCACGACCCGGCGCGGGCAGCGTCGGCACCACTCCCGCAGCGCCGCACCGAACCGGCTACCGGGCGTGACCCGCGGCCGGGAAGGTGGCGGTAGCAGCTTCTTCGGCCAGCCCGACAGCTCGGCGGACTCGCGGAGGGAATCCAGCAGAAGCGACTCGGCGGCGCCGTAGTCGTCGCCCGCCGCCTTGGCGCGTTCGCAGGAGAACATGAGGGCGGCGGTGCCGCCTTCGGCGGTCAGGCCGGAGGCCAGAGCGTCCAGGACGGTGGTTTTCCCGGTCTGCCGGGGGGCGTGCAGGACGAAGTAGCGGTCCATCTCGATGAGCGTCCGCGCTTCGGGAAGCCGGGGTATGGGGGGCAGCATGTAGTGGAGCCGCGGGTCGCAGGGGCCGGTGGTGTTGAAGTATTTCGCTCCGCGCGTTCGCATGGTCACAGCCTGCCACCTTCTTGGGTGTCGCACCGGGGACAAGCCCTCTCTGACGCCGGCGACTCGTTCATGGGGCCTGCCGCCCCTTGCAGACGAATCAGACGATCTCGCCAACCGGCGCCGGATCGACACCCCATCGTTCGGAGCGGGCCGCGACGGCAGCCGGCCCGCGTCCGTGCTCCTCGTCAGGCCCCGCTGGTCGGTGGCGTGTCGTGGGCGGAGGTCAGGACGCGGGCGGCGTCGCGTTCGTACGGGCCGCGCGCCGTCACGGTGAGCAGCCCTCCGGCCAGTACGGGCAGGGTCATGACGAGCAGGGCGGTGGTGAGGGAGCCGGTCCGGTCGGAGAGGATGCCCACGATCAGCGGTCCGACGGCGATGGCGCCTCCGGCGACGAGCTGGGCGAGGGCGAAGGCGATGCCTCGGGAGGAGGCTCCGATCACGTCGGCGAGTGACGCGGTCAGGTTGGGGGTGGCCATCGACATCAGGATGACCGCGGCGGCCGTCAGCAGCGCGAACGGGACCAAGGCTCGGGGGGCGGCGAGCAGCGCGACGGCCATGACGACCGCGCCGGCGACGACGCCGCAGCCGCCGACGAGCAGCCGCCCGCCCTTGCGGGTGACGTGCGCGCGGCGGCCCAGCCACGCCCCGACGAGGGTGCCGGTGACCACTCCGATGACGGTGACCAGGCCGCCCAGCGCTCCGGCCTGCCCGGGGGACAGGGCGAAGGTGCGGCCGATCAGCGTGGGCATCCAGTAGAAGAGCCCGGCGACGCCCATGCCCAGCGTGGCCAGGCCGACGGTGACGATGACCAGCGTGCGTACGGCGAGCACGTCCCGCACCTGCCGCCCGAGCCGCGGCGGCGTCGCCCGGCGCGACCCGGCGCCGTCCGCGCGGGGTGCGGCGGCCCCGGCGGTGACCTGGTCGAGGAGGCCGCGGGCCGGCTCGCGGAGCCGCAGGCAGATCAGGGCGGTCAGCAGGCCGGGGATCGCCATCAGCAGGAACGCCGCCCGCCAGCCGAACGCCTGCCCCAGCACCGCGCCCAGCACCGTGCCGATCCCGCCCAGGTGCGCCGACATCCGCGTCCAGCCGAACGCCCTGGCCCGGCTGATCGGCGGGTAGTAGTCGGCCAGCAGGCTGCCGGTCGCCGGGTTGTCGACGTGCTCGGCCGCGGCCAGGGCCATGCGGGTAAGGAAGAAGACGGCGAATCCCGGGGCGAGGCCGCTGCCCGTGGTGGCCACGGCCCAGAGGAAGACCATGACGGTGATGACGCGGGTCCGGCTGAATCGGTCGGCGAGGTATCCGGCGGGGATGGCGACCGCCGCCGCCGCGATCGCCGAGCCGGTCGGGATCGCTCCGGCGACGGTGTCGCCGATGCCCCACTCGGCCTGGATCAGCGGGAGGAGGCCGCTGAGCAGGCCGGCCTCGACCCGGTCCACCAGGCCGACCAGGAACAGGATGACGAGCGGCGCCCAGCCGTAGGGGGCCGGGTCACCGGCGCGGATGCCGCCGGGAGGAGGCGCCCCCCAGCGGCGCCGCGGCACGGGGCGGACGTCGTCACGCATGACACACCGGCCGGTCAGGACACAAAGTCGCGCACCTTCGCGTAGACGGAGGCGTCGGTCAGGAACGCGGCGTGCGACAGGCATCCGGCGTACGTGTTGACGGCCCCGGCGAGGGACACGCTGGAGTCGGGGTTGACCACCGTGTCGCAGTCGGACCAGAACGTGCCGTACGCGATGTCGCCCGGGGTCTCGTCACCGCTGTTGAGCTCGGTCAGGAACGGCGAGCCGATCCGCATCTCCTGGCAGGTGAGCCGCTCCTCCGAGCAGAGGCGGGTCGCGGTCGTGCCGTGGTTGGGGCCCGCCAGGGAGACCCAGGTGCTGACGGCCGCCGTGCCGCCGAGGAACTTGAGGTAGTGGCGGCTGTTCAGCGAGCCCATCGACATCGCGACGATCGTCACCTTCGCCGCGCCCGTGGAAGATCGGATGGCGTCGACCCTGGCCCGGATGTCGGCGGCGATGTCGACGTTGGACTTGGTGCTGTCGTAGTCGATGGTGAACAGCCGGTCGGCGGGCCACCCGTCCGCCTCGAAGCGGTCGATCATGGTGCTCCAGCGGCTGCCGTTGCCGCCGTAGCCGTGCACGAACAGGATCGGCCCGGTGTCCGCCCGCGCGGGCGGGGTGCCGGGGATCAGCACGGCCAGACACGTCAGCAGCGCTGCTGTCAGGGCGGTCCCGGCGCGAGCTACGGCGTCCATGGGCGACCTCCTCGGGGAGTCCGACGAATGCCACCTGATTGTGCGCGACAGGAAACTTAATGGCAACAATTAAAATTGCTTTCTTCGGCGGACATCGAATGCTTGACCGGGTCGCCGTCGGCCCTCTATGATCCGGCCGCCTAATGGTGACCGTTAACTTATTCCGCGGGGATCGCCGCGAGCGTTTCCCTCGAGGCCGGGGCGGTCAGTCCGGCGACGAGCATGTCGAGCAGATTGCCGAAGAACAGCTCCCCCGTCACCGGCGGCTCGCCGGGAGCCGACTCGTCGAGGAGCTGGGCGCGCAGGCCGAACAGGCTGATGAGCTGGGACCGCAGCATGGCGAGCCGCTCCAGCCGGAGGGGGCGGGGGAGCGGTTCGAGCGTCGCGTGCAGCCATCGCACGACCGCGAGCCCCGCCGGCGCGTCCACGATCCGGAACGGCCGCCGGTAGGCGAGCGAGGGATAGCTCAGCCTGGCCACGATGCGCAGGTGGGCCCGGCCCAGCTCGGTGCCGAGGTCCTCGTCCATGGGGGCGGCGAGCGCGTGGACCAGGGCCCGCGGGTCCGCGGTCAGGTCGTCGGCGGCGACGGCGGCGACCAGCGGCGCGCGGCGCGCCTCGACGGCCTCCAGATGCCCGCGCAGGATGGCCTCCACCAGGCCGTCCTTGCCGCCGAAGTGGTAATGCAGCGCCGACTCGTTACGCGCCCCGATGGCCTCGTGCAGCTGACGGGTGGTCACGTCGGCGACCCCGTGCCGGGCGAACAGCAGCGCGCCCTGCCGGAGCAGGGCGTCACGGGTACTTGATCTGGACACTTCGCCATACTATCCTCCGGCAGATATTAATGAGATCCATTACTGATGGAGGAGATCGAACGCATGGCGGACGCCCTGGAGGCCTGGAGGCGGTTCGTGCGCGCGCTGGACGAGGCGGGGGAGACCGTGGCCGGCCTGGCCGGGCCGGACGCGGGCGTCGACGTCGCGGAAGGCTTCCGCTATGTGCTCCACGTCCTGGCCGACCAGGTCGACCGGGCCGGCACCCGCGACTCGGGCCGCCCGCTGTTCCTGCCGGGCGTCACTCCGGTGCGCAAGCTGTTCTTCGACAACCCCGACACCGAGTACGACATCGCGCTCATCTCCAGCCGGCGCTCGTACCGCATCCGAGGAGACCGCGGCACCGTGCCGTACCTCGCCTTCTGCGTCTACGGCGCGAGCACCGGCGACGGCCGGCCGACCCGCGTGACCAACCTCAACGACGAGCGGATCGCCTTCGGCCCCGACGGCTCGTTCGAGATCACGCTCTCCCCGGAGGCGCGGCCGGGCACCTGGATCCCGCTCGCGCCGGGAGCGCACACGGTCATCGCCCGCCAGTACTTCCTCGACCGCGCCCGCGACAGGCCCGCGCGGTTCACGATCGAGGCGCTCGACGATCCGGGGCCGGATCCGGTGTTCGACGACGCCCGCTTCGTCGCCTCCACCCGGTCCGCCGCCGCGTTCGTCACGGCCGCGACGCGCGTGGCACGGCAGCGCGCCGAGCAGGCCGAGGCCACGCCCAACCGGTTCGTCGAACACCGGGGCCACGGCCTGTACGGGACACCCGACGCCGGCTATGTCATCTGCTGGTACTCCCTCGAACCGGACCAGGCCCTGGTCGTCGAGGCCCGGCCGCCGCGATGCCGCTACTGGGGCGTCCATCTCGCCAACCGGTGGGGCCAGTCGCTCGACCATCGCAGCCGCACCACCGCGCTCAACGCCCGCAGCGCCACGCTCGCGCCCGACGGGACCCTGCGCGTCGTCGTCGCCCACGCCGACCCGGGCGAGCCCAACTGGCTCGACACCGCCGGTCACCCGCGCGGCTGGGTGCTGTTCCGATGGCTGCTCACCGACGACGTGGTGATCCCCGAAGCACGGGTGGTCCCGCACCCCGCACGACGCACCGGCCCCGGAGGACCGACATGAGCTCACCCGTCTGGCACGACGACGCGGCACCGGTCCCCGAGGTCGCGGATCCCCGCGTCACGGCGGCCAAGAACGCCTTCCTCGCCGGCTTCCCCCTGGTGGCCACCGCGCGCATCATGCAGGGCATGGCGCAGCGGCTGGGCGTCAACACCATGTGGGCCTCACGGCGGCTGTCGGGCCCCGGCAGCCGGGCCATCGTCGCGCCGAACCTGGACACCGTCTACGCGCTCGCCGTCCTGGACCTGCGGGCGGGCCCTCTGACGCTGACCCTCCCCGACATCCGCGACCGCTACCACAGCGTGCAGCTCCTCGACGCCTGGATGGGCGGCTTCGGGCTGCTCGGGACGCGGACCACCGGCGGCCGGGGCGGCTCCTGGGCCATCCTTCCCCCCGGCCGCTCCGGCCCGATCCCCGACGGCCTCGAACCGATACCGTGCCCCACCGGTCACGCCTTCCTCCTCTGCCGGATCCGCGCCCTCGACGCCGCCGACGCCGCCGAGGCCGGCGCCCTCGCCGCCCGGATCGAGCTGCGCGCCCTCGCCGGAACCGCCGGAGGCACGACCCTGCCGCCCCCCGCCGGCCGCGCGCACGACACCGGACGCGACGGCATCGGCTTCTTCGACGAGCTCTGCGCCGCGCTGCCGGCCAACCCGCCCGTCACCGCCGAGCAGCGCCGGGCGCTCGACGCCGTGGCGGCCCTCGGCGTCGCCGCCGGCCGGCGCCCCGGCGCCGAACTGGACGAGTCCGGCAGAGCGGTCCTCGCCGCGGCCGTCGCGGCGGGCATGCGCGAGCTGGAGCCACCCGCCACCGCCCCCCGCACCGTCAACGGCTGGACCACCAACCTCGGCCTCGGCACGCAGGACACCCGCGGCGGGCTCCGCGAACGGGCGATGGTCGCCAGATACTTCTGGGGCCCCGTCCCGGCGGAGGAGGCGATCTACCCGCGGACCTCGACCAGCGCGGACGGCCTGCCCCTGGACGGCTCCAAGCGCTACCGCATCCGCTTCCCCGGGGGCGGCCTGCCCCCGGTCGACGCCTTCTGGTCCCTGACCGCGTACGGCCCGGACATGTTCCTCGTCCCCAACGAGTCCGGCCGCTACTCCATCAACGGTGACGACCCGGGCCTCGTCACCGGCGCGGACGGCTCGCTCGACCTGCACCTGTGCCACGAACCGCCGGCGGGCTCCGAGAGCAACTGGCTGCCGGTCCCGGCCGGTCGGTTCAACCTGATCCTGCGTCTCTACCTGCCCCGCCGGCCGGTCCTCGACGGCGCGTACGCGTACCCGCCCGTGACCGTGCTCCCGCCCGGTACGTGACGCTGATCCTGGCGGAATGTCCTGTCGCTGCCCTCGTCCTGTCCCTTCCTGGAGGCGAGGCTTCAGTGAGCCCGTTCTCGGGCCACCAGAAGCCGCGCAGTCGGAAGAAGGGGACAACCATGCGTACGAAGATCCTGCGGGTCGGGCAAGTAGCCATCGCCGCGGCCGCGACGGCCCTGGCCATGACCGCGCCCGCGGAGGCGCACTCGTTCAGAGTGGGGAACGACTGGGGCTTCGCGGAGATCAACTCCAACCACACGAGGCTGAACGTCTGCCGGGTGCTCGGAAGCTGGCCCGATTCGGACGTCTGGGGCACGGTGCGGTACAGCGGCGGCACCCTCATCCGATATGACGCGCCCATTTACAGCGGCGTGTGTTACCCCCACACCCTGAGGTCCAACCCCACCGACGTCAGGTTCTGCTGGCGGCCTTCGGGGACGAACAACCAGTGCACGAGGTGGCGGGCCGTCTGATCCTCCCGCTGCTCCCCGCAGGCGGAACCCCGCGTCGCCATCCTGGCCGACCTGGTCAGCCACCTCGGGCGAGCTCTTCCGGAACGGCTGCCGTCACGCCTTCTCGGCCGGCGCCGGTCGACGTCGCCTCGCTCCTGGAGGGGACGGTGTAAGGGAGAGCAGGTTGGAACACCGCGAGGATCTCGCCGATCTGATGGTCCTGTTCGAGAGGGTGCCGCAGCGGCAGGGTGGGGTTGAGCCGGTAGCGGTTGCGGCGCCCTTCCCGGCTGGCGGTGAGGTATCCCGCGGCGGTGAGGTCGGCCAGGATGCGTTGCGCGGCGCGCTCGGTGATCTGGACGCGGGCGGCCACATCGCGGATGCGCACGCCGGGGTCGCGGGCGATGCACAACAGCACGTGGGCGTGGTTGGTCAGGAAGGTCCAGTCCGGCACGTCCACCATTTTACGAGCACGATTTCGTTGTCATGAATCGAAAGTGATGAATCGCGAGTCAGGTGGGGAGAGCGGCTCACCCCTCCCGTGCCATCCGGCCGTCGGTGGCGGCGCCGGAGGCGCGGGTGGCGATCAAACTCCAGACGATCGAGACGGCGATGGCGACGACGATGACGCCCAGCGTCAGCGGGATCGGCAGTTTGCCGACCGGGGTCTCCGAGAGGATCAGCTTGACGCCGGCGAAGGCCAGCAGCACGGCCAGGCCGTAGTGCAGGTGGACGAACCGGCGGAGCAGCCCGGCCAGGCAGAAGTACAGGCTGCGCAGCCCGAGAATCGCGAACGCGTTGGCGGTCCAGACGATGAAGGTGCTGGTGGTGATCGCCAGGATCGCGGCGACGGAGTCGATCGCGAAGACCAGGTCGGTCGCCTCGACGGCGATGAGCACCACGAGCAGCAGCGTGGCCACCCGCCGGCCACCGGTGCGGACGAAGAAGCGGCCACCGTGGTAGCGGGGGTCGGTGGGGATCACCCGGCGCACCAGGCGCACCACCGGGTTGCGGTCGGGCGGGGTCTGCTCGCCGTGCCGGAAGGCCATCTTGTAGCCGGTGTAGACGAGGAACGCGCCGAACACGTACGCGGTCCAGAAGAACGTCTCCAGCAGTTCCACGCCGACGAAGATGAACGCGAGCCGGAAGACCAGCGCTCCGATGACCCCCCAGAACAGCACCTTGTGCTGGAGCGTGGCGGGAACCGCGAAGGCGGTGAAGATCAGCGCGAAGACGAACACGTTGTCGATCGACAGCGCCTTCTCGATCAGGTAGCCGGCGAAGTAGGTGCCCGCCACCTCCCCGCCCTGCCACCACCACAGGATCGCCCCGAACAGCACGCCGGCGGCGATCCAGACGCCGGACCAGACGGCAGCCTCGCGAAAGCCGATGACGTGGTTGTCGCGGTGCAGGAACAGATCGACGGCCAGCATCGCCGCGACCACCAGCATCACCGCGACCCACGCCCACCAGGCGACGGACATAGAGGACCCCCTCGACCCGGCCGCCCGCGCGCGGGCGGCGTCGGCTGGTCGACGGTCTCCCCAGGTCGCCTCGGCGGGCGACCGCACCACCGGGCCCCGGATCCACCGGGTCCGTCCTGACGGCGATGCGTCGATCGTCGGGTACTCCCCCTCGATTTAGGAACTAGTATTCACGACACAAAAGACGTGTGTCAAGCCCGTCTCGCGGAGTCCGTACTCCGGTGGCGGGCGGGTGCCGAGATGGCCGCGGGCGAGCCTTCCGCCGAATATCCTCTTCTCGTGATCACGGGTTGCGCGCTGCCGGGTCGCTCTTGCCGGGCAGGTGCGAAGGACCGATGTACTGCAGACCCTGCAGTCGCACTGTAAGGACCGGTATCCTTGCGGTTGTCGCGCTCGGGCCGCCCCCTTCGCCGACGGCCCGTCTGGAGGAGATACGGATGTCAAACGAGATTGCGGAGCCACTGGACGTCGCGGAGATAGGCCGGCGCCTGCGCGAGGCCAGAGCGTCCAGGAACCTGTCCCTGGACGTGGTGTCCGCGGAGTGCGGGATCAGCCCGAGCCTGCTCAGCCAGGTCGAGCGCGGGAAGGTGACCCCGTCGCTGGCCACGCTGCACAGCATCACCCAGGTCCTCAACATCGCGATGTTCGACCTGTTCGGTTCCCCGGCCGACCGGCCGGCCCTGATCCGGGAGGGCTCCCGCAACGTCATCCGCCCGCCCGACAGCGGCGGGGTGTCCTACGAGCTGCTCTCGTCAGGGCAGCTGCGCAACCTGCAGATGATCGAGATGCACCTGAGCGCGGAGACGGGCAGGTTCAACCACGCCCTGTCCCACGCGGGCGAGGAATGCCTGATCGTCAGGCGCGGGTCGGCCGTCATCAAGGTCGGCGCCGAGGAGCTGACGCTGAGCGAGGGCGACTCGCTCTCCTATGTCGCCCGCCTGCCCCACCAGTTCCGGGGGCTGGAGGACGACACGCGGCTGATCATCTCCATGACCCCTCCGGCGTTCTGAGCGGCGCCGCCGTCTCAGCCGACCAGGGCCTGCACCTCGATCTCGACGTCCATGCCGGGGTAGGCGAGCACCGGGAGGGGCACCGGCACGAGAGCGGGGGAGGAGTCGCCGAAGAACGCGCCGACCTCGGCCTGGAGAGCGGCCAGCTTGCCCGGCCCGCTGCCGGCGTCGGCGGCCACGAAGGCGGTGAGCCGCCGGACCGCGGACCGGGGCACGTCGAGTTCGTCCAGCACCCGCGCGATGTAGTCGAGCGACCGGCGCACCTGCGCGGGGAAGTCGCCGACGTCCAGTGAGCGGGCCCGCTCGTCGAGGGGCACCTGCCCGCCGACGAAGGCCAGGCCGCCCGAGCGGTTCCCGTGCTTGTACGGCAGATGGAACGGCCAGTCCCAGTGACCCTCCGGCCAGGAGTGCCGGCGGGCCGGACGGGCGCCCCGCAGCGCCAGCACCTGCATGGCGATCAGCACGCCGGGCTCGTCGAACCGGGGCACCGGGATCCCCGTCGTCGCAGGCCCGGGTTCGGTGAAGTACCCGGCGCGGACGCGCGCGGCGACGGCCCAGTCCTCCTGGGTCCCCTCGCCCCGGTAGAAGATGTTGAACTTCACCACGTCGTCGGTGCCCAGATCCTGCTCGGAGAGGAGGTCCTGGATGGTCCGCAGGATGGCGTGGGACTGCTCGACGATGTCCCCGGCCTCCGGCGCCGTGATCAGCCGGGTCGCGACCGCCGGGCCGCCGGCCGCGTACCGTCCGCCCGCCTCGCGGGCAGCGGCCACGCCGGAGGGCAGGGCCGTGGCCTGCACCCGGGTCAGGTCCCCGCCGAGCACCCCGACGGAGGCCGGGATCGCCGACACCGGAAGGTCGCCGTCAGGGTTCAGCTCCCGCACCGACTCCCGTGCCTGCTCGGCGCTGAGCCGCGCGTGGTCGTAGAACACCTCGACGGCGAGCAGTTCTTCAGGGCGGACGCCCTGCCCGGCGAGGGTCGCCGCGGCCGTGCCGCCGGGACCGGCGTCGAGGAAGCGCAGGACGGGAGTGGGAGAAGGCATATCGGGACTCGCCATCGGTGAGGTGGGACGGGTTTCCAGCAGGTTCAGGAGGTCCACGCCGGGACGCCTCCGACCCAGGTCTGCGTGACGGGTATCTGGTCCAGCTCGTCGGGCGGGACCTCGAACGGGTCCGCGGCCAGGACGACCAGGTCGGCGAGGTAACCGGGGGCGAGCCGGCCCTTGTGCCCCTCCTCCCCGGCGGCGGCCGCGGCGCCGGTGCCGAACAGGGCGAGCGCCTCGCCCGTGCTGATGCGCTGGTGAGCGCCGAGCACGCGGCCCGCGCGGGTGCGCCGGGTGACGCAGCTCTTCACGCCGAACAGCGGCTCGTACGGCCCGCACGGGTAGTCGGACGACCCGGCGACGGTGATGCCGGCGTCCAGCATGCGGCGGTGGGCGAACATCCGCCCGAGACGTTCCTCGCCGTAGGCGTCCACGAGCGCGTCGCCATGGAAGGTGACGTAGCCGGCGAACGGGACAGGGATCAGGTCCAGCGCCGCGATCCGCGCCACGATCGCCTCGTCGAGGACGGAGCAGTGCTCGATGCGATGGCGGGTCGTGATGTCCGGCCGCCGCCCGCGGGCGTGCTCGACCGCGTCCAGCAGGAGCGCGATGGCGCGGTCGCCGTTGGCGTGCACGGCCAGGCGCAGCCCGGCGGAGTGCACGCGCACCGCGAGGTCCGTCAGCTCCTCCGGGGTCACCACCGGCATGCCGTGGTCGTCCGTGCCGCGGAACGGCTCCGACAGCCAGCAGGTGAGCCCGGCCACCGCGCCGTCGACGAACGCCTTGATGCCGCCCAGGCGCAGCCAGTCGTCCCCGAACCCGTCCTGGATCCCGGCGGCGATCAGGTGGTCCGCGTGCGGGTACGTCACCAGGGCGGTGACCCGCTGCCGGAGCCGGTCGCGGGCCCGGGCGGTCTGCAGCAGCCGCAGCTCGTCCGGGCCGACCATGGCGTCCCCGATCGAGGTGATCCCCGCCGACAGGAACCTGGCCGAAGCGGTGTCCAGCCCGGCGAGCAGCTCGTCCTCGCCCGGCGGC
This sequence comes from Nonomuraea ferruginea, assembly GCF_039540635.1. Lineage (NCBI taxonomy): Bacteria > Bacillati > Actinomycetota > Actinomycetes > Streptosporangiales > Streptosporangiaceae > Nonomuraea > Nonomuraea ferruginea. Next base: position 184,661 of record NZ_BAABFD010000010.1, on the reverse strand, counting down.
GGGATCACGGGCGGGCGGCGAGCAAGGGACGGGTAGGCCAGGTCGAACAGCGCCTGCTCGTACAGCACCCCGGTCAACCGGCCGGCCCCGTCCCGGCCGAGCGAGCCGCCGCGCGGATCGGGGGAATCGTCGGTGAGCCCGGCGGCGGCCAGCGCCGCGGAGTTGACCACGCCCCAGTGGGCGCCCACATGGGTGACGAGGACCGGCCGGTCGGGCACCCAACGGTCCAGGTCGTGCCGGTCGACGACCCGCCCGCCGGTGGTCCGTACGTGGTCGTACCGGCCGGCTCGCAGCCACGCACCCGCCGGCAGTGTCGCGGCGGCGGCCCGCAGGCGCTCCGCCAGCCGATCCGCGGACGGGGTCACGTCCGCGGAGACGTCGGCGCCGACGGAGTCGCGCGCCGCCATCGTCAGGTGCAGGTGCGCGTCGACGAACCCCGGCAGCGCGCAGCCGCCGCCCAGGTCGGTCTCCGGCGCCTCGGGGAACCGCTCGCGCAGCCCAGCCAGGGGCCCGGCGGCGACGACGCGGTCACCGGCGACCGCGAGCGCGTCCACCACCTGGGGAGCGCCGGTCGGAGCCATGGTGCGGATCCGTTCGCAGCGCAGCAGCCGCACCGGCATGTCGTTGACGGCCATGCTGCAGTCTTCCCGAACCGGCGCGCAGGTCGGCAATCGTCGGATCCTCCGGACGCCGGGGCAGGAACCTGGAGATTGCTACAGTACCGGCGTGTACCTGCACGAACTCGTGACCACGGAGGACCTCGGCCTGCGGTTCGTGCTGCGCCCCAGCCGGCCGGTCCCCGTGAGCTGGGTGCACTCCACGGACATGGCCGACCCGAGCGGCTACCTCGGCGGCGGCGAGCTGATCCTGACGATCGGGCTGTGGCGGCAGGCCGAGGGCGACGCCGAGCGCTTCGTCCGGGCGCTCCACCGCTCGGGCGCCGCGGCCCTCGGCTACGGCGTCGAGGCCCCCGGCGCGGACGTCCCCGCCGACGTGCTGGACGCGTGCAGGTCCATCGGCCTCCCGCTGGTCCGGGTGCCGCACGAGGTGCCGTTCATCGAGGTCGCGCGCGCCTTCCACGCCGCCGCGAACGCCGAGCGCCACGACCTGCGCCGGCTGGTGCGGCACCACGAGGCGCTGGCCGCCGCGGTCTCCGGCGGGGGCATGCCCGAGCTGGTCCGCGTCCTCGCGGCGCAGCTCGCGGGCGACGTCTGGGTGGCGGACGGCCCCGAGGTGGTCTGGGCGAGCCCGGCCGCGCCGCCCGGCGCCGCCGCGGTGACCTGCCAGCGAGGCAGCCAGGCCGTCGCCTTCCCCGTCCAGGCCACGCTCGCCGACTCGACGGCGGTCACCGTCATGCGGGTGGACGAGGTCGCGCCGGCCCGGTGCTTCCTCGGCTACGCGCGGCCCGTCGCCGCCATGACGGCGGCCGAGCGCCGCGTGCTGGACAACGCGCTGCCCTACCTGCGCGGCGAGCTGGTCCGGGTGCGGGAGCGGCGCGGCCACGCCGCGTCACGCCGGCGCGAGCAGCTCGCCCTGGCCGAGAGCGGCCGCCCGGCAGGCCCGCCGCTGGCGGGTCCCGCTCCGGCCGTGGCGGTGCTCGCCTACCCCGCCGTCCCAGGACCGGTCGCGGACAGCCTGCTCGACGCCGTGCCCCCGGCGGCGCGGGACTGCGGGGCCGACGAGGTCGAGGTCATCCCGGACGTACGCGAAAGCGTCCTGATCCTGCGGCCGGGCGCGGCGGTCGGCGACCAGACCGTGGCGTGCCTGCTGAAATGTGTGGAACGCCAGCTCGGCCGGGAGGTCCACGCCGGCTGGACGCTGGCCCGCGACGGGGAGTCCGACCTGCCGCGCGCCGTGACCGCGGCCCGGCGCGCCGCCCGGCTCGCCGCCACCGGCGCCGGGCGCGAGCGGGTCGCCAGGTACGAGCGCCTCGGCACCCACGAGGTCCTGCTCGCGCTGGACGAGGAGATCGTCGGCGGGTTCGAGGACCTGGTGCTGGGCCCGCTGGTGGAGTACGACTCCCGGCACGGGTCCCAGCTGGTGGCGACGCTCAGGGAGTTCCTCGACCGCAACGGCGCCTACCAGGCGAGCGCCGAGGCCCTCGGGATCCACGTCAACACGTTGCGGTACCGCCTGGTGACGATCGAGCAGGTCACGGGGCGCGACCTGCGCCGGATGGCGGACAAGGTCGACTTCTATCTCGCCCTGAGATCCCGGCGGTCGCCGGAGGACCCCGCGGCCTGAGCGGGTCAGGGGCGCTTTGTTGCGCTCAGGTAAAAGGCTCAGACGTTCGCCAAGGTTTTGGTTGACCTTTTCCGACATCGCTACCTATGTTTGTACCCACTCTGCAGCACCACTGCAGCCTCTTGCAGTCACGCTCTAGGGCAAACCAGTGCCACCGAGCGGTCCCTGCCCCCCCATCCGCCGATCGTCGACGTCTGCCGGAGCAGTGTCCGACAGGAGGTACGAAATGTCCCATGAATCAAGTGACCTGATGACGCCCCTGGTCACGACCATGACGCACGAGGCACGGATCATCCGGCACGCCGGGCTCGCGTACACCAGGGCGCGGCAGGAGGCCGGTCTCGCCACCGTCGAGCGCGCCCTGCGCGGCTACTACGACTGGCGCGCGGAGGCCGCCGCCGGCCGCGGCGGCGACGGCCTGCCGGGCATCGTGCGGGCCTGGGGGACGGCCGAACTGCTGTCCGTCAACGCCGAGAAGTGGGGTGAGCTGCGCGTCGGCGAGGCAGGGCTCCGGCTGGAGCTGCACGGCACGCCGGAGCTCCTGCACTACCGGGCCTCCGGGGTGCCGGCGTTCGCGCTGATCCACTACCGGGCGCTGGTGTCGGCCCTCATGCGCGCCGCCGACCTGCCGGACGACGTCGAGGCCGGATGGCAGGGCGACTCGCTCGTCCTGGAGGCGGGACAGGCGCCGCCCTCGGGTGAGGGGACGCTCCCCGGCGTCCCGCTGACCGGCGAGGATGGCCTCGCCCTGCTCAGGGCGACCACCGAGAACCGCGGCGCGCTGCTCGTGTACCTCGGCCGCGAGGCCGAGCAGGCCTTCGGCGCCGACGGTGACCTGATGTTCCGCGAGGCCGTGCGCGCCTTCGGCGCCGAGCGCGGCGCCGCCATGCGCCTGGACCACCTGAGCAAGGGTCTCACCCTCGACCTGGTGAACATGATGGAGCTGTACGACTCCGGCGGCAACGAGGACGTCTGGCAGTACCGCGACGAGGGCACCCTGACCCCCGTCGAATGGTCGCAGGACTGCACCTTCTGCCCGTTCGTCCAGCCCTGGCACGACCTCGACGGCCTCCGGTACGGGGAGATCTACGACTACGAGTTCCACGTCTCCCAGTTCAAGGCCTACCGCGAGGACATCGAGGTGAAGTGGGGCGAGTTGATGTCGCGCGGTGACGCGACCTGCGAGTTCCGTTTCTCCATCCCGGGACCCGTCCCCGCCTGAGCGGCGTTCCACCCCTCAACGTCCCAGGGACGCGTGACCGCGCGCCCCTGGATCGTTCCATCGCCAAACGAACAGTAGGAAGAATCATGGGTTGGTCGAGAAGGCCCGTCACGGTGGCAGCCGCCACGTCGGTGCTGGCGCTGCTCCTGGCAGCGTGCGGCGGCGGAGGAGACGGTTCAAGCGCAGGTGGCGGCGACAAGCAGCTCACCTTCGTGTCCTGGGGCGGTGGCTACCAGGAGACGCAGGAGAGCCTCATCGTCAAGCCGTGGGGTGAGAAGAACGGCGTCCGCACCCTCTCGGACGGTCCGACGGACTACGCCAAACTGAAGGCGCAGGTGGACTCCGGCAACACCCAGTGGGACGTGATCACGCTGGAGCCCTTCTGGGCGATCTCGCAGTGCGGCACCATGCTGGAGAAGATCAAGGACAAGGTCGACACGTCCAAGCTGCCCGCCGAGGCGGTCACCGACTGCGGCATCCCGTTCGACATCCTGTCCTACGTCCTGGTGTACGACTCCGCGAAGTTCGGTGACAACCCGCCGACCTCGTGGGCGGACTTCTTCGACACGGCGAAGTATCCGGGCAAGCGCGGCGTGTGGAACTACGCCCCCGGCGGCGCGCTGGAAGCCGCGCTGCTCGCCGACGGCGTCGCCCTCGACGGCCTGTACCCCCTCGACACGGCCAGGGCGATGAAGAAGCTCGACGCGATCCGCGGCGACATCGCCTTCTACGACACCGGCGCGCAGCAGGTGCAGCAGTTGCAGAGCCAGGAGGTCGTGATGTCGATCGCCTGGAGCGGCCGCGCGCTCGACGCCGTCCGCGCGGGCGCCACGTACGAGCCGGTGTGGAAGGACAACCTGATGCTCGTCGACTCCCTCGCGATCGTGAAGGGCTCGAAGAACGTCGACCAGGGCGTCAGCCTGATCAACGAGATGACGTCGGCCGCCGGCCAGAAGGCGTTCGTCGAGAAGTACACCTACGGGGTCGTCAACTCCGACGCCAAGCCGGAGCTCGACGAGACCGCGCGGAAGTTCTCCCCGACCGAGAACGGCCAGGGTGAGCAGGGCCGCTACATGGACCAGCAGTGGTGGGCGGACAACTTCGACAAGGTGAGCGCCGACTGGACGAAGTGGGCGTCCGGCTGACCGGAGCGTCCACCACCACCTCGATGCACGCGGGCGCCGTCCGGAGGCGGCACCCGCGTCATCGGCCCATCCGATGTCCCATGGCCGACCGAAGCACGACAGGAGCGGGAACCACGGCATGCTGAAGCTCGCCCAGCAGACGGCCCGGCGACTACGGGGGATCCACCTGGCGATCCCCCTGCTCGTCCTGCTCGTCGCATTCTTCGCCATCCCGGTCCTCGAACTGGTCCGGCGCTCGTTCCTCGACGCGGACGGCGCGCTGACGTTGCAGAGCTACGGGGACTTCCTCGGCACGCCCGCCTACCGCACGATCCTGTTCCGCACGTTCTTCGTCGCGGTCATCTGCACCGTGGCGTGCCTCCTGTTCGCGTATCCGTACGCGTACCTCATGACCCTGGCCGGCCCGCGGCTGCGCCGGGCGCTGCTCGTGCTGGTGCTGCTGCCGTTCTGGACCAGCCTCATGGTGCGTACGTACGCGTGGCTGGTGCTCCTGCAGGACACCGGACCGTTCAAGGCGGTCCTGGCCGCGATCGGGCTCGGGCAGGTGGACCTGATCCGCAACACCACGGGCGTGGTCATCGGCATGGCGCAGATCCTGCTGCCCTTCATGGTGCTGCCGCTCTACAACAACCTCCAGAAGATCGAGCGTTCCGACCTGCTGGCCGCCCAGTCGATGGGGGCGACGCCCTTCCGGGCCTTCTGGCGGGTGTACTTCCCGCAGAGCCTGCCGGGGCTGTTCGCCGGCAGCGTCCTCGTCTTCATCCTCGCGCTCGGCTTCTACATCACGCCGGTGATCCTCGGCTCGCCGCAGAACTCGATGATGTCCCAGTTGATCGTCCGGCAGGTCACCGAGCGGCTCGACTGGGCCAGCGGCGGCGCCATGGCCGTGGTGCTCGCCGTGCTGACCCTCGTCTTCGTCGGCCTCATGAGCCGGGTCGTCAACGTCCAGCAGGCCTTCGGCGGAACGGTGGACAAGAAATGACCAGCACGGAGACCAGGAGCCGGCCGCGCTGGCTCTACCTCATGGCCGCCATCGTGGCCATCTGGATGACGGCGCCGCCGCTCGTCGTCATCCCGATGAGCTTCGCCTCCGAGCGCACGCTGACCTTCCCGCCGTCCGGCTACTCGCTCCGCTGGTACCAGGAGTTCTTCCAGAACCCGGTCTGGATCGACGCGCTCCGGTCGTCCCTCCTGATCGCCGTCCTGGTGATGGTCATCTCCGTGGTGATCGGGACGCTCGGCGCGTTCGCCGTGGTCCGCGGGCGGTTCCGGGGCCGCGGACTGCTGGAGATGGTGGGGATCGCCCCGCTGGTCGTCCCGATCGTGGTGCTGGGCATCGGGGTCTACGCGATGTTCCTGCGCTGGGGGCTGATCGGCACGGTGCCCGGCTTCGTGGCCGCGCACTGCGTCCTCGCGGTCCCGTACGTGATGATCACGGTGGGCAGCGCGCTGCGGGTGGTGGACGGCCAGCTGGAGCGCGCCGCCCAGGTGCTGGGCGCCCGCCCGCACCGGGTGTTCCTGCGCGTGACGCTGCCGCTGATCGCCCCGGGCATGCTGGCCGGCGGGCTGTTCGCGTTCGTCACCTCGTTCGACGAGGTGGTCGTCTCGCTCTTCATCGTCAGCCCCGGCCTGCGGACGCTCCCGGTCGAGATGTACTCCAGCGTGACGCGGGACATCAACCCGACCATCGCCGCGGCCTCGACCCTGATCCTTCTGGTCAGCACCGTGCTCATCCTCGTCTCGACGAAGTTCCTCTTCTCCAGCAGCTCCGACGGAAGGTCAAAGCGATGACCGTTGCAGTGGACACCGACCTGGCCCTGGAGCTGCGCGGTGTCTCCAAGCAGTACCCCGGCACCGACACGGCGGCCGTCAGCGGCGTCGATCTCCAGATCCGCCGCGGCGAGTTCGTGACCTTCCTCGGTCCCAGCGGTTCGGGCAAGACCACGACCCTGAACATGATCGCCGGCTTCATCTCGCCGACGGCGGGGGAGATCGTCCTGCACGGCCGGAACATCGCCGACCTGCCCCCGCACCAGCGCAACCTCGGCATGGTCTTCCAGAACTACGCGTTGTTCCCGCACATGTCCGTCTGGGACAACGTCGCGTTCCCGCTGGTCGAACGGAAATACCCGAAGGACCAGATCCGCGAGCGGGTGCGCGCGGCCCTGGAGATGGTGAACCTCACCGGCTTCGAGAAGCGCCGTCCCCGGGAGCTGTCCGGCGGCCAGCAGCAGCGCGTCGCCCTGACCAGGGCGCTCGTCTTCGACCCGCCGATCCTGCTGATGGACGAGCCCCTGAGCGCCCTCGACAAGAAGCTGCGCCAGCGGCTCCAGCTGGAGATCAAGCGCGTCCACCGCGAGGTCGGGATCACGTTCCTGTTCGTCACCCATGACCAGGAGGAGGCGATGGCGCTCTCGGACCGCGTGGTCGTCTTCGACCAGGGCCGGATCGAGCAGGTCGGCACGCCCGACGAGCTCTACCGCCGGCCCGCGACGCGGTTCGTCGCGGAGTTCCTCGGCGACAGCAACCTGATCAAGGGGAAGCTCGTCGAGCAGGACGGCGCCACCGCCCTGGCGACCCCGGAGTGCCGGATCCCGCTGCCGGACTGGCCGGGCGGCAAGCAAGCCCCGTCCGGGGACGAGCACTGCGTGATGTTCCGGCCGGAGGACGTCAAGGTCCTCCCCGCCGACGACGCGGAAGCGGCCTGCCGGGCCACCGTGCGCGAGGTCGTCTACCTCGGTTCCGAGCAGCGGGTGATCGTCACGACGGAGACCGGCCGCGACGTGACCGTGCGGACGGGCGGTGAGATGACCGGGATCCCCGGGGTGGGGGACACGGTCGGCCTGCGGTTCTCTGCGAGCAACGCATGGCTGATACCGACGGGCGGGTAAGCCTGTTCCGGGCCCGCGCCGTCCTGCCGGAGGCGGGCTGGGCGGGCCGCCCCGCGGACGCGCTCGCCGTGGCGGGCGGCAGGGTCGCGGCGGTCGGCCCGTTCGGCGAGCTCTCCGGCGCGTGGCCGGACGCCGACGTGGTCGACCTGGGCCGCCGCTGGGTCATCCCCGGCCTGGAGGACGCGCACTGCCATCCCACGATCGCCGCCGACGAGCTGTGCCACGTCAGCCTGTCACCGCGCGACCAGCGCGATCCGCGTCGGGTGGCCGCCGCGGTGGGCCGGGCGGGCCGCAGCAACGGCTGGGTGAAACTCGTGGGCTGGCTGGAGGAGCGGTGCGGCGGCGCCGCGGTGGACCGGCAGCTGCTCGACCGCTTGTGCCCGGCGGACCCGCTGGTCGTGGTGCACGCCAACGGCCACTGGGGCTACGCCAACACGGCCGGCCTGGCCCGCATGGGCTTCGCCGACGACACCGGCGCGGTGATCGAGGCGGAGGTGCCGGCGAACGGCTGGGTGGAGACCGGGGCCGACGGTCTGGCCACCGGCCGCGTCTTCGAGCAGGCGATGTTCGACATCATGGAGCCGGCCCTCGCCCGCCACCCCGGCCGGGTCGCCCTGGCCGGTTTCGAGGACCGCCTCGCGGCGCTGCGGCGGATCCAGCGGGACTACGTGAGCCGCGGCGTCACGGCGCTGACCGAGGCGCTGTGCGGCGAGACCGGATGGGACCTGCTCGAACGGATCCAGGCCGAGGGCGCCTCGCCGCGCTACTCGGCGCTGGCGCCCGTCGGCGATCCGGACCTGGCACGCCGGCTGGCCGAGCGCGGCGGGCCCCGGCTGCGCCTGATCGGGCTGAAGTCGTTCGTGGACGGCGCGCTCAACGGCGGGACGTGCCTGCTGAGCGAGCCCGTGCCGGACGGGGACCCGCAACAGCTGCGCACCGCCGGCGACGTCGCGCGGGAGTTGCGGCTGGCCGACTCACTCGGCCTGCTCCTCGCCGTGCACGCCAACGGCGACGCGGCGATCGACGTGCTGCTGCGCGCGTCGGAGCGGACCGGGCTGCGCGGGCGGATCGAGCACGGCAGCGTCGTCCGCGACGACCAGGTGCCGGTGATCAGGCGCCAGGGCTGGGGCGTCGTGCCGTTCGGCTCGTACGTCCATGAGCACGGAGAGCGGCTCGCGGACACCTACGGGCGCGCCCGGATGGGGCGGCTCATCCGGCACCGGACCCTCGTCGAGGCCGGTGTCCCGGTGGGCGGTTCGTCGGACTACCCGTGCGCGGGCCCCGACCCCTGGCAGGGCATGTGGAGCTGCGTGACGCGACGGTCCAGGGAGGGGGAGGTGCTCGGTGAACAGGAGCGACTCACTCCGGTACAGGCGCTGCGCCTGTACACGCGGGGGTCGGCGTCGGTGCGCCCCGGGTCCGGCCCGGCCGGCACGCTGCGGGCGGGCGCCCCGGCGGACTTCGCGGTGCTCGACGCCGACCCCCGGCGGCAGGAAGGGCTCGAAGCCCGGCTCGGCGCGCCGGTCGCGGCCACGTTCGTGGCCGGCGCACCCGTGTACGCCGGCCACGACGTCGAGGTCAGCGGGCCGGAGTGGTGTCGCTGACGTGGCCGCCGGCCATCACGGTCAGCAGCTCGTACGTGACGTGGCTGGCCGCGACGCCGGTCAGCTCCGCGTGGTCGTAGGCCGGCGCCACCTCGACGACGTCCGCGCCCACCACGTTGCGCCCGTCGAGGGCGCGCAGCAGCTCCAGCAGCTCCCGGCTGGACAGGCCGCCGGCCTCCGGGGTCCCGGTCCCGGGCGCGTGCGCCGGATCGAGCACGTCGATGTCCACCGAGACGTAGACCGGACGGTCGCCGAGCCGCCGCAGCATGACCTCGATCAGCGTGTCGAGCCGCTCGTGGGCGAACTGGCGGCTGGTCAGCTGCTGGAACCCGAGCCGGGCGTCGTCGGTGAGGTCCTCCTTGGCGTACACGGACCCCCGGATGCCGACGTGCAGGCAGCCCTCGGGGTCCAGCAGCCCTTCCTCGGACGCCCGCCGGAACGGCGTGCCGTGGGTGACCGGCGCGCCGAAGTAGGTGTCCCAGGTGTCCAGATGCGCGTCGAAGTGCAGCACCGCCAGCTCGCCGTGGTGGCGGTGCAGGTCGCGCAGCAGCGGCAGCGCGACCGTGTGGTCACCGCCGAGGGTCACCAGCCGCGTGCCGGCGCCGGTCAGCGCCCCGGCCTGCTCCTGGATCTGCCCGACGGCGTCCGTGATGTCGAACGGGTTGATGACCATGTCACCGGCGTCGGCGACCTGCACGATCCCGAACGGGGAACGGTCCAAAGCGGGGTTGTAGGGCCGCAGCAGCCGGGAGGACTGACGGATGTGGGAGGGGCCGAACCGCGCCCCCGGACGGTAGCTGACGCCGCTGTCGAACGGCGCGCCGATGACGGCGAGGTCGGCCTTGCCGACCTGGTCGGTACGGGGCAGGCGGGCGAAGGTGGCGGGCCCGGCGTAGCGCGGGACCTCGGTGCCGGACACCGGCCCGACGGGGCGGTTGGTTTCCATTCCGTTCTTTCCGTTCAGGGAGAGCACTGCTTCCGGTCCCGGCCGCGCTGCGGTGGCCGGGGACATTGCGCTCAGGATACGCGATCTGTAGTATCACTGCATGAGTTTCAGTCACACTGCAGAAACGGGTCTCCGCGACTCCGTCCGCAGCGTGCTGCGGCGGGTTCCCGCCACCGTCGTGGTCGTGACCTCGTTCGTGTCCGGCCGCCCGTGGGGCGTCACCGCGTCGAGCTTCTCGTCGGTGACCCTCGACCCGCCGATCGTGTCGATCTGCCTGTTCTCGCACACGGCGGTCATGCGGGCCGCGCGGCTGCACGGCCGCGTGGGCGTCTCGGTGCTGTCGGCCGACCAGGTCCACGTCGCCCGCGCGGCCGCCGCGCCCGGCGCCCCCAAGTTCCTGGAGTCCTTCTCCCCGGAGGCCGAGGGACTGGGGGAGACCGGCATCCCCCACCCGGCGCCGAACCGGCGCTGGGATCCGCACGACGGCGCCGCCGTCCCGCCGGCGCCGTCGGTGCACGGCGCGCTCGCCCACTTCGACTGCGCCATCTCGCAGGTCGTGACCGTGGGCGACCACGACGTGCTCTTCGCCCGGGTGGAGCGGGTCCGCGAGGGCGACGCCGCCCTCCCGCCGCTCCTCTACTTCGACCGTGACTTCTACCGTCTCCCCGACGACCCCATCGAAGGTTGATGACCATGCTCAAGACCGGTGACGAGTACCGGGCGAGCCTGCGCGACGGCCGCGTCGTGCTGGCCTCCGACGGCTCACGGGTGTCCGACGTCACCACGCACCCGCAGTTCAGGGACGCCGTGGACACCGTCGCCGCCCTCTACGACATGCAGCACCGGCCGGGGACGGCCGAGATCGCCACGTACCAGGACGAGGGGACCGGGAAGCCCGCCAGCCGCGCCTGGCAGGTGCCCCGGACCAAGGACGACCTGGTCGCCCGGCGCGAGCTGGCCCGGCTGTCCACCTACCACACCTTCGGGGTGTTCGGGCGGCCGCCGGACTACGGCTCGTTCAACGCGCTGGGCCTGCTCTCGGTCGCCGACCGCATCGCCCCCAGCAGCGAGGAGTGGGCGCGCAACATCGACGCGTTCATCGACTGGGGCCGGGCCAACAACGCGATGAGCGCCGACATCGTGGCCGACGTCCAGTCGGACCGGTCGGTGCCGACCGCGCAGAAGCCCGGCCGGCTCCGCTGCGTCGAGGAGCGCAAGGACGGGCTGGTCCTGTACGGGGCCAAGCCGTGCGCCTCCGGGGCCGTCCACTCCCACGTCGGCACCGTCGTCACGCTGCTGACCCCGGGCGCCGACCCCGACGCGAACCTGTTCTGCTACGTGCCGCTCAACGCGCCCGGCCTCACGATGGTGGCCAGGGAACCGGTGATCATGCCGGGCACCACCGACGAGCACCCGCTGGACGTGCGCGGCGAGGAGCCCGACTCCCTGCTCGTCTTCGACCGGGTCTTCGTGCCCAGTGAGCACGTGTTCTCCTTCCGCAACGAGGAGATGCTGGGCCTGTACCACGAGCTGGGCGCCCTCGCGCTCTGGCACATCCTGGCCCGGCTGTCCTACAAGTCCGAGATCCTCGCGGGCGCCGCCCAGGCGATCGTCGAGGTGCTGGGCACGGAGAACATCCCGCAGGTGCGCGACGCCGTCTCCGAGATCAGCGCCTACGCCACCGGGCTGCGCGCCCACGTGCTCGCCGCCGAGGACACCGCCGCCTACGCCAACGGCGTCCTGGTCCCGGCCGAGCGGTACGTCACCGCGGGGCGCCTGCACTCCGTCGAGAACTACCCGCGGATGCTGCAGCTGCTGCGGGAGATCTCCGGCCAGGGCCTGATCAGCCGCTTCTCGGAGCGGCAGTTCGCCGACGGCTCGGTCGGGGAGATGCTCACGGAGTTCCTCCCCGGCACGGGCGTCAGCGCCGAGGCCAAGAACCGGGTGTTCAACTTCGTCTGGGACCTGACCTGCGGCGCGAACGCCATGCGCGTCGCCCTGTTCGAGAACGTCAACGCCACGCCCCCGGCCGCCATGCGGGCCAGGATCTACGCTTCCCCGTACCGCAGGCCGTGGCGGGACTTCGTGCTCGACCACCTGGGCGTCGACATCAGCGCGGCCCGATGACCGCACCGCCGACGGCGGCGGGCGCGGCCCTCCGGGACGAGCTCGGCACGCTCGTCCTCGACCTGCTGGCCGCGCCCAGCCCGAACCCGCCCGGCGACGTGCGCGACGTCGCCGGGGTCGTGACCGCGTACTGCGAGCGCGCCGGCCTGCCGCACCGGCTGGACCGGCCGGCGGCGCGCCGTCGCAACATCGTCGTGGACGTGCTGGGGCCCGCCGGCCGGGACGGCCGGCACCTGGTGTGGAACGGGCACCTCGACACGTTCCCCGCCTCCGGCCCGCCGTCCCGCCCCCGGCGGGTCGCGGACCGGGTGCACGGCAGGGGAGCGGTCGACATGAAAGGCGGGGTCGCGGCGTTCCTCGTGGCCGCCCGCCGGCTGCGGGGGAGCGCCGGCGACCTGCCGGGACGGCTCTCCCTGGTCCTGGTGTGCGACGAGGAGACCTTCGGCCCGCTGGGCGCGCGCGGCCTGCTCAGGCGCCGGCCCGACCTGCTCGGCGACGCGCTGGTCAGCACCGAGCCGTCGTCTCTCGGCCTGGTGCGGGTGGCCGAACGCGGCTACCTCTGGCTCATGGTTCACGTGCCCGGCCAGAGCATGCACGCCGCGTACCCCGGCGCCGGGGAGGGCGCGATCCTGCGCGCCGCCGGATTCGCCCGGCGGCTGGCCGGCCTCGTCGCCGAGGTCAACCGCGGGCTCGCGGCCGCGCACCCGCCGCCGGCCGCCCGCGACGAGGCGATGGACCGGCTGCTGGGCGACGGCGCCGCCCGCATCGTCCGGGAGGTCTCGCTCAACCTGGGCACCGTCCGCGGCGGCCTGGCGGTCAACATGCGCCCGGCCGACTGCCGGCTCAGCGTCGACCTGCGCGTGCCCGAGACGGTCGACCCGCAGGACCTGCTCGGCCGCGTCGAGGAGCTGGCGCGCGAGGCAGGCGCCCGGGTCGAGGTCCTCGGCCGGGGACCGGCCAACTCCACCGGCGAGGACGCGGACATCGTCACCGCCGTGACCGAGGCCGTCACCCGGCGCACCGGCCACCGGCCCGTCCCCTCCACCGGGATCGGCTGCACCGACGCCCGGCTGTGGCGCCACGCGGGCGTGCCCGCCTGCGTGATCGGGCCCGACCCGGCCACGATGGGCACCGACGACGAGCACGTCCGGCTCGCCGAGCTGGAAGCGCTCGTGGACATCCTGTGCGATTCCGCACGCCAGTACCTCTCTGGAGAGTCATGACCGAGCGGAGCTCGCCCGCGTACCCGCCCGGCCAGCGCAGCGCGCTGTGCCTGACCTTCGACCTGGACGCCCACACCATGTGGACCTCCAAGGACCCGGGGAACGCCGCCCGGCCGGCGGTGCTGTCCTCGGGCGACTACGACCTCGGCCAAGGGCTCGACCTCGTGCTCGGGCTGCTCGCCGAGCACGGGATCCGCACCACGTTCTTCGTGCCCTCCGACGTCGCGGCGGACGCGCCCGGGGCGATCGGGAAGATCGTCGCCGAGGGGCACGAGATCGCCATGCACGGCACCGACCACAACCCGTTGCCGGACCGTTCCCGTCCCGCCGAGGCGGCGTTGCTGCGTACCGTGAAGGACACGCTGGAGCAGGTGAGCGGCACGCCCGTGCGCGGCTACCGGGCGCCGCTGTACGACGTCACCGAGCACACCCGCGACGTCCTCGCCGAGATCGGCTGCACGTTCTCGTCCAACTTCATGGACGCCGTCCGCCCGTACGTCGTGCGCGGCGAGCACGGCCCGGTCGCCGAGATACCGACGCACTGGGCTCTCGACGACGGCCCCCATCTGCTGTTCGCCAACAGCCCGCCGAACTACCGGCAGTTCCTCGCCAACGACCAGATCGCCCGCATCTGGACCGACGAGCTGCGGGCCATCCACGCGCTCGGCGGCGTGACGACCATGGTGCTCCACCCGCAGCTCGTGGGCCGGCCGTCCCGGGTGGCGCTGCTGACGCGGCTGATCGAGACCGCGGAGGAGCTCGGCGAGGTGTGGCTCCCCACGATGGGCGAACTGGCCGCCCATCTGCTCGACCAGGAGGTGACCTGATGGATGACGAGACGGTGCTGCTGACCGGCGCCTCGGTGGTGTCGCCGGAGGTGGCGGCAGGGACCGCCGACACGGTGGCCGTCCGCGGCTCGCGCATCGCGGCGGTCGGCACGCTGGAGGCGGTGCGCGCGGCGCTGCCCGGCGCCTCGTACGAGGTCGTCGACCTGGGCGGCGGCTGCCTGACCCCGGGCTTCGTCGACCCGCACAACCACCTGCTCGCCACCGGGGAGACCATGTCCGGGGTGGACGCCGGCTACCCGGCGGTCCGTTCCATCGCGGACCTGGCCCGCGCGGTGGGGGAGGCGGCCCTCGCCCAGCCGGCCGGGACGTGGGTGCGCGGCTCCGGCATGGACGTCGCCAAGTATCCGGAGGGCCGCCTGCCCACGGCCGCGGACCTGGACGCGGTCAGCCCGAACCACCCCGTGATCGTCTTCCACAAGTCCGGGCACAGCGCGGTGGTCAACTCGGTCGCCCTCGCGATGGCCGGCGGCGCGACCGGGACCGATCCCACGGGAGGCTACTTCGACCGGGACGAGACGGGGCGCGCCCGCGGCTACTGCGTCGACGCCGCCCTGGACCTCGTCTTCCCCCGGGCCGTCGACATCGCCTGCCACGGCCCCAACTTCCACTTCGACGCCACCCCCGAGGACCTCGACCACGCGCTGGAGGTGGGCGTCCGCGCCTACCAGGCGGCCGGCATCACGACCGTCTGCGATCCGCAGGTGACCAGGCGCGAGATGAGCACGTACCTGCGGGCGCGGCGCGCCGGCCGGCTCGGGGTGCGCGTCGTGGCCATGCCGTTGTCGAGCAACCTCCCGGCGCTGAGCGAGGCGGGGCTGTCCAGCGGGATCGGCGACGACTGGTTCCGCATCGGCGCCATGAAGTTCTACTCCGACGGCGCGCTCACCAGCGGCACCGCCCTGTTCAGCGGCGGCTACTCGAACGACGCGCTGACCCGGGGACAGCTGTTCTGGCAGCCCGGGCAACTCCGCGAGCTGGTGGCCGACGCGATGGCCAGGGGCTGGCAGGTCGGCATCCACGCCCAGGGCGACCTGGGCATCGAGTACGCCCTCCAGGCCATCGAGGCCGGCCGCGGCACCGGCCGGCACCGCGTCGAGCACTGCGGCGGGCCGACCCCGGAACAGCTGGGACGCATCGCCGACCTGGGCGTCATCCCGGTCAACCAGCCGAACTTCCTCACCGAGAGCGGCGACGAACTGCTCGCCACCCTCGGCGACCGCACGCACCGGCTGCAGCCCCTGCGCTCCGAGCTGGACCGGCAGATCCTGACCGTGCTGTCCAGCGACGCCTTCGTCTCCAACTACCGGCCCATCCGGACCATCGCCTCGGCCATGGGACGGCAGACGGAGTCAGGCACCGTGATCGGCGCCGACGAGCGGCTCGGCTTCGGCGACGCGCTGCGGATGCACACGCTGCTCGCCGCCGAGGCCCTGGGCCTGGACGGGGTCGTCGGTTCGATCACCCCCGGCAAGTACGCCGACCTGGTCCACTTCACCACGGACCTGAGCGACCTGAGCCCGGCCGAGCTCGCGGCGACCACGCCGAACGCCACGATGATCGCCGGCCGCTGGGTGACGGGCGCGCCCCCGAAGCCCTGACCCACCTCACCGACAGAGCCCGAAGCATGGAGCGCAAGATGCCCGAAACACCGCGATACCCCCGCATCCGGGTGAGCGGCGGCCCGTACGAGCGCGGCCGCCTCTACGGAGACGCCGCCCGCGACCGCGTCCACCGCAGCAGAGCCGGCTACGAGACGGCCTTCGCGCGGGCGGCGGGCCTGAGCTGGGAGCAGGCGGTCGCGGCCGCCGCGCCGCTGGAGGCCGCGATCGCGGCGGTGTTCCCCGCGTACGTGGAGGAGATGCGCGGCATCGCCGACGGCGCCCGGCTCTCCTTCGCCGACGTCCTCACCATGAACGCGCGCACCGAGGTGATGTGGGCCGCCACCGCCCGCCAGGCCGCGGCGCTGCGGGCCGCGCACGCCCGGGAGTGCAGCTCCTTCGCGCTCCTGCCCAGCCGTACGGCCGACCGCCACACCCTGGCCGGGCAGAACTGGGACTGGCTCGTGCACGGCTTCGACACGGTCGTCGTCCTGGAGGTGGAGCAGGACGACGCCCCGAACTACGTCACCGTCGTGGAGGCCGGGCTGCTGGCCAAGACGAGCATGAACTCCTCGGGGCTCGCCATCGCCACCAACGCGCTGGTCACCTCGGCCGACCGCGGCGAGCCTGGCCTGCCGTACCACGTGGTGCTGCGCGCGCTGGCCGACTGCCACACGCTGACCGACGCGGCCAATGTGGTCCAGCGCCACTGGCGTTCCTCCTCCGCCAACTACCTGCTGGCCCATCGGGACGGCACCGCGATCAACCTGGAGACCGCCCCCGGCGACCACAGTCAGGTGTATCCCCTGCTGCCGGCCGACGGCGCCCTCGTCCACACCAACCACTTCCTGTCCCCGCTCCGGGAGGTGACCGACGTCTCCCTCTACGCGATGGCCGACAGCCTGGTGCGCCTCCAGCGCGTCCAGGCCGCCATCTCCGCGGCCGACCGGCCGGCCACCGTCGGCTCGCTGCGCGAAGCCCTCAGCGACCACGCCGACTATCCGTACTCCGTCTGCTCCCACCCGGACGTACGAGCCGGCGCGGACGAGCGGTGGGCGACCGTCACGTCCGTGATCATGGACCTGGACGAGCGGACCGTCTGGCTCAGCGACGGCAACCCCTGCCGGCACCCGCACCGCCCGCTCACCTTCGACGGCCTCCTCGACAAACCGTCGCCGCTGTAGACGACGCAGGGGCAGCCCGGGCCGTCGTCGCGTTTCCGGGTCAGCTCGCGGAGCGGTCGCCGGGCGGGCGGCGGCGCAGCGCGGGGTCGGTCAGGGGCGCGGGACTCCAGAGAGCGACAGGAGGGTAGACGTCGGTGCCGGGCGGCACGAGCTCGTCGATCCGGTCGAGCACGGTGTCGTCGAGCACCAGCGAGGCGCCCTTCAGCAAGCCCTCCAGTTGCTCCATCGTGCGCGGGCCGAGGATGACCGAGGTGACCGCCGGGTGTGACACGACGAAGGCGACGGCCAGCTCCGGCAGGGTGCGGCCGAGCTCGTCCGCCAGTTTCACCAGCTCCTCGACGACCTCCAGCTTGGCCGCGTTGACCGGGATGGACGGGTCGAACCGTTCCGGCGCTCGCGCCGCGCGGCCCTGCGACAGGTCGACCTGTCCCTTGCGGTAACGGCCGGTCAGGAACCCCCAGCCCAGCGGGCTGTAGGTGAGCACGCCCATACCGAGCCGCTGCGCCGTGGGCAGGACGTCGCCCTCGATGCCGCGGGCCAGGATGTTGTACGGCGGCTGCTCGGTGCGGAACCGGTACAGGCCGCGCTGCCGGGCCACATGGTAGGCCTCGACCGTCTCGTGCGCCGGGAAGGCCGAGCTGCCGAAGGCGCGGATCTTGCCCTGCCGTACGAGATCGGTCAGCGCGGAGAGGGTCTCCTCGATGTCGGTCCGGTGGTCGGGGCGGTGGATCTGGTAGAGGTCGATCCAGTCGGTGCGCAGCCGCTTGAGACTCGCCTCGACCGCGCGCATGATCCAGCGCCGCGAGTTGCCGCTCCGGTTGGGCCCTTCCCCCATCGGGAAGTGCACCTTGGTCGACAGCACCACGTCGTCCCGCCGCCCCTGCAGCGCCTTGCCCACGATCTCCTCGGACTCGCCCGCCGAGTACATGTCGGCGGTGTCGATGAAGTTGATCCCCTGGTCGAGGGCGGTGTGGATGATGCGGATGCTGTCATCGTGGTCGGGGTTGCCGGCCGAGCCGAACATCATGGTGCCGAGGCAGTGGGTGCTGACCTCTATGCCGGTGCCGCCGAGGATGCGATATCTCATACGTCGGAACCGTAGAAGCTAGAGCCGACTCTAGGTCAAACTGGCCGCATGTCGGGTTTGAGCATCGGCCAGGTCGCCGAACGCACCGGGCTCAGCGTGCACACCCTCCGGTTCTACGAGCGAGAGGGGCTGCTGGCCCAGCCGGTACGGCGGGGAACCGCGGGCCACCGGGTCTACGACGAGGGTGACGTCGACTGGCTGGGCGTGTGCGTCCGGCTGCGGGCCTCCGGCATGCCTTTGACCGACATCCGGCGCTACACCGAGCTCGTCAGAGCGGGCCAGGGCAACGAGGCGGAACGGCTGGAGGTGCTGCGCGGACATCGGGAACGGGTGCTCGCCCAGCTCCACGAACTCGACGAGTCACTCAAGCTGATAACCCACAAGGTGGCCATCTACGAGGGCCGGCTGGGCTTGCGGGACACCGTCCCCGACTGCGCGCCCTGAGGCTCAGACCAGCGCGCCGGCCAGCAGGAAGATCCCGGTTCCGTGGGCGAGGGCGGCTGCGGTCACGCCTGACCGCAGCCGCAGGAAGGCGCAGATCAGCCCCTCGTACAGGGTGAAGGCCAGCAGCGGCCAGCCGACGTCGGTCACGGTCGAGGCCAGGAAGACGTGGCAGGCGGCGAACAGCAGGGCCGACAGCAGCGCCGCCCGGACGCCGTCGGTGTGCTGCTCCAGCCGGCCCTGCAGGAACCCGCGGAACAGCACCTCCTCGGCGAGGTTGCCCGCCAGGCTGAACAGCAGCAGCACCGGCAGCAGCGTGACCGCGACCGCGCCGCCCCGATCCGCCAGCGGTGTCGCCAAGGACAGCAACAGCACCGGAGCGGCGGCCAGGACGCCACCGCCGACCCCCAGGGCGAGCGCGGCCGGGGTGAACCGGCCCCACCGCACCAGCGAGCGCAGCTCGCCATCCAGGGTCAGCACGGCGGCGGTCAGCACCACCGTACCCACGGCGAACAGCAGCAGGATGCCCGCCACGTCGGTGAAACGCAGCCAGGGCACCCCTCCCGCGACGCCGAGCCGCCAGAACCCGAGCGGTGTCATCGCATCCCTGATCAGCACGAAGCCGAGGACGAGGGTCACGATGCGCAGGAGCGGGTCCCGCTCGGCGCGCGCCAGCGCGAAGCACGCGCCGATCAGCAGCAGTCCGGGCAGGATCCGTACGCCGTAGGACAGAAGGTCGGACAGCACGAAGACGTCTCCGTTTCTCCAGGGGTCGTCGGCGAAGGCCCGTGCCCGCGCCAGGGAGAGGGCCGGGTCGGTCACCAACTGCTCGCCTTGGGGGAGCGGGCGTCGGCCGGCGGCCGCGACGTCGAGGTCTTCATGGTGCTGTCCGTGCCGCAGTTCGACGGCTGGGGCGGCTTGGAGGGAGCCAAGTGGAGGAGTCCTTCCCGGGCGGTGGACGACCCGGCCGGGACCCACGGGGAGACTCGGCCAGGCATGACTGCGTGGCCGAAGGTCTCGCCCACCGGCCGGTGACCGGTCCCCGCCGCCGGAGAACGCGAGGTTCTCAGCGTGTCGACGTGCGGGCGTCGCGGGCTACTCCCCTTCGGAGCGGCTTCACTCTTCCACACGTTTCGGAAATCGCGCAAGCATCGAAACGTGGAGGCAGGCCGTCGGCACGGGACAATGGAGAGGCCATGCCGACCTCCACACCGGGTTCACCCGGCGCCGAGCACCCGACCCCCGCGCAGCTGAGGGCGGCGGCCGAGACGTTCGCCCTGATGGCCAGCCCGGCCCGGCTGCACCTGATGTGGCTGATCACCCACGGTTCCTACGACGTCAGCACGCTGGCCACGCACGTGGGCATCGGCATCGCCACAGTCTCCCAGCACCTGGCCAAGCTCCGCCTGGCCGGCCTCATCACCGCACGCCGGGACGGCCGCCGGACGCTGTACGCGGTGGAGGACCCCCATGTGGTCACCCTGATCCGCCAGATCTTCGATCACATCGCCCCCGACGGGAGCCTGGCGCCCGACCCTCCCCGGTAGCCGCGATCCCGGACTCCGTGCCGGAACGGTGGCAGGCGAGGCCCGCCACCGCCGCGGATTGGAGACGACTGTCGGCCGGACTCCGGAACAGTCACTTCCGGCCGAGGATTTTCGCCCCGAACCTCACCGAATGCCCGGCCCCGCCGCACGCCCGGCATTTACCGAAAGCCCCCTTGAAAGTGGTCGAATGCGACTCTTTTGAGCGATTGCAGCGCGGACACTTCATATAGGGGTGGAAGTAGCAGGACCCCAGGTAGACGACGGCCATGACGATGGCGAACCACACCAGTAGTTGCATTCCGCCAGAGTGCACAGAAAGTGATGCTCCCGTCACAGGAATCCCAAGACGGGGTCATCACTTCATGCATCCGAAAGGTGACAGTACGCTCACTTCCGGCCGTACGGATGCCGCCGGTTCAGCCGCCGTCGGCTCGCGCCCGCTCCGGCTCGACGTCCTGCTCGCCGGTCACCGTCGAGGGGCGGCTCACCCGTACCGACGGCAAGGCGCTCGGGCTCTAGCCGCTCGCGGTGACCCGGCGCCTGGTCCACGGGACGAAAGAGCCGATCGCCGGCGTGACGACGCGGAAGGACGGCACGTTCACTTTCGAGGACCCGCCGCCGGACCTCGGCGAGGTCACCTGCTGGGCGGCCAAGACCCTCCATCACATCATGGTCGAGTGACCTGACGGCCGGTCAGCGCGTCGGCCTCCTGACCGGGTCAGACCCTCGTGTGGCGGGGGCAGCCTCGTCGGGGAGCCCCCGCCACACCCTTCGCGGAACAGGCGGGGGAATCAGCTGCCGCAGGGGTCGGCGGCGTTGGGGGTCACGACGCCGTCCTTGACGGTGGAGGTGCCGGTGGCGAGGGTGTAGTCGTTGCCGTTGTTGTTGTCCCAGGTTCCGGAGCCGTTGTTGAATGCGGCCTTGAGGGTGGTGGCGTTGGCGAGGTTGATGGTCTTTTTCTTCCAGCCGGCGCAGGCTGTTTCCATGGGCAGGCCTGGGGCGGTGGTCCAGGTGCCGTTGATGCCGTAGTGGATGTTGGCCGTGGCCCAGCCCGTCCTGTAGTAGACGGTGGCTTCCTTGTCACCCGGCTGAGGGGTCGAGCCGGTGTGGACGGCGACCGCGCTCTTGCCGGGCACGGTGACCGTCGCCCTGCCGCCGGAGTCGACCGTCACCGTGCCGCCGCCCGCCACGTTCGGATACGTCCCGGCGGGCAGGCCGGTGGTGAAGGTCCGGGTGATGGAGCCGCCCTCGTTGTTGATGGCGACCCAGCCCTTGTCGCCGCGGCTGAAGGCGATCAGGTTGTTCCCGTTGTCGGTCCAGTTGGCGACGCCGGTGCCCTTGACGGCGTTGTGGAAGCCCACCATGCCGGCGACCTGCCGGTTGAAGCAGGTCCACTGGCCGTTGGAGCAGTTGACGTCGGTGGCGTGGCCGCCGTTGGCCGAGGGCGGCCCTGCCTCGCTGTTGTTCCAGGTGTAGGAGGCGTACACCTGGGGGGTGCCGAACGGCCAGGCCAGCATGAAGAGGTTGGCCAGCTTGTACGTGTCGCCGTTCTTGTAGGTGAGCGTGGAGCCGCCCCGCTCGGTGTCGTGGTTGTCGACGAACACCACGGCCTTGTCTCCGGGCACCGACAGACCCCAGCTCTCGCCGAAGGTCCGCAGGTTCTTGATCTGGCCGGTGAACTGTTCCCGCAGCTTGCGGCCGTACACGAACTCGTCGACGTCGCCGACGCCGGTGTAGTGGCTCGGCTGGACGGCCTCCTGGTCGCCTTGGATGACCTCCTGGTGGATGTAGGGCGATCCGACGAGCCTGGACTTGATCGCGGACAGGTCACCGGGGTGGATGTGCTTGGCGGCGTCGATGCGGAAGCCGGACACGCCGAGCGAGGTCAGCTTGTTCAGGTAGTCCGCGATCTTGCCTCGGACGTACTCGGACCCGGTGTTCAGATCCGACAGGCTCACCAGCTCGCAGTTCTGGACGCGCCAGGCGTCGTTGCGGTAGTCGCCCTGGTTGATCTGGCAGGTGGGCTGGTGGAAGTCCTGGGAGGAGTAGAGCCCCGGGTAGTTGTACTTGCTGAAGCCGTAGCCGCCGTAGCTGGTGGCGCCCTGGCCGGTCATGTGGTTGATGACCGCGTCCACCTGGACCTTCACGCCGGCGCCGTTGCAGGCGGCGACCATGCGCCTGAACGCGGCCTCGTCACCGAACTTGCTGGTCAGCTCGTAGCGGGCGGGCTGGTAGATGTCCCACCAGACCGTGCCGCCCTTGGTCATCGAGTCGTGCGGCGGTGAGACCTGCACCGCGCCGTACCCGGCCGGGCCCAGCACCTCCGTGCACTCCCTGGCCACCGAGTTCCAGTTCCAGCTCCACAGGTTGGCGATGACGCCGACGCCGGAGGCGGCATGGGCGGGGGCTTGGCCCAGTACGGGCACGGCGATGCTGCTCGCCGCCGCTAATGCGGTGGCGACGATTGCTTTGTAGAGTTTCATGCGGGGATCTCCAGAAACGTGAGGATGGGGTTCCCGTCAACGGGCTGGGTGGGCCAACACCCGGCCCGTCTTGCTTTGAGGGCTGCTTTGTGGCGGACCGGTGGGCCCGGCGGTGCTCTGGCACGCCCATGGGGGAGAGGCACCATCAGAACCTCCGCGTTCGGGTTTCCTCGGTGTTGCCTGGAAGTTACTCGGCGGCCAAGGACCTTGCAATAGTTTGCAGACTTTTCAAGAGTGACCCACCACTACGGCGAAGTGTCTGCAAGAGCTTGCAACACATTGCTGGCCGAAGCTCCCGCAGCCCCGGTCCTGGGAGGAGACGGAGAACGGTAAATTGGCTGCCATGACCATGCGCCTCGCCGACATCGCCGCCCAAGCGGGCGTGAGTGAGGCCACCGTGAGCCGGGTGCTCAACGACAAGCCGGGCGTGGCGCCCGGCACCAGGCAAGCCGTCCTCACCGCGCTCGACGTGCTCGGCTACGAGCGCCCGGCCAAGCTCCGGCAGATCCACACCGGCCTGATCGGCCTGATCCTCCCCGAGCTCAGCAATCCGATCTTTCCGGCGTTCGCGCAGGTCATCGAGAGCGCCCTGGTGCTGTCCGGCTACACCGCCGTGCTGTGCACGCAGACGCCGGGCGGCGTCACCGAGGACGACTACACCGCTCTGCTGCTGGAGCGCGGTGTCGCGGGCATCATCTTCGTCAACGGGCTGCACGCCGACTCCCGCTCCAACGCCGCGCGTTACGTGCATCTGACCGAGCTGGGCCTGCCCATGGTGCTGATCAACGGCTACCGCCCCGACATCCAGGCTCACTTCATCTCCAACGACGACGTCGCCGCGCTCGACATGGCCGTCGCCCACCTGGTCTCCCTCGGTCACCGGCGCATCGGCCTGGCGATCGGCCAGGAGCGTTTCGTGCCCACCATGCGTAAGACGGAGGGCTACCGCCGTGCCATGGCCAACTACGCCGGCGTCACCGACGTCTCCGACCTGGTCGTCAACACGCTCTACACCGTGGAGGGCGGCCAGTCCGCGGCCCAGCAACTGCTCGAGCGCGGCTGCACGGCCATCTGCTGCGGCAGCGACATCATGGCCATCGGCGCGATCAGGGGCGCCCGCAACCTGGGCCTGAGCGTGCCGGAGGAAGTGTCGGTGGTCGGCTTCGACGACACGCCGATGACGGCCTACCTCGACCCGCCGCTCACGACGATCCGGCAGCCGGTGCGCGAGATGGCGCTGAACGCGGTGAGCAGCCTGCTCGACGAGATCGGCGGCGTGCCCGCGCCCCGCGGCGAGCTGCTGCACCGCCCCGAGCTGGTCGTCCGCCGCTCGACGGCCCCCATCCGCACGCCCGTCGTCCCCACCTCCTGACTCCCGCGGCAGACCCTCCTCCGGCAGGTGCTCGGATCAGGAGACCTGCTGTCCAGGTGTCGTCACCCAGAGTGACGGCTGGCTGCCTCCTTGCAAAGATAACGAAAAAGTGATCCTTATTTGCAAAGTCTTTCAATGAAGCTTGCAGGCGCGTAACGTCCACCTCACTTCCGAGGACCCCGGCGGGCGAGGTCTCCCGCGGCGTGTCCCCCTTCGGCTTCCTACGAGGAGACAGAGATGCGGCAAGCCCTTTCGGCCGTGACGATGGTCGCGGCGCTCGCGCTCGCGGTCGGCGCGTGCGGCGGCGGCGACGGCACATCCTCCGCCGCGCCGACCGGCTCGGCCCCCGCCGACCCGAGCCAGATCAGCGGCGAGATCACGTGGTGGGACACCGTCCGCCCGGACAGCGAGGGCCCGACATTCCAGAAGCTGATCAAGGAGTTCGAGGCCAAGTACCCCAAAATCAAGATCAAGTACGTCAACGTCCCCTCCGACCAGGCGCAGAACCAGTTCCAGACAGCGGCCCAGGCCGGCACCGGCGCCCCCGACGTGATCCGCTCCGAGGTCGCCTGGACGTCCCAGTTCGCCGAACTCGGCTACCTCCAGCCGCTCGACGGCACCCGCGCCGTCGACGACGAGGCCGACTACCTCCCCGGCCCGCTGAGCAGCACCAAGTACAACGGCAAGACGTGGGCGGTCCCGCAGGTGACCGACACGCTCGCCCTGCTGTACAACAAGCGGCTGCTGAAGGAGGCCGGCCACGACAAGCCGCCCGCGACCGTACCCGAGCTCAAGCAGGCGGCCCAGGACGTCAAGTCCAAGACCGGCGCCAACGGCCTGGCGCTCAACGTGGACGGTTACTTCCTGCTGCCCTTCATCTACGGCGAGGGCGGCGACCTCCTCGACGTGCCGAACAAGCAGGTCGTCGTCAACTCCCCGCAGAACGTCAAGGCCATGGCCACCCTGCAGGACCTCATCACCTCGGGTGCGGCGGCCAAGCCCGCGCTGCAGGACAGCTACGCCAACGCGATGACCGCGCTCAAGGACGGCAAGACCGCGATGATCTACAACGGCCCCTGGTCGCTGTCGGAGGTCTACCAGGGCAAGGAGTTCGCGGACAAGGAGAACCTCGGCATCGCCCCGGTGCCCGCAGGCTCCGCCAAGGCGGGCGCCCCCACCGGCGGCTGGAACCTCGCGATCTACGCCGGATCCAAGAACATCGAGGCGTCGTACGAGTTCCTGCGCTTCATGAGCTCGTCCTCCTCGCTCGCCACCGTCTCCGCCGAACTGGGCCTGCTGCCCGCCCGCACCTCCAGCTTCGAGGACCCGAGGGTGAAGGCCAACACCGACGTGTCGATCTTCAAGCCGATCATGGAGACCGCGGTGCCGCGCCCGTGGATCCCCGAAGGCGGCCAGCTCTTCCAGCCGCTGCTGGAGAGCTACCAGGAACTGGTCGGCGGCGCCACGCCCGAGGAGACGCTGACCAAGGCCGAGGAGAAGTTCCAGACGATCATGAAGGCCTGGAGCTGACCGTGGCCGTTTCGACTGGACGTGCGAGGAGCACGACCAGGGACAGCGCCGACCGCGGCCGCCGCCGGGCCGGCCGCGACCAAGGCCCGCTGCGGCGGGCCCTGTCCCGGCACTGGTACGCCTGGGCGATGGTCGCCCCGGTGATGATCGTCGTCACCGTGCTGATCGGCTGGCCGCTGCTGCGCGGCGTCTACCTGTCCCTGACGGACGCCACGGAGGCCAACGTCGGCCGGACGATCGGCGTCAACGTCATCCCGGCCACCTACGAGTTCGTCGGCCTGGACAACTACGTCGGCATCCTCTCCAGCGGCCTGTTCTGGGAGAAGCTCACCTGGACGGCGATCTGGACGGTGTCCTGCGTCGTCCTGCACTACGGCATCGGCCTGGGCCTGGCCATGCTGCTGCACCGCCGGCTGCGGTTCCGCTCGCTCTACCGGGTGCTGCTGATCCTGCCGTGGGCGATCCCCGGGTTCGTGGCCGCCTTCATCTGGCGCTACCTGTTCAACAGCGACTTCGGCGTGATCAACGCGATGCTCAGGGCGGCCGGGCTCGGCGCGGTCGGCTGGCTGGACGACCCGGTCACGGCCAAGCTCGCGGTGATCGCGGTCAACGTCTGGGTCGGCGTGCCGTTCATGATGGTGGCTTTGCTGGGCGGCCTGCAGTCGATCCCGTCCGAGCTGTACGAGGCCGCCGCGGTCGACGGCGCGACACCCTTCCAGCGCTTCCGTCACATCACGCTGCCCATGCTCCGGTCGGTCTCGGCGACGGTCGTGCTGCTGGGCACCATCTGGACGTTCAACATGTTCCCCGTGATCTTCCTGATAACGCGGGGCGGTCCCGGCAGCGAGACGGAGATCCTCGTCACCTACGCCTTCAGGGAGGCGTTCACCGGGGTGCGCAACTACTCCGGCTCGGCGGCCTGGGGCGTGATCATCCTGGTCCTGCTCGTCGTACTCGCCACCGTTTACCGCCGCGCGCTGCGCAGACAAGGGGAGGTCTGGTGACCGCGAACACCCGCCCGGTCGCGCCGGGCGCCGCCGGGCGCAGCCCGGCCGCGTCGGTGCTGCTGCACGTGACCCTCGTCGCGGCCTGTGCCGTCTCGCTGTTCCCCGTCGTCTGGCTGGTGCTGACGTCGCTGAAGCCCCGCGACGGATGGCTGTCCGCCGAGCTGGAGATCTTCAACCAGCCGTCGCTGACCAACTACGCGCGGGTGCTCGGCGAGACCGAGTTCCTGACGTGGCTGGTCAACTCGGTGCTGGCGGCGGGCCTCACCACCGTCCTCGGCGTCTTCCTCGCCTCGACCACCGGGTACGCGCTCAGCCGCCATGCCTTCCCCGGCCGGCGCGGGATCATGTGGATGCTGCTGATCACCCAGATGTTCCCCGTCGCCATCCTCATCGTCCCGCTGTACAACCTGATGGCCGCGCTCGGACTGCTGAACCAGATCCCCGGGCTGATCATCGCCTACATGACGATCGCGGTGCCGTTCTGCGCCTGGATGATGAAGAGCTACTTCGACTCCATCCCGCGCGAGATCGACCAGGCCGGGCTGATCGACGGGCTCACGCCCTTCGGCGCGTTCTGGCGGGTGGTGCTGCCGCTGGCCCGGCCCAGCCTGGCCGTCACCGCGTTCTACTGCTTCATGACCGCATGGGGCGAGGTCGCGTACGCCACCGTGTTCATGTCCCAGGAGGAGAAGCGCACGCTCGCCGTGGGCCTGCAGCAGTTCGTCGGCCAGCACTGGTCCGACTGGGGACTGCTCACCGCCTCCGCCGTGCTGATCGCGGTGCCCGCCGCGGCGGTCTTCCTCGTCGTCCAGCGCCATCTGGTCGCCGGGCTGACCAGCGGCGCGACGAAGTCGTGAGCCGGCCTCGTCGCACCGGCCTTCCGACTCTGACTGATCGGGGAAACAGATGACCGAACTCGCCGAGGGCGCCGCGCAGCCGGTGACCGCCACCCGCTGGTGGCGGGACGCGGTGATCTACCAGGTCTACGTGCGCAGCTTCGCCGACGGGAACGCCGACGGCGTCGGCGACCTGCCGGGCGTGCGCCGTCGCCTGCCCTACCTGGCGGAACTGGGCGTGGACGCCGTCTGGCTGACGCCGTTCTACCCCTCGCCGATGGCCGACTTCGGCTACGACGTCGCCGACTACCGCGACGTGGACCCGCTGTTCGGCACGCTCGCCGACGCGCGGGCGATGATCGCCGACGCGCATGCCCTCGGCCTGCGCGTCATCGTCGACGTGGTGCCCAACCACACCTCCGACCGGCACCCATGGTTCGCCCGTGCCCTCAAGGGCGGTCCGGATCGGGAGCGCTACATCTTCCGCGACGGCCGCGGCGCACACGGCGAGCTGCCGCCGAACGACTGGGAATCCATCTTCGGCGGTCCCGCCTGGACCAGGGTGGCCGACGGCCAGTGGTATCTGCACCTGTTCGCCCCCGAGCAGCCCGACCTGAACTGGGAGCACCCGGAGGTGCACGCCGAGTTCGCCGGCGTGCTGCGCTTCTGGCTCGACCTGGGCGTGGACGGGTTCCGGGTGGACGTCGCGCACGGCATGGTCAAGGCGCCCGGGCTGCCCGACGTCGGCCGGACCGGCCAGGTCCGCATGATCGGCGCCGACGTGGTGCCGTACTTCGACCAGGACGGCGTGCACGAGATCCACCGGTCGTGGCGGCGCGTCCTCGACTCGTACCCGGGGGAGCGCATCGGCGTGGCCGAGGCGTGGGCGCCCACGGCCGAACGGCTGGCCCGCTACGTCCGGTCGGACGAGCTGCACCAGGCGTTCAACTTCCACTTCCTCAACACCCCGTGGCAGGCCGGGGCGCTGCGCGAGGTCATCGACGAGTCGCTGGCCACGGCAGGCTCGGTCGGCGCGCCGTCCACCTGGGTGCTGTCCAACCATGACGTCAAGCGGCCCGTCACCCGCTACGGCAGCCTGGCCAGGGCCCGCGCCGCCGCGCTGCTGACGCTCGCCCTGCCCGGCTCCGCGTACGTCTACCAGGGCGAGGAGCTGGGCCTGCCCGAGGTGCTCGACCTGCCGGAAGAGGTCCTGCGGGACCCGCAGCGGCTGCGCGACCCCGACAGCGGCCGCGACGGCTGCCGGGTGCCCATTCCCTGGACCCGCGAGACCGGCTGGAACGACCCGTGGCTCCCGATTCCCGGCACGTGGGCGGAGCTGAGCGTGGAAGCGCAGCGGGACGACCCCGGCTCGACGCTGGAGCTGTACCGGCAGGCGCTGCGGCTGCGCCGCGCACGCCCCGAGCTCGGCGACGGCGCGCTCACCTGGCTCGACTCGCCGTACGGGACGCTCGTCTTCACCCGCGGCGACGGCTTCACCTGCGCGGTCAACCTCAACGACCACAAGGTGGAGCTGCCGGTCTCGGGCGACCTGCTGCTGGCCAGCGCGCCCCTGGCAGGCGGTACGCTCCCGCCCGACTCGGCCGCCTGGTGGGGGCGGCCCCTGTGGTAGGGATGCCCGCGAACGGGATGCCCCGGCTGACCGACATCGCCGCGCTCGCGGGGGTGAGCGAGGCGACGGTCAGCCGGGTGCTGAACGGCCGGCCGGGAGTCTCGAAGCCGACCCGGCACTCCGTGCTGACCGCGCTCGACCTCATCGGTTACGAGAGGCCACCGCGCATCAGGCAACGCAGCCGCGGCCTGGTGGGCGTGGTGACACCCGAGCTGGACAACCCGATCTTTCCGGCCTTCGGCCAGGCGATCGAGAAGGCGCTCACCCAGCACGGCTACACGCCCGTCCTGTGCACACAGCTGCCCGGCGGCGCGCCCGAGGACGAGTTCACCGAGCTGCTGCTCGAATGCGGGGTCAGCGCCATGATCTTCGTGTCGGGGCTGCACGCGGACACCACCGCGCGCGCCGACCGCTACATCCGGCTGGTGACGCAGAAGGTGCCGATGGTCCTGCTGAACGGGTACGCCGCGGACGTCGAAGCTCCGTTCCTGTCCACCGACGACCGCCTCGCCGCCCGGCTCGCGGTTCAGCACCTGCACGCCCTCGGACACGAGCGGATCGGGCTGGCCGTGGGCCAGGCCAGGTTCGTCCCCGTGATCAGGAAGATCGACGGCTACCGGCAGGCCATGGCCGACCTGTGCCCCGGCGAGGACCCCGGCGCGCTGATCGCCCACTCCCTCTTCTCCGTGGAGGGCGGGCAGGCCGCGGCGGCCCAGCTCCTGGATCGCGGCTGCACCGGGATCGTCTGCGCGAGCGACCTCATGGCGATCGGCGCCATCAGGGCGTGCCGCGACAGAGGGCTGGACGTCCCCGGCGCGGTGTCCGTGGTCGGATACGACGACTCGGTGCTCATCCCCTACACCGACCCGCCGCTGACCACGGTGCGCCAGCCGGTACAGG
Organism: Nonomuraea ferruginea; assembly: GCF_039540635.1. Taxonomy (NCBI): domain Bacteria; kingdom Bacillati; phylum Actinomycetota; class Actinomycetes; order Streptosporangiales; family Streptosporangiaceae; genus Nonomuraea; species Nonomuraea ferruginea. Next base: position 154,796 of record NZ_BAABFD010000010.1, on the reverse strand, counting down.
TCATCGCCGCGGCCGCGGTCGACACGCTCCTGGAGCTGGTCGCCGGGGCGCCGTCCCGCCACCAGGAGCTGATCTTCCGGCCCGAACTCATCGTCCGCGCCTCCACCGGCTCGGGCCCGAAGATCATCCGATGACGGAGGCTCCGCGCGGCCGACACGGGCTCGGCGTTCCGCGGCTCAGACGAGCCTGCGGCAACGACGGCGGTACTCCTCGTTGGCGCCGGCGAGATCGTCCAGATCCTCTTCTATCGTGGCCAGCCACTCGCTGAGCACCGCGCTCTGACGATGGCCGAGGTCGCGATAGATCGCCAGCGCCGCCCGCCAGTGCGCCCGGGCGGCCGGCAGGTCCTCCAGGAGCACGGTGGAGGCCAGCAGGTCGAGTGCCGCCGCCGTGCGCAGCGGGTCGCCGAGCTCCTCGGCGTGGGTCAACTGGGTCTCGGCGTGCCGCCTGGCCGCCTCCCGGTCTCCTCTGCGTAACGCGATCTCGGTGAGGTTGTGCAGGGAGAAGCAGATCTGTTGCACGTCATCGCAAGCGATCGCGTACCCGAGCGCCCGCCGCAGCGCCTCGTCCGCCTCCGGCAGGCTGCCCAGCTCGATGAGGGCACAGCCCAGGTTGACGTGTCCCGCCGCGGCGTACTGCGGCACCTGTCCGTACTCGGGCACGGCCAGCGCGATCCGCAGATGCCGCATCCCTTCCTCCGGACGGCCCTGGGTGATGTACAGCCCGCCGAGGTTGGCGTGGGCGGAGCCGACCATGCGGTCACTGCCCGCCGCGGTCGCCAGGTCGATCGCCCGCAGGTAGTGCTCGACGGCCTCGGCGTAGCGCCCGGTCTGCTTGCAGACGATGCCCGACGAGTTGCTCATGTACGTCATGCCCTCCAGGTCGCCGCACCGCGTCGCGGACGCGTGGCCGATCCGCAGTGCCGCCGACCACTCCCGCCAGCGTCGCCGGATGATGAAGTACGCCAGCAGGTCGGAGGTGAGCCGCCAGGCGCGGTGATGCCGGCCGTGCCGGGCGGCGAGCTCGACGACACCCACGAAGCTCTCGCGCTCCGCGTCGTGCCAGGCCAGAGCCTCGGCCCGATCGGCGAACCGCAGCCGCTCCACCGGCGGGTGTGTCAGCTGACGCTCGCCCGGAGGCCGGCGCGGCTGCAACAGGGGATAGGCGGCGAAGACCGCGTCGGCGTAGAAGTCGACCAACCGCAGGGCCGCCTCGGTCCGTCCTTCGTCCGGTTCGTCACTGGCCAGCATCCGGATGGCATAGCTGCGCAGCAGATCGTGCATCGTGTAGCGGCCCGCCCGATGCTCATCGATCATGTGCGCCGTGGACAGCTCCTCCAGGGGACGCCGTGCCCCGGCGAGGGCGACGCCGAGCAGCGCCGCGGCCGCCTCCGGCGCGAAGTCCTGGCCGGGAGCCAGGCTCAACAGCCGGAACAACCGCCGCGCGACGTCCCCGAGCGCGCGGTAGGACAGCTCGAACGCGGAGTCGACCGGCCCCTTCAGGCCACCTTGGATGTCGAGCACCTCCAGCGCGTCATCGGTCGAGAGGCGCCTGGTGTACTCCACGATCGTCAGATGAGGACGGCAGATGAGCTGCGCCGCGGCCAGCCGCAGGGCCAGCGGCAGATACGCGCACCGCCGCGCCAGCTCGCGGATGGCCTGCGCGTCATCGGCCGTCGAGCTCGTGATGGCCCCGCGCAGCAGCTCGTCCGCCTCGATCGCGGTGAGCGGATCGAGCCGCAGCAGCCGCGCCCCCTCGTTGGCGATCAGGCCGCGCAACTGGTTACGGCTGGTCACCAGGACGACGCAGCTCGCCGAACCGGGTAGCAACGGCCGGATCTGTTCGGCGTCGCGCGCGTTGTCCAGCAGGATCAGCACACGTTGCCGGGAGAGCCGCGAGCGCAGCAGCGCCGCCGCCTCGTCCACCTCGTCGGGGACCGCGTCGACTCCGACAGAGCGCAGGAACCTGTGCAGCACCTCAAGGGGTTCCAAGGGATCACGGCCGGGATCGAAGCCGCGCAGGTTCACGTAGAGCTGCCCGTCGGGAAACCGGTCGCGATGTCCGTGCGCCCAGTGCACAGCCAGCGCGCTCTTGCCCACCCCGGCCGTGCCGACCACCAGCACCGCGGGAGGCGGGTCGGCCGCGCACGCCATCGCGGTCAGCGTCTCCAGCTCTCGGACCCTTCCCGTGAAGCGGTGGACGTCATAGGGGAGCTGGGCGGGCCGCACCCAGGTCGCCGGAGCGAGGCTCAGGGATTGGTCCGCGGTGAGGATGGCCTGCTCAAGCCGGACGAACGCCTCTCCGGGGTCGAGCCCTTCCTCCTCGGCGAGCAGACCGCGCATCCGCCTGGCGGTCTCCAGCGCCTGAGAGCGAAGGCCCGCACGGTACTGCGCCAGCATCAGCCGGCACACCATCGGCTCGCGCAGCGGGTGTGCCTCGACGAGGCCGCTCAGCTTGGGGATCAGCGCGTCGTGATCGCCGAGCGCCAGCCGGGCATCCGCGAGCGACTCCAGAGCGCTCAGCCGCTGCTCATGCAGCCGGTGGCGGGCCGCGTCCGCGTACGCCGCGGTGATGTCCGCCAGCGCCTGCCCTCGCCACAGCCCGGCTGCCGCGTCCAGTTCGCGGGCCGCCTCCTCGTGCGCGCCGCGTTCGAGCAGCCTGCGGCCCGCCTTGACGCGGCCGGCGAAGACGTCGGCGTCCAGCGCACCGTACGCCAGCTCCAGGCGGTAGCCGCCGGGGCAGGTGACGACGACGTCGTCCAGCCCGCGCTCACGCAGCGCCTTGCGCAGTCCCGAGATCGCCACGTGGACCTGCGTCCGCGCGGACGCAGGCTCCGCGCCCCCCCAGATGGCCTCGATCACCTGGTCGGGCGTCACCACCCGGTTGGCGTGCAGCAACAGATAGGCCAGGAAAGCCCGGTGCCTGGGCTGGGCGGCGGATACCGGCCCGCTGTCCGTGATGATCTCAACCGGTCCAAGAATGCCGAACAGCACCTGCGGCCCCCCTGATCGCTGATGGCGAGCGTAGGCACACTGCCGAGGTGCCGCAAGCGGGTAATAGCCGCCGACAAGCGGATGGATAGCCCCTCCTGCCTACGCTGTGCCGTAGATCAACGGCGTTCCAGCCGAGTCCTGTCACGGTGTGAGGAGTGCAATGAAAAAGGTGACGAAGACGCTGCAGGTGGCCGCGGTCGGCGCATTGCTGGCGGCCGGCACAGTGGTCGCGTCGGCGGGGGCCGCACACGCGGCTCCCTCCAACTGTTCCGACACGTACACGACGTTCACCTACGAAGTGTTCTGCGGCAAGGGGGACGGGGAGTTCCAGGCCGTGGTCAGGTGTTACAGGATCGGCTCCAGCAACTACACGACCCGGTACGGACAGTGGAGGCGCCCCAACACCGTGAGGTCCGTGGCCAAGTGCACGACCAGCGAAGAGCCGGCGAGCGGCTACTGGCGCTTCCGCTGAGGGCCGATCGTCATCCCCGATCAAGGCATCGTGGGACCGACGGGACACAGGGTGCGGTGCCGGGGCGGCTGCCAGGTCCGGCAGAGTGATCAATCTGCCGTCGGCTCCGCTAGCATCGGTGACATGTCTGGCGCTTCGTGCGCGGCCGTCTGTGCCGCGGTGACAAGGACGCTCCGCTAGCGGCGGGGCGTTCTTCTCACTATCCGCTGAACGTCCTGTCGCTTCGTGGTCCAACCGGAGCGGCACGTTCGTGCTGCCCGGAACCTCTTCTGGGCAACGGAGCACTCGATGCTTTCAGGCATTCTCCTTTCGCTCCGGGACGGATCGTCCCCGGTGCGTGCGTGGCTGGTGCTGTGCGGCATGGCCACGCTGCAGTTCTTCATCGCGCTTGACATGACCGTGGTCAATGTCGCGCTGCCCTCGATCGGCGCCGACTTCAGCGTCGACGATCACGCGCTGACCTGGGTCGTGGTCGGCTACACCATCACCGGCGGCGGGCTGCTGATGCTCGGCGGCCGGCTGGGCGACGTGCTCGGCAGGCGCCGCATCCTCCTGCTCGGCACGACGCTCTTCGGCGCCGCGTCCGTGCTGGCCGGGCTCGCGCCGTCCTTCGCCCTGCTGGTGACAGCCCGGCTGCTGCAGGGCGCCGGTGAAGCGGTCGCGCTTCCGGCATCCATGGCGGTGATCGTGCTCATGTTCCCCGAGGGACCGCGCAGGTCGCGGGCGCTGAGCGTGTGGGCGGCCGTGGCGAGCTGCGGCCTCGTCGTCGGGTTCGTGGCCTCCGGGATCATCACCGAGCTGCTCGGCTGGCGGTGGATCTTCCTGGTGTCCGTACCCTTCATCCTGGTCGTGCTCGCCACGGTCGTCCTCCTCGTGCCGGGCGGACGGGCTGCCGAGCGCGCTCCGCTGGACCTCCCCGGTGCGCTCCTGCTGGTCGCGGCTCCGCTGCTGTTCACCCTCGGGGTCGTCGAGGCAGGAGGGGCGGACGGCACGCTGCCGTGGCTGCCGCCGGTGGCGCTGGCCGGCGCGGTGGTGGCCGGGGCGCTGTTCGTCAGGGTCGAGCGCCGCGCACGGCGACCGCTCGTGCCGCCGCGGTTCTTCCGCAACCGGCCGCGCTTCCTCGCCAACCTCGCCACCGCTCTGCTGAGCGCGGCGCTGTCCACCTCGTTCCTGCTGTTCACCTACTACCTGCAGGATCGGCTGGGCGCCGGCCCGCTCCAGGCCGGCCTGACGATGCTGCCCCTGGCGGTGTCCCTGATCGCGGCCTCGCTGCTGATTCCCCGGCTGTTCGGACGGTGGGGCGCCCGCGTCTGCGTCCTGGCCGGGATCGGCTGCACCATGCTGGCGATGGCCGCCATCGCGCTGGTCTCCCGTCTCGGGGCCGCCGGTCCGGCGATGATTCCGGCCATGATGCTCGTCGCCGCCGGGATAGGGTTCGGGATCGTCGGACTGCAGTACGTGGCGGTGACCGGCGTTACCGAAGACGACGCCGGCATCGCCTCCGGCGTCCAGCGAGCCGCCGACCAGCTGGGCGGTGCTACCGGGGTCACCGTGTACGTCGGCATCGGGTTCGCTCCCGCCTTGGACGGCATCGACCCGTTCCTCACCAGTAGCCTTCTGGCCCTCGCCGGGCTCGCCGCGGCCGGGTTCGTCGCCTGGCGGATCTCTCTCAGGTGAGCCCTGACTGGGGAAGCCCCTAGGCCATCCCCCGGGGCGCCAGGGGTCCGGCACGGCGACGCTTGGAGCCACGCGACCTAGGAGGGGACATGCCAGTGAACAGTCCGCTCGACCTGGGCCGGCTCCAGACGGAGCTGGAACAGGCCGAGCAGCCATGGAGCATGGCGTACACGTCCATGACGGGGCTCACCGAAGAGAGCAGGGTCCTGCGCCTCGGGGTTCCGCCGACGCCGGGCGTGAGCGTCGCCGAGCTCGACGACGACCTCGACGAGCGGACCGCGGCGGCCCACGCGGCCGGCGCGGAGTCGGTGGGGGCCCCGGCCGCCTTCGACCTGCGCGACCACGGCGGTGCCGACTACACCACACGGGTCAAGGACCAGGGGGACTGCGGGTCGTGCGTCGCCTTCGCGGTGATCTCGACGATGGAGCACGTCGTCCGCTTCACCAACCGGACGGCGGGCCTCACAGTGGACCTCTCCGAGGCCCACCTGTTCTACTGCCACGGCGGCCAGGATGGAGCGAGCTGCGTGGCGGGCTGGTGGCCGGCGCAGGCCCTGCCCTACTGCCGCGACGCGGGGGTCGCGTTCGACGACTGCTTCCCCTACGTGGCCGGGGACCAGGACTGCTCCCGGCTGAACGCCGACTGGCCCAACCGCATGGCGAAGGTCGCGCGGTTCCAGGACATCAGCGGCGACGCCGCGGCCATGAAGGAGCACATCGCCGCGTACGGCGCCGTCTCCGCGTGCCTGGACGTCTACCAGGACTTCTTCAGCTACGGCGGCGGCGTCTATCGGCACGTCACCGGCGCGTACGCCGGCGGTCACTGCGTCAGCCTGGTCGGGTACGACGATGCCGCCGGATGCTGGATCGCCAAGAACAGCTGGGGTCGTCACTGGGGCGACCAGGGCTTCTTCAAGATCGCCTACGGTCAGTGCCGTGTCGAGACCTACCAGACCTGCTCCGTCTCCGGGGTGACACTGCGCGGCTGGCTGCCCGACCAGCGGATCCTGGGCCTGTGGAGCAACGAGGCCGACGGCAACGTGTGGGCCTACGGCAGTGTCCGCGGCTGGCTCAAGCTCGACGGCGCCGACGCGACCACCGGCGAGGCGATGCTGCTCGAACTGGCGGCCTCCAAGGCGCTCGGCACGCCCGTCGGCCTGTACGAGGACGGCGGAACCGTCCACCAGATCTACGCGTGGTAGGGGGAGAGATGACGACGAAGGAGTACGACGAGATCACCGTTTCCCGGCCGGTGCTGATCCCGCCGTCCGTGTGGCCGGTCGCCGCCGATGGCCAGGGCTCCGCCAAGCCGGCCGGTGACGAGATGGTCGCCCGGTTCGCGCACCTACCGGACGGCGAGATGCGGCCGACGCTGACCGTCTCCCCGGAAGTGGCCGAGGAGATCGTCTCGGAGGACGGCGGAGCCGGTGGGTGGATCTCCGGCGCCACCGTCACCGCCACCTGGTCGATCGCCCAGACCCGCAACGCCTGGATCCTGGTGCAGGGCGTCTGGAAGAAGATCTACAACGGCGGCGACGGGGCGTTCACGGCGCTGCTGACGCTCGCCACGCAGGCCAGGCAGACCGGGTCCCCGATCACCTATCGGGAGGAGCCGGACGGCCTGGTCCACGAGATCTACCTGTGGTGACGGCGTTTCCGGAAACGGCGCGGACTTTCGGCAGGCACGGTGCCGCACCGGCTCGGGTGGGAATCCTGGGAGGGTGCGGCACCGCCCACGTGCGCCCCGGGGAACTGCCCCACCTCGAACGCCTCCGACGCGCCTGAATCCCATCGACGCGTGTCTCAGGTCCGGGTACGTGCGCGTATTCCGGCCGCCTGGCTGACCGTGGTCCGTGCCTCTTCTCCGCGGCCCAGGCGGTCGAGGATCTCGGCGAGCGTGTCCAGCATGATCACGAGGTTGGGTTCGTGCGTGGCGGGTTCGTCGCGGGCGAGCCGCTCCAGGATCCCGGTGGCCCGTCGCGCAGGTTCCAGAGCCTCGGCCGGGCTGGACCACTGCAGGTTGGACGCCAGGAGGTGCAGGGTCGCGGCGAGGGCGAGCCGGTCCGCGCCGGGGTCGTCCCGGGCGAGGAGGTCGTAGAGGTGGGCGGCCTCTCCCGCCGCGGCGGCCGCCTCTTCGTGGCGTCCGACACGTCCCAGCCTGTGTGCGTGGCGTTTCAGCGCGAGCGCGAGGTGACCTCGGTGCTCGGCGGAACCGCCGCGGGCCAGCCGGCGGCGGATCTGGACGGCCTCGTCGCCGGCGGCCAGGGACTCCCACGGTTCGTCCTTGATCCACAGTGCTTCGGCCAGCGTCTTGAGCGTGACGGCCAGGCCTTGGTCACGCTCCTGGGTGTCGCCGTGGGAACGCCGCCGGTAGGCCGCCGCTATCTCGTTCAGCATGGCGACGTTCTCGTCCCGCGACTCGCGCTCGTAGGCGCCGGCGGGCTGCTCGTCCGGCGACCGGCCCACGCTGCCCGTGGTCATCGCCGTCAGCCCTCCGTGAATGGCGTACTCCAGCTCGGCGGCGGTGCCCTCCCGCAGGAGTTCCCGGGCGATCGCGCCGATCACGTCCAGGGTCTCGTCCCATCGCCCCAGCATCGCGAGGACGGTGCCGTGGGCGGCCAGCATGCCGAGCAGATCGGTCGCGTCGTCCCAGTGCCCGAGGAAGTCGATGGCGTCGCGCTGCCCGGCCAGGACGAGGTCCCATCGTTCCAGCCGGCGCAGCAGGAGGTCGAGCGAGAGGAAGGTGTGATAGAGCGCCACCCCGTCGGCGGTGGGGTTGGCCCGCGCCTCGTGGCGGAGCACCCGCGCGGCCGTTTCCAGGCCGGTCTCCACGTCGTCCTCGGTCCCTTGCACCCACACCAGGCCGAGCGCCCCGGCGAACGTGTCCTGCCAGGCGTCGCGGCCGTCCGAATCCTTCCGCCGGTCGAGGCGGCGACGGATCCGTACGGCCTCGTCGAGCACGGCGACGGCCGGTTCGGCGCGGCCCAGCCGCAGCAGCACCGCGGTCTGGAAGGCCAGCATCCCGTAGAGGCTGTCCTCGTGGGCGGGCTCGGCGGGGTTGTCGCGGGCGAGCCGGCGCAGGATCTCCATGGCCTCGTGGGCGAGCGCCGCGGCCTGCTCCGGTTCCGAGGCCACCAGGTTGCCCGCGAGGGCCATCAGCGCCGCCGCGACGTCGTCCGAGTAGTCCTTGCCCAGGTTCTCCTGGTCGCGTGCCAGCCGGCGGACGAGGTCGACGCCCTCGCGCGCGAGGGCCAGCGACTCCTCCGGCGCTCCCAGGTACGGCCCGCAGAGCGCGGCCACACAGATCACGGCGGCCAGGCGTTCCTGGTGTTCGGCGGGATCGTCGCGGGCGAGCCGGCGGAAGATCTCGACGGCCTCGCGGAACGCCGCCAGCGCCTCGTCCGGGCGGGCCAGGGCGGGCCGCAGCGCGTCACCGCCGGCGGAGAAGTAGGCCACCGCCGCCAGGTCGTCCGGCTGAGGTATGGCGCCCCCGAGCGCCAGGTCCATGGCGAGGTAGAACGCCGCCGCGGCGAGCTTGGGCTCGAACGTCCGGGGATCGGCGGCGGCCAGCGGCCGGTACAGCCGGGTGGCCTCGGTCAGCGCGGCGGCCGCCTTCTCCTCCTGGTGGGCCTGGTAGAGCCACCGGCCCAGGACGTCGTACAGCTCCGCGCGGGCGGCGGGATCGGTGAGCGTCGGCAGCCGGTGCCCGGCGAGGCGCTCGGTGAGGTCGGCCGCCGCGACGGCGAGGTCGCCGGCCGCGTCGTCCGGGTCCTCGGGGAGGAGACGCTCCAGCGTTTCCAGCGTGGGGATCAGATGGGGCCAGCGTTCGCACGCCGCGGTGAGGAACGTGATCGTCCGCGCGGCGTACGGCGGCAGCGTCCCGTCGCCGGACGGTGAGGCGAGCAGCGTCTCGGGGGCGGTGGCCGCCCACGCCTCCGGCTGGTGCTCGGGCAGGTCGTGGCCGGGCAGGTACAGGGCCAGGAAGTCCTCGGCGAGCCGGTCGGGGTAGAGGGGCTCCAGCACCGTACGGGGATCGGCGGGCGGGTAGCAGAAGGTGTGGTCGGTGAGCACCCGGTCGGTGTCACCGCCGACGCCGACGGCGTCCAGCGCCGCCATGGCGTCCCGGAAGCCCAGGGGACCGGTGAGCACGGCGGTGAACACGGCCCGTCGCATCCGGATCGGGTCGGTGCCGAACGTGGTGCGCGCGCCCGTCAGGGGATCGGCGGTGCCGTGCAGCGTGTGCCAGTGATGGCTCTCGCGCCCCAGCAGGTAGGCGGTCAGCGCCAGCATGCTCTCACCGGGCGCGGGCCGGGGCGTGTCACGGACGTGGCGGTCGACGGCGACCAGCGCGGCCATGTGCACCGCCAGGGTGAGGCCGAACTCCTCACGTTCCAGCCAGTCCGGCACGCCGATCACCGATGCCCGCGTCAGCCCGTAGCAGCGGGCGAAGCAGTCGCGGGCGGCCCTGAACATGTCGCGGCGGGCGTCCCTCGTGCTCGGCAGGGGGCCCAAGGACCGGGCGGCGCAGGCCCCGGGTGGCCAGCCTGCCTGGGTGAGGGCATGGCGCAGGGCGGGCCAGATGTGCTCGTTGCGGGCGAGGAGCAGCACTCGTACCGGTACGTCCTGGTCGAGGATCTTGTTGCTGAACAGCCACGTCAGGTGGGCCAGGGGCCAGCGGTCGGCGTAGTCGACCAGCATGAGGATCCCGCGGGCGGTCCCGAGGCGCAGGTCGTGGCCGGTCTGGTCCTCGGCGTCGACCACCTGAGCCGGCGCGTGCTCGGCGACGATCACCTTCCAGCCGTCGCCGACCGCCGCCGCGGCGAGGTGGGCGGCGAGGCGGGTCTTGCCCTGGCCGCCGGGGGCGTGCAGCCAGCGGACCGCGTGACTGTCACCGCTGTCGCGCCACGTGGTCAGCTCCTCGACTTCGCCGTCGCGCCCGGTGAAGTCCACCACGGCGTGGCGGGCGTTGAGAAGCTGGCTCGGCTGGGCCGGGAGCCCGAGAGCGTCCAGCGCGACTCTCAGCTGCGCCCGTCCGCTCGTCTCCTTGAGCAGGTACAGAGGTCTGCCGTCGCCGAAGACGTGCAGATCCGCGCCGATCACCCCGTAGGCGAAGCCGCTCTCGACCCGTACCTCCTGGTGAACGGTACGCCCCAGCTGGCCGAACATGCCGTCCATGCCGGTCACATGGGGCTGTCGGCGCCGCGGTCCGGCTGCGCGGGGGAGGCGTAGTAGTTGATGTCGCCGTCTATCACGGAGAACTGCCGGGAGTTGTCGCGGGCGATGTTGTACTGGTGCTGCACCCGCTGCGCGTCGGGCAGAGCCTCACGTACGCGCGCGACGAGCTCTCGCAGCTCGGCCTCGACCTCGGGGTGCTCCTCCAGCAACTGGGCCAGCGCCATCTCCCAGACCGGCACCAGCGTCTGCCGCGCCTGGCCGGGATCGCCGGCCCGCTCCACCAGGACGACGTTGCCGTCGAGCTGAGCTTCGACGGCGGCCTGACGCTCGGGCCCCTGGCGGCTGAACAGCCGGGCCACACCGCTGCGGGTCGCCTGCCAGGCATCGGTGGCCATGGCTCCCACCAGAGCCGCCCCACCGCTGGCGGCCAACGCCACCAGGGATTCGGTCAGCATCGGCTCCTCCCTTCCTCGCGCATATCCGTTGCACGCCAATCCACCGAAAGTCAGATCAATACTGACGGCGCACGGCGGGAAACGCCTCACGAACGACGAAGATTCCGAGATCGTCATAATTCCCGTACCGGCCTTCGTCTGAGGCGATCAAGGTGCCACCCTGGAGCCATGTCGAATGCGGCGAGAGGGCAGAAGCGAGCGCCAGGTACGTGGGTATGGCGGGCGGTGCGGAACACCGCGATCGTGGTGCTGGTGGTCTCGCTTCTGGTCTGGTTCCTCGTCGACCCGCTCCGTCTGCCAGGGGATGTGCTGGAGGGGCTGAATCGACGGGCCAGCGTGATCGGGATGTTCACGGGCGCGGCCGGGCTGGTCGTCTCGATGCTGGGGTTGCGCGCGCAACTGCGAAGCCGGCCCGCCGACGACGACGCGTCCATCTCGGGGACACCGGAGCCCGCCCACGCCCGTGGCCCGCGACCTCGTACGATCCTGCTGATCGCGGCCGTGCCGGCCGTCGTGGTGACCACCCTGATCGTCCTGGCCGTCGTATCAGAGAGGCCGGTCCGTTACGAGGCCGAGGACGGCACTTACCACAATGCCAGGCGCCTTTACAATATCGACGGCGCGTCGAACAACGCTTCTATGGGCTATTTGAACCACCCGGACAGCTGGGTCGAAATCAAGGTGTACGCGCCCAGGGCCGACACCTATACGGTGAACGTGCGGTACAGCGCCGCCGATGGCAACGCGCGTCAGTATCTGACGGTGAATGGCTCGTACAAGGTCGTCCTGCATTATCCGGGTAGTGACACCTGGACGTCCTGGTCGGACGCGCCGGTCAGGCTGAAGCTGGACCACAAATGGAACACGCTGCGATTCCAGCACGACGACGGACTGTTCGCGGCCGAACTGGACTACGTCGAGATCTCCTGATGCGGCCGGTTCGGCGCGTTCTGAGAGGTCGTGCGGTGCTTCCGCCGCCGCCGGCGCGGATCCCTTGATCACGGCCCGGTCCCACCTGACGGAGCCGTGATCAGGGAAGCGCGCTGACGGTCAGGCGCAGGTGTAGCCGGACGGCAGGGCGGTGTCGCCGTTGGGCCTGCTCGCTTGGAAGCCGAAGCTGGTGGTGCCGGCTCCCGGCGCGAGCGTGCCGTTGTGGCTGACACTTCTGACCGTGACGGTCTGGCCGCTGGTGGTGACGGTGCCGTTCCACGAGCCGGTCAGGGTGTGCCCGGCCGGCAGGGTGAAGGTGACCGTCCAGCCGTTGATCGTCGAGGTGCTGGTGTTGGTGATGGTCAGCGGCTGGATCACATACCCGTTCCCCCACTGGGACTGCACGGTCGGGGTGGCCGAGCAGGCACCCGTCGTGCCTCCCTGCGTGGTGATCTGGACGGTGTTGGAGACCGGTGAGACGTTGCCGGCGGCATCGCGCGCCCGGACCTGGTAGCGGTAGGTGGTGCCCGCGGTCAGGCCCGTGTCGGTGAACGAGGTCGTGGCCGAGGTGCCGGCCTGGGCGAACGTGCCGCCCGACGCGCCGGGAGCGCGCAGGATCTCATAGCCGGTCACACCGGTGTCGTCGGTGGAGGCCGTCCAGGTCAGGCTGGTGCCGGTCGTGGTGGTGCCCGAGGCGGTGAGCCCGGCCGGGGCGGTCGGCGGCGTGGTGTCGCCTCCGGTGGCGGCCGTGGTGAAGGTGACCGTCGCGGAGTTGCCCGACAGGTTGCCCGCGCCGTCGCGCGCCCGTACGTACACCTGGTACTGGGTGCTGGCGCTCAGCCCGGTCAGGGTGATCGACGTGGTGGCGGACTGGCCGAGCTGCGGGTCGGTGGCGCCCTGCTCCCGGTAGACGTTGTAGCCGGCCAGGCCGGAGCCGCCCTGGTCGGTGGACGCGGTCCAGGTCAGCGTGGCGCTGGAGGCGGTCACGTTGGACGCGACCGGGGTGCCTGGCGTGGTCGGCGGCGTGGTGTCGGTCTGGCTGGTGGTCAAGCCGAAGAACTCGACGGCGTAGCGGGCCATGCCGCTCTGCGGTAGAGCGTGCCCGGCGCCCTGGATGCTGTACGCCTCCACCTGCACGGTGCCGGACGGATCGGCGTACCGGCTGCGGTTCCAGTTTGCTTGAGGGGTGTCGGTGCTGGTCGGGGTCTGGCTCAGCCCGAACACGTTGGTCCACTGCTCGATCGACTCCCGCAGCAGCGAGTAGGGCACGAGGGTGTCGCTGGTGCCGTGCCACAGCTGCATGCGCGGGCGGGGGCCGGTATATCCCGGGTACGCCTGGCGGACCGCGTCACCCCACTGCTGGGGGGTTCGGTCCATGCTCCCGCCGGTGCACCTGCTGCTTCCCGGCGGGTAGTCGGAGGCGCCGGCGAAGCAGTTGAAGGGCACGCCCATGAAGGAGGCCCCTGCCTTGAACACGTCCGGGTAGACGGCGAGCATGTGCTGGGTCATCATGCCGCCGGACGAGCTTCCCGTGGCGTAGACCCGGTTAGGGTCTCCCTGGTGGGTCCGCTCGACATAGTCGATCATCGAGAGGATCGAGACCGGGTCGCTGCCGCCGCCGCGCCGCTTGGCCGCGTCCGACCAGGTGTCGAAGCAGTTGCCGAACCCCGCCGACTGGGTGGCGGTCGGGTAGATGACGACGAAGCCGTATCGATCCGCCAGCGAGGCGAACTCACTGCCCTGGTAGAAGCCGGGACCGGACCCGCCGCAGCCGTGCATCGCCACCACGATCGCCGGCGAGGCCGGGCGCGAGTCCGGCACATAGACGTGCATCCGCATGTTGCCCGGGTTGCTGCCGAAACTGGTCACCTCCACCAGGGTGGCGGCGACGGCCGGCGATCCGAGTACCACGGTCATGACGGCAAAGAGCGCCGTGGCGCAGGCACCAGCCAGCACCGTGGTCAAGCGTCTCATTCGCGCTCCTCCTCTCCATGTCCGCGGCGCGCCGCGGATCGGTCCGCCGCGTAATGACGTCGGTTCGCTGGAAAATAGAAGGGCCACGATCCACCGTCAATGCACGCCCGCTGGGCGTCCCCGCCGGTTCACCTGGCGCAGAGCCGTTTCCCATGGTTATCAAGTAACTTGCTATCAAGGACCTTGATAACGGGGTGAGAAACTTACATCGGGGCCCGTACTGACAGGGGCGCGATATCGTCTCCTGGTGACCGATCCGGGTGTCCCCGCGGACGCGCCGCCGCCCCGTGTGAGCTACCTCGTGTTCCGGCTGGAACGCCGCATCCGCGCCTGCCTGGACGATGCGCTCGCCCGGCACGGCATGACGACCACCGGATACATGGCGCTCAGCGAGCTGCGCCTGCGCGACGCCCCGTCCTCGGCCGACCTGGCCCGCATCGCCTTCGTCACCCCGCAGGCGATGAACCTGGTCATCCGCGATCTCGAACAACGCGGCCTGATCCGCCGCGACCCGCATCCCGACGGCGGCCGCGCTCTGCGCACCCGCCTCACCCCGAAGGGCCTGAGCACCCTCCGGCGATGCGACCGCTCCCTCGACAGCATCGAAGCCGTCATGCTCGCCGAGATCGACGACCCGGACCGCACGACACTCGCGGAAACGCTCACCCTGTGCGCCCGAGCCCTCCACTCGGACACGCGACCCTGACCTCAGTCCTTCGCTCGCAGAAGCCTTCACCTGGGAAGACGGCTCAGAGCTGAAGCCGGATCGGGTCAGTGAGCATTTCACGCTGATCATCGCGGCGGGTGTCCGAGACTGCCGGTCTCTCCACAGTCCCCCAAAGGGGAGGGCCAGTATCGCCCACCACATCGCAGCAGGTCAGGGGCCGGCCTTCTCGCTGTCTGGACCGTGACCTCGGCCGTCACCCACCCGGACGGACCGTCACACTCTGGTGGATGGTTGTTCCGCACAGCAGACTTCTTTATTCGGAAACCAGGGATCCCCAGAGGAGGTGTCCACCAAACCGGGTCCAGCATCGTGCTTGGGCGTAGCTCGAACCCGGCGAGTCTGGCGATCCACAGACCCGCCACGCCAGAGCTACGCCCACGTGTGATGGGTACGCGGTCTAGGCTCGGCTGGGCCGGCCCAGCAGCTCGAACAGGCTGGAGAAGCCTTGGTCGCCGTGGCCGCCGGCGATCCTGCGGTCCATCAGTTCCTTGACCTCCTTCATCCGTACGGCTTCCACGCCGAGGGATTCGCGGTGGTCGATCATGTCGTCCATCAGCGCCGCCTGGACGTAGAGCGGACCGAGATCCGGTGCGTACTCGCCGCTCTGGACGGCCTTGCCCATCGAGGTCAGCAACGACGGGTACATGGCCACAGAACCGGCGACGCGCTCGGTGAACTCCACCACGTCGACCCCTTCCGCCTGGACCAGGCGGAGCACGTGCAGATAGCCGATGAGCAGTTCGTAGCCCACCGCGACCTGGGCCATGAACTCCACGGCTGCCAGACCGGCGTCCTCACCGTGGTAGGCGATGGCGCCCAGTTCCCGCAGCGTCGGCTCGTGAGCGTCGAAGGCCCCACGGGAACCGCTGAAGGGAAACATGACGTCGGGGGTTCCCACGTATGGCGGATCCCCCATGATCTTGCCGTCGATGTACTCCGCGCCGTGTTCACGCGCCCAGCGCTCGTTGGCCCGAGCCTGGCCTGCGGAGCCACTGGTCACGTTCACCAGCACCTTGCCCGCGACCGCCGGCCCCACGGACGCCAGCACCTCCTCGACCGCCGTGTTGTCGAGCAGGCAGACGATGACCAGCGGGCTCGCCGCCACCGCCTCGGCGGCCGTGGCGGCGGCCGTGGCGCCGCTCTCCACCAACGGGGTGCTCCTGCTCGCGGTCCGGTTCCAGACCGTCGTGCGATGGCCGCGGTCGACGAAGGTCCTGGCGATCGCCGACCCCATCTCACCGAGCCCCAGTACGGTGACCTGGCTGGTCGCGGCGGTCGGGTTCCTGGTCGTCGTCATGATGACGCCCTTCGTGTCGAAGCGTGGGGTGCGTTCGGTGGTTCGGCCAAGGTCGGTGACGGGGTGGCCGGGGTGGTGCGGCGGGTGATGGTCAGGGCGGCGAGGATGCCTGCGAGGGTGAGTGCGGCCGCGAGGTAGACCGCGTCGCGCAGGCCGTCGGAGGTGGCGGCGCGCAGCGCCTCGCCGGTCAGCCCGGTGAGCCCGGAGGCGGAGACGCTGACCAGGATGGCCAGGCCCACGCCGGTGCCGACCTGGAGGGCGGTGTTGGCCATGCCCCCTGCGGCGCCCTGGTCGTTGTCGGCCACGCCGGTGCCCGAGACGCCGAACATGGTCGGGTAGATCGTTCCCATGCCCATGCCGTACACGATCAGGCCGGCGAGGATCGTCCAGTACGAGCCGTCGGCGCGCATGCCCGCGGCCATCAGCGCGCCGCCGGCGGAGCCGAGCAGCAGGGCGATGATCAAGGTGGCTCGGGCGCCGATGCGGTTGATCAGTCGTTCCGCGACGAAGTTGGCGATGCCGATCACCACGGAGAGGCCCAGGAAGACCAGCCCTGCCTGCAGTGCCGAGTAGCCGAGCACGTCCTGGACGTACAGGGTGAGGAAGTAGACCAGGTTCTGCATGGTGATGCCGAAGGTGAGGATCACCAGCAGGCCGGCGCGGACGTTGGGGTTGGCGAACAGCCGCAGCGGCATCAGCGGGTGCCTGGTGCGGGCCTCGATGACGACGAACGCGGTCAGCAGCGCCACGGCGAGGACGGCGGAGGCGAGGACGGAGGTCGTGTTCCAGCCGATCTCCGGGCCCTGGGCGATGGCGAAGACGAGCAGGGTCAGCCCGGCCGTTCCGGTCAGGGCGCCCGGGATGTCGAAGCCGCGTCCCCGTTGGCGCGGGCCGTCCACGTCGAGCAGGGCGAACGCGCCCACGGTGCCCGCCACGACCAGCGGCACGTTCACCAGGAACACCGCCTCCCAGCCGAACGCGTGGGTCAGCACACCGCCGAGCAGGGCGCCCAGGCTCAGCCCGCCAGCGCCTGCCATGGCCCACACGGCCAGGGCGCGTACGCGCTCGCGGCCTTCGGTGAACCTGGTGGTGACCAGCGAGAGCGTGGCCGGGAACAGGAAGGCGCCGCCGATTCCCTGGAGCGCCCGCGCCGCGATCAGTGTCGCGGGTGAGGTCGCCAGGCCACCCAGGAGCGAGGCACCGCCGAACAGGAGCATGCCCAGGACGAACATGCGGCGGCGGCCGAGCAGGTCGGACGAGCGGCCGCCCAGCAGCAGGAAGCCGCCGAAGAAGATGGCGTAGGCGCTGACCACCCATTGGACGGCGTGACCGGACAGCCCGACCTCGCGGGCGATGTCGGGCAGCGCCACGTACACGATGGTGAAGTCGAGCGACGTGATCAGGCTGGAGAAGGCCAGCAGAGCGAGGATCCAGCGCGACCTGGCGCTGGTGGTCATTCTTTGTGGCGATGGCATCGCGATCTCCTCAGAAGGTTCGGGGCAAGGCTTCTGTCACGCCACGTAGGGGCGTTCCGCACGGGCGTCACGAAGGGTGCGGGCCCACCAGGTCAGCTGGTCGATCAGGCTCTCCGCCGCCGCGCGGCAGCCGACCTCGTCGATCGGGCGGCCGTGGTCGTCGAACTTGTCCCGGCAGGAGTGGAAGCTCACCGTGTTGCGGACGGTGACGGCGTGGAGCTCGGCGAAGACCTGCCTGAGGTGCTCGACGGCGCGCAGACCTCCGGAGGCTCCGCCGTAGGAGACGAAGCCGACCGGTTTGGCCTGCCATTCGTCGACGTACCAGTCGATGGCCGTCTTGAGCGAGGCGGGGAAGCTGCGGTTGTACTCCGGCGTGACGATCACGAACGCGTCGGCCCGGTCCAGCCGTGCTCCGAGCTTCCGTACCGGTTCTGGCGCCTCGGAAGGCCCCGTGTCGTCAGCGGCGAGTACGGCGGGCAGGGCGACATCGGCGAGGTCGATGATGTCGAGACGGAGGGCGGGGTGCCGGCGGGCCTCCCCGGCGAACCATTCGGCCACCGTGGGACCGAACCGGCGGTCCCGGATGCTGCCGGTGATGATGGCGACGTTCAGCGGTGCGGTCGCGGTCATCGCTCTCTCCCTTCGAAACTTCCTGTGCGGCTCGGTGGGACGAGCATGGCGACCGGCGCTTTTCCGGCTCTTACCGCGCGCTTCTCGCCGGCGGCGGGCCGCGGTAAGCGGGGCCGGGGAAAGCGCCAGATAGTGTGACGACATGCGATTCGGGGTGCTCGGGCCGCTGGGGGTATGGACGGCGGACGGCGCCCCGGTGGTGGTGCGCGGGGCGAAGGTCCGCGCGCTGCTGGCCGTGCTCCTCGGGCATGAGGGGCGGCCGGTGCCGGTGGACCGGCTGATCGACGACCTGTGGGGTGACGCGCCGCCGCGCAATCCGTCCGGGGCACTCCAGGTCAAGGTCTCGCAGCTGCGCCGCGCCCTGGACGAGGCCGAGCCGGGCGCCAGGAACCTGGTGTCCTTCGAGGAGACCGTGGGGTACCGGCTTGGGATCGATGCGGAGGCCGTCGACGCGATGCGGTTCACCGGGCTGCTGGCGCGGGCGCGCGAGGCGCCCAGCCCGCGGTCACGGGCGGGCCTGCTGACCGAGGCGCTGGAGCTGTGGCGCGGGCCGGCCTACGCCGACTTCGCCGACGAGGAGTTCGCGCGGTTGCCGATGGCGCTCCTGGAAGAGCAGCGGCTCACCGCCCTGGAGGAACGGGCGGAGGCGCGGCTGGAGATCGGTGAGCTGGGCGCCCTGGCGGGCGAACTGGGCGACCTGGTCGAACGCCATCCGCTGCGCGAACGCCTCCGCGCCGCGTACATGCGCGCCCTGTACGGCACCGGCCGGCAGAGCGACGCCCTGGAGACCTACGCCGACCTGCTGACGCGGCTGCGTGAGGAACTGGGCCTGGACCCAGGGCCGGAGATCGCCGGACTCCACCGCCGGATCCTCGAGCAGGACCCTGCCCTGGCCACCGCGCCAGAGGCGGCGCCGCGGACGAACCTGCCCGCGCAGATCAGCGAGCTGGTCGGGCGTGAGGAGGCGATGGCCCAGGTCCAGGCGCTGCTGAAGTCGGCCAGGCTGGTCACGCTCACCGGCCCGGGCGGTGTCGGCAAGACGCGGATGGCTTTGGAGACCGCCGCGGGCGTCGCCGCGGATCACCCTGACGGCGTGTGGCTCGTCGAACTGGCCGGCCTCGACAGGACGGCCGGGGCGCCCGGGACCGATCGGCTCGTGGAGAAGGTCATCGCCGTGCTCGACATCCGCGACGACACCGCCCCCGGCATGCCGCGTTCCGGCGCTCCCTCGGATCCGGCGGAACGGCTCGCCGACGCGTTGCGTACCCGCCGGACACTGCTCGTCCTGGACAACTGCGAGCACGTGATCGACGAGGTCGCCGCGTTGAGCGAGCGGCTGCTGCGGGCCGCGCCGGAGGTGCGGATCCTCGCCACCAGTCAGGAGCCCCTGGGGCTCGCCGGGGAGTCCGTCTGGCCGGTCCCGCCGCTGGAGGCGCCCCTCTCCCCGGCCGAGACCGGGGTGGCGACCCTCCGCAGGTTCAGCGCCGTCCGGTTGTTCGAGGCGCGCGCGGCGGCCGCCGTTCCCGGGTTCGTGATCGACCACACCAACGCCCGGGTGGTCGCGGCGATCTGCCGCCGGCTGGACGGCGTCCCGCTGGCCCTGGAGCTGGCGGCCACCCGCCTGCGCGCACTGGACGTCCACGACCTGGCCGAACGGCTCGACGACCGGTTCCGGCTGCTCTCCTCCGGGCACCGCGGCGCCCCGGCGCGGCAGCGGACCCTGCGCGCGATGATCGACTGGAGCTGGGAGCTGCTGTCCGAGCCGGAACGCCTTGTCCTGCGGCGCCTCGCCGTACACACGGAGGGCTGCGCGCTGGAGGCGGCCGAGGTGATCTGCGCGGACGGCGGCGACGTGGCGCCGGAGGACGTCCTCGACCTGCTGGCCCGCCTCGTCGACCGTTCGATGGTGGTCAGGGCCGGTGGAGCGGGCAGCAGCCGCTACCGGCTGCTGGAATCGGTCGCGGCCTACGCGCTGGACCGTCTGGAGGAGGCCGGTGAGACCGAACGGATCCGCCTCCGGCACCTGATCTTCCACACCGAACTGGCCGAGCGCGCGGAGCCGCGGCTGCATGGCCCTGACCAGCGGCGCTGGCTTCGGCGCCTGGACGCGGAACACGGCAACCTGCGCGCGGCGCTGGAGGAGGCCGTCCGGCGGCAGGACGCCGGCCTCGCACTGCGCCTGGTCAACGCGCTGGCCTGGTACTGGTTCCTGCGCGGGAGGATCGGTGAGGGCCGGCGCGCGTTCACGATGGCGCTGGCCATCCGGGGGGCGGCCCCCGCCGCGACGAGAGCACGGGCCGAGGCCTGGCAGACCGGGCTGGATCTGCTGGGCGAGCGTACGACGGACTTCCGTACGCCTGCGGAGACCATCGCCGACCCCGGCGAACGCGCCAGAGCGGAGTGGTTCCTCAGCGACGTGCTGCTCGGAGCCGGCGACCTGGCACTCAGCCAGGACCTGGTCAACCGGGCGCTCCCCGTGCTCCAGCGGCTCGGCGACCGCTGGGGCACCGCCGCGGCCCTGGCCACCGTGGCCAACCACGCACTCGTCCGCAGCGACCTCGGCACGCTCGAACGAGCCGGGAACGAGAGCCTGGCGATATTCGAAGAGCTGGGGGACCGGTGGGGGCAGGTACGGGCCATCGACCTGCTCGGCAGGCTCGCGGAGATCAAGGGCGACCATCGCAGGTCCGCCGATCTCGGCCGCACCGGACTCCGGCTGGCCGAGGAACTCGGGCTGTGGCTGCAGGTCTCGCTGCTCCAGTCCGGGCTCGGCCGGATCGCCCTGCTGGCCGGCGACCACGCCGAGTCCGACCGGCGCCACGAGCGAGCCAGGACCCTCGCCGCCGAGCACGGTTACCGCACAGGCGAGACCTTCGCCCGCACCGGCCTGGCCCTCACCGCCCGCCGAGCGGGCCGCCTCGACGACGCCGAGGCCCACATGCGCGACGTCCTCGCCTGGGAACGCGAGGTGCGGTACGCGCCGGGCATCGCGCTCGGGCTGGCCGAGCTCGGCTTCGCCGCCGAGCAGAGAGGAGACGCCGCCGTGGCGGAGGAACTCCACCGGGAGGCCCTCGCCGTCGCACAGGACACCGGCGACCCCAGGGCGATCGCGCTCGCCCTGGAAGGCTTGGCCGGCACGGCGGCCCTGACGGGCGCCCATGCGGAAGCGGCACGACTCCTCGGCGAAGCCGCCGCCCTGCGCCGGTCCGCGGGCGCACCCCTGCCACCCGAGGAGCACGGGGACGTCGACCGCATCACGGCCACGGCGCGGTCCGCACTCGGCGACGACGCCTTCGCCACGGCCTTCGCCGAAGGCCACGCCACGGCCTGACAAGCCTGTCCGTGCCTTCGGTATCAGCGAACGCGCAGTCAACCGCCGTACATGTATTACGATACGGTACGTGACGTATCGAGATAATGGTGAGGGGGCGGCGCGCGGCCGTCCCCGTGACGCGGCTCTGGATCAGCGGATCACCGCTGTCGTCCTGGAGGTGCTGGGGGAGTCCGGTTACCAGGGGGTGTCCTTCGAGGAGGTCGCCCGGCGGTGCCAGACATCCAAGGCGAGCCTGTACCGACGGTGGGGGTCCAAGCGGGAGATGGTGATCGCCGCGGTCAAGGCAGGGCCCGCGGAGCGCGAGGCCGGTGAGCCGATCGACACGGGCACCCTGCGCGGGGACGTGCTGAGCCTGTGCCGGCGGCTGGACCAGACCATGCGCGCCGCGGACAGTCAGACCGCGATGCTGCTTCTGCAGGCGGGTCTGGAGGACCCGGGCCTGTGCGAGGCCATCGAGAACGCCGTCGGCCCAACAGGTGCTCGGTTGCCTCGACGGGTCATCGACACCGCGATCGCACGCGGCGAGCTGCCCGACGGCGCGGACCCGTTCGCCTTCGAGGAGGTGGTCGGTGCCGCCCTCCTGCTGCGACGGGTCAACGGCCTCGCGGTCGACGAGGAGTACCTGTCCGCACTCGTCGACACCGTCGTCATCCCAGCCCTGAAGGCATCGTCCGGGCGTGCCCCCCTGCCCGCCGGGATCTTCTCCGGCCGCCCAGCCCTCACCGCCCATGAGACCGCCGCGCCTGACGCGAAGGAGAACGCATGACCACCCGACTGACGATCAGCGGCTTCGACTACCGGACCATCCCCGGCGCCGACGGCGTCAACCTCAACGTCGCCGTCGGCGGGAGCGGGCCGGCCGTGGTCCTCCTGCACGGGTTCCCGCAGACCCACTACATGTGGCGCCACGTAGCGGCGAGGCTCGCCGACGACCACCGGGTCATCGTCCCTGACCTGCGCGGATACGGCGACAGCGACAAGCCGGACGGGAGTGACCCCGCCACGTACTCCAAGCGCACGATGGCTCAGGACATCGTGACGGTCGCGTCCGCCCTCGGCGTGGACCACTTCGGGCTCGTCGGGCACGACCGCGGCGCGCTGGTCGCCGTCCGCGCAGGCTTGGACCACCCCGCCGTCGTGGACTACCTGGGAATCCTCGACGTCCTGCCCACCCTCGACACCTGGGCCGTTCTCCGGGGAGTCGACGCCAAGGTCGCCTGGCACCTGTACCTGATGGCTCAGCCCGTCGGGCTTCCCGAGAAGATGATCCGCGCGGTCGCTCCGGAGTTCTTCGGCTCCTTCCTGGACGCCTGGGACCCCAGCGGCACGACTTTCACCCATGAGGAGCGCGCCCACTACATCGACAGCTCGGTCGCCGCGGTCGACTCCATCGTGGCCGACTACCGGGCCACCGCGAGCATCGATCTCGAGATGGATCGAGCCGACCGTGAGCGTGGTGCGCAGCTCGCTATGCCGGTCGGCGTCATCTCTCAGGACTGGGGCTCCCAGCTCGGCTTCGACGCCGCATCACTGTGGCGGGCCTGGGCGCCGGACCTGACCTACCAGCCGACCGCGTCCGGTCACTTCATGGCCGAAGAGAACCCCGTCGAGATCGCCACCTTCATCACCACCCTTGCGACGCGCCCGAACGCGCGGAACCACCGAGTCGTTCCCGGCAAGTGATCGTCGCTGCCGGTGATGGCCGTGTCCTCGGTCGCGGTTGAGCGGGAAGGCGTTGGGATCGTGAGGGCTTCGAGGACCTGTCTTCGGCCGCGAGGCGACGGTTCTTGAGCAGGCCCGGAACGACGCTTCGCAGCCGCAGGCAGTGAGCCGGCCGCAGACTCGGCCCTGGGAGGGACATCGATTGCAGAGCCCGATGGGACGGGTTCTGGCGCGGCCGGGCTCAGGCGGTTTTCCGGACGTGCGACGCCTCGGCGGAGAGCGGCGCGCCGTCTTGGTCGAGCGGGTGGAGTTCGGGAAGCTCCCGCCCTCGGTCGTCGACGAGAACGGAGTGTGGCTCGTCCGGGGCGAAGGCGTGGCGCTCGCCCCATTGACGCAGGGCGACGACGGCCGTGAAGAGGTCCTGCCCCGCTTCGGTGAGCCGGTATGTGTGCCGCCTGCCGTAGGCGGCGGCGCTCTTGTCGAGGATGCCGTGCTCGACGAGTTTGCGGAGCCGGTCGGCGAGGATGTTGCGGGCGATCCCCAGTCGCTGATGGAACTCGGTGTAGGTCGTCGCCCCGTCCATCGCGTCGCGGATGATCAGCAGGCTCCACCGGTCGCCTATCAGGTCGACGGTCCGCGCGACCGGGCAGGCCGGGTCGGTCCAAGCGCCTCCTGCGGCGAGCGTGACGTCCACTGACTCCTCCGTGATGAGTTGCAATCTGCAACCATTATGCCCTTACCTTGGATAGGTTGCATTTCGAAACCTATTGGAGGGTGACGTGCCGTCAGGATTGGCCGGAAGGCAGCGGACCGTGCTCGCGCTGGTGTGCGCGGCGGCGGTGTCGACCATCTACGGCATCCAGCCGGTCCTCGAGGCCGCGGGCGAGGACCTCGGGCTGGGGGAAGGAGCACTGGGGTGGCTGGTCGCCGCCGGCCAGATCGGCTATCTCGCAGGGCTGGTGCTGCTGGTCCCGCTCGGTGACCTGTTCGACCGCCGCAGACTCATCACGGTGCACCTGCTGCTCACAGCAGCAGGTGCGGGGGTGGCCTCCGCCGCGCCCAGCGGTGGCATCGCGATCGCGGGCCTGGCCCTGGCCGGACTGTTCGCCGTGGTCGTCCAGATCACGGTGGCCTACGTCGCCACCGTCTCACCGGCCGGCGAGCGCGGCCGCAACATCGGAGCGGTCACCTCGGGCGTGGTCATCGGGATACTCGGAGTACGGGTGGTCGCGGGCACACTGGGCGAGCTGACCGACTGGCGCACGGTCTACCTCGTCATCGCCGGGCTTTGCGCGATGCTCGCGCTCGCCGCCCGATTCACCCTTGAGGCCGACATCCGCCGCCCCCGAGCCCGGTACGGGCAGCTGCTGTCATCGCTGGGTCGTCTGGTCGTCGGCGACCGGCTCTTCCTCAGCCGGGGACTGGTCGCGTTCTTCCTGTTCGCCTCCTTCGGCACGCTGTGGAGCGGACTGGCGCTCCCGCTCGGCGACGAGCCGTGGCACTTCGGCACTACCGAGATCGGATTGTTCGGACTCGCCGGTCTCACCGGGGCGCTGAGCGCGGCCCGGGCCGGCCGATGGGCCGACCGGGGCCTGGCGCCCTCGGTCACCGGCTGGTCGCTGGCCCTGCTCGCAGCCTCATGGCTGCTGATCGGTCAAGCTCGGTCATCGCTGTGGCTGTTGATCGTCGGCGTCATCGTCCTGGACTTCGCCGTGCAAGCCGTTCACGTCAGCAGCCAGCACCTGCTCACCACCGCCCGCCCCGACCAGAGCAGCAGCGTCATCGGCGCCTACATGGCCTTCTACTCCCTCGGCTCCGCGCTCGGTGCGATCACCACCACCTGGGCCTACAGCGCCATGGGATGGCCGGCCGCCAGCCTGCTCGGCGCAGCCTACGCCGCACTCGGACTCCTCGTCGCCACCTCGACCCGACGTTTCACCGCCCCACCTCGGACGCAACAACCAAGTGCGTCCGTATCGGCATGCCCACCTGGTGGGCGTGGCCGTGCTGAGATATCCGGGTGAGTGAACGCAAGCCGTACGCGACGGACTTATCCGATGAGCGGTGGGCATTGACCGAGCCGGAAGGTCCGGTCACGCGCCGCGGCTGCCTTCCCGGTAGTCCCAGGCCATCACCGTGAAGGTGAATCCGGCAGTCGTTGGACGGCGCAGCGGAAGGTCGCACTTGACCCTGCGCAGCACCTCGTTCCTGCTGAGGCCGAGCCCCTGCGCGATGAGGTTGTCCGGGCGCACTGGCACCGGGTCCCCGAACACGACCTGCGCTTGGAACGGCCACGGCCCGTCGAGCCACGCCGACGGGGTGTCCAGCCGCCAGGCCCCTGTCCAATCCAGGGTGAAGCGGTTGCGGCGGGCGAGCAGCGGATCCAGCAGCCTGGCCGCCACCAGCTTCGGGTCGTTGGCGTAGTAGCCCTCGAGCTCGACCGGATCGAAGGACCTGACCGGCATTCGCTCGTGCACGGTGAGCTTGCTCGTCCGGTCGCAGGACACGCAGCGGACCAGCAGCCACACGTCCAGCAGTTTGCGGTTGGCGTTGACACGGAACCTGCCCTCGCCGGTGGTGGCCGACTCCGACCGGCAGTCCACGCACCGCAAGGACAGCAGAGGCAGCCTGACCCGACGAACGATCCAGGGCAGCACAGTATGAGGTTGTGAAGACATGATCTCTCTAGACCTGACACAAGGCCGATTGCGCGCGGCCTCGAACGCCGTATGACCGGGCGCGCACGGGCAGCCCGGCAGAGCCGACGGGAGGGTCGGCTTGAAGGTGAGCGAAGAAAAGTGTCAGGTTAAAGAGCAGGCGGGGTCACGCGGTGCGTCCTCTGTCCTCACGACGACGGGCCGTAAGAAACGTACGGAAACGCGAAGGCAAGATCAAACGGTTTTCCGGCGGTGCTCGCTGGCAGTGTCGCAGGTAGAAGGCTTCGAAACCCTGCGTCCGAGCTAACGGGTCCGCCGGTCCCTCCTGGTCGAGCCGCAAGAGCTGGGTTCCCTTCGTCCAACGGTGCTTACACCTTGTACTTGACCGAACCCCGCGATGCGTTACGAGACGGTGCCGCATGCGGGTCGGTTCCCCTGTTCGCGGCTCGTCCGCACCATCGCCCCACTCTCATCGCCGCAGCGGGTATTGCCCTCGGCGTTCCCGCCTGCGACCAGGAGGGCCAAGGCGTGGGTGGCGACCCAGTCCTCGGCCGCGGGATCGGCTGGCCGGTGCAGGCACCACGCACTGGCCCAGAGCTTTTCGATGACGTGAATGCTGGACGAGGAGTACACGTCGGCGGAGAACCTCTACACCTGGTACTGGTCCAGGCCGTCCGAGCGATGCATCAGGCCGGTGGGCCCGCCGCCTGTGATGATCACGTCCATCATGTGCTCCAATCCGGGCCGTGGCCCCGGGACGTGCCGCGAGCCCCGGGGCAGTGCGGAGCGGCGGTCAGTGGCCTCGTCTCTTCAGGATCGGGCGCAGGACCTTCTCGTACGCGTCGGCGTACGTCGCCATGCCGAGGTCGCTCGGGTGCGAGCCGTCCACCAGCTCCTCAGGTCCGGGGAGCTTGTCGGCCGAGAGGTAGGAGAGACCTCTGACGCCGGAGCGGCGCAGGTTCGTGTAGGCCGTGCGCAGGGCCGCCGCGTTCTGGGCGTTGCGGGTGCGGCGGAACTCGACGAACTGGCCGTCCCCGTACCGGCGGTCCTCGACGAGCACGATGGGCGTGTCAGGGCGGGCCGCGCGCAGGATGCGGACGAAGGGTTCGGCGCGTTCCGCGATCTGCTGCGGGTTCATGTTGGGGGAGCTGTCGACCACGTAGACGGACGCGTCGAGCTCGGTGAGCAGCTCGGCGATCTCGGGCTCCATCCGCGCGTTGCCGGAGAAGCCCAGGTTGACGGTGGGGACGTCGAAGCGGCGGCCCAGGAGCGCGGTGATGGACATGCCGGGCCTGGACGCCACGCCGCCCTGCATGATCGAGCTGCCGTAGAAGACGGCGGGCGGGGTGGTGCGCGGTGCGGCCCCGAGGAACTTGGCGCCGGCCTGGACGCCGATCTCCAGCCGCTGCGGGCTGTTGTACAGCGGCAGGTAGGCGGTGTAGAGGCGCTCTCCTGGGTCGACCGCGATGCCCATCTGCTGGTCGACGTTCTGCGCCGCCGGGTGCGTGTTGGCGAGCCAGGCGTCTTGTCCTGCGGGGGTGCGCGCGTACAGGTCCACGCCGCTGTGGCCGATGGCCGGCATGTGGTACATCGCGACGGTGGCAAGGCTGAGCCGGTAGCGGGCCCGGAAGATGGTCGAGTCGGTGACGAACCGGGTCAGAAGCCCCGAGGAGTTGCGGCTGCGCACCCAGACCTCGGGGGTCACGACGCCTTCGGCCTTGGCCGGGAGCCGGTCGTAGTAGGCCGCCGTGTCGGACCAGCCCTTGCCCTCGACGCCCCAGTGCGAGACGTCGTACCAGGCGATGTCGCCCTCGACGCTGGGCGTCACCTCGACGAACTCGGTGGGCCACGCGGCGGGCGGCTGCGGGGCGGCGGCGTGCGCCGGCGTCGCTAACAGGCCGGGGACCGCGAGGGCGGCGCCGCCGGCGCCCGCGAGCCCGAAGAGATGACGTCGATTGACCATGTGGTTGCCCATCGGTGCTCCCTTGTCGGAACGATGCTGTTCAGGGTTGAGGCCGGTCGGGGGAAGGCGCGGGTCTGGGCAGGGTGGTCATGCGTCGGCCCTGATGCGACGATGATCGGACCCGGCCTGACGGTCGCGGCCAGCCGTGGGACGGAGGAGTGGCGGTGGCGTCGTCGCGCCCCGCCCTGGTTCACCGGAAGGTCATGATTCTTCGGTGACTGTAAGAGTTGGTATACAAGTCGTCAATACCAATCCATGGCTGTGGCGTAACATGCGGGAGAAGTGCGGGTGTCGCCTTGAAGGGGTTGGAGGGGGTGGACGTGAGCGACGCGGACGCTCGTCGCGGGCGCAAGCACAACATGGTCCGCGAGCGGATCATGAGCCTGCTCGAAGACCTCAACGTGGGAGATCCGATCCCGCCCGAGCGAGTGCTCGAAGAGGACTGCGGCGTCTCCCGGCTCACGGTGCGGCGCGCCGTCGACGACCTGGTCAGGGACGGTCATCTCATCCGCAAGCAGGGCAGCGGCACCTACGTCGCGCGGCCCACGATCACCCAGTCGCCGACGGCGTCGTCGTTCTCGATGGGGCTGCGCCGGCGCGGCATCACGCCCTCCACCCGCGTCGTCGGCGTGGAGCGCTCCGACGCCGGCGTCCGCATGAGCTGGCGGCTGCAGATCGCGCCGTCCGACATGATCGTGACGATTCGCCGGCTGCGGCTGGCCGACGGCGACCCGATCGCGCTCGCCACCACGACGCTCCCCGACGCGCTGGTGCCCGGCCTGCCCGCCGAGGAGCTGGAGGAGAAGTCCCTCTACGAGTTGCTCTCCGACCGCTACGGCCTGAAGGTGGCGGCGGGCACGCAGACCATCGAGCCGACGGTGCTCAGCCAGGAGGAGTCGGCCGTGCTGGACGCGCCGCCGTACTCTCCCGCGTTCCTCTTCAGGACCGCGACCCGCACGTCCGACGGCGTTCCGATCGAGTTCACCCAGACGTTGTTCCGCGGCGACCGCTACATGATCACATCGGAGCTGGACCTCACGTCGACCCTGGAGGAGGACCTCGGACACCCTCGCGGAGTGACCCACAAGGCGACGTCTTTGGAATGACGACCCGTCAATTGGTCTACAAGAGATATTGACATCTCGCGTCACCGATAACACCATTTTGTGCATCGTGACCTTGCGTCCCTTCCTGCGGGCGCATCGATCCGAAGGCGGTCACACATGCACAAGTCCCTGTTACGAGTCGCCGCAGGCGCGCTCTCTCTCGCACTCCTCATGCTCGGGTCGGCCTGCGGATCCGACGGCGGCGACGACGCCGCATCCGCGTCCGGCGGCACGGTGACCTGGTACACGCCGATGCCCGAGGAACCCGCCCGGCGGCTGGCCGAGGCGTTCAAGGCCGAGTCGGGCATCGAGGTCGAGGTGCTGCGGCAGAGCGCCGGCGAGCTCCTGGCGCGGCTGAAGGCCGAGGCCGGCCGCCCCGCGGCCGACGTGATCGGCCTGGCCAGCGGGGACGCCGGACCGCTCGCCGAGGAGAAGCTGATCCGGTCGTTCAAGCCCACGGTCGAGGGCATCGACAAGCGGTTCGTCGACCCCGAGGGCTACTGGCACGCCAACGAGCTCATCCTGATGACCGTCGGCGTCAACGCCGACCGGTGGAAGGAGGAGACCGGCGGCGCCCCGCTCCCGACGACGTGGGACGAGCTGCTGCGCCCCGACCTGAAGGGCCAGCTCGTCATGCCGAACCCGACGCTGTCCGGCACCGGGTACACGTTCGTGGCGACGCAGATCTTCCGCAACGGCGACGAGGCGAGTGCGTGGAAGTTCCTCGACGAGTTCCACAAGCTGATCGGCCAGTACACCGACAGCGGGGGAGCGCCGTCGCAGCTGGTCGCCACCGGCGAGTATGCCGCAGGCGTCTCCTTCGCTCATGACCTGCTCAACGTGCGCGGGGCCGGGTTCCCCATCGAGCTCGTCTACCCCAAGCCGACCGGCGTCGTCATCTCCGGCAACGCGCTCGTCCAGGGGTCGCCGAACCCTCAGGGCGGCGAGAAGTTCGTCCAGTGGCTCCAGGGTGAGAAGGCGTCCCAGATGATCGTCGACCTCGTCCACTCCTACCCCGTGCGCAGCGACGTGGACCTGCCCGACGGCGCGCAGGGTCTCGCCGAGCTCGACCTGGTGGACTACGACCCGGTGCGCGCGGGCGAGATGCGCGACGCGGTGTCCAAGGAGTTCGCCAAGCGGTACGGGGTCTGATGCCCGTGCCCTCGACGACCCAGCAGACCGTCGTACCGGAAGAGCGGACCGAGCGGGCCCCCGGGTCCCGGCCGGACTGGCAGCGGCGCAGCCGCAGACGCCTGCTGGCCGATCGGATCACGGTGGGCACGCTCGTCGCCTACGTCGCCGGCCTGCTCCTCCTGCTCGTCCTCGTGCCGACGGTCGCCATGCTGTTCGAGCCCGACGGCGAGGCCTGGAGCAGGCTCGCCGAGCCGCGTGTGGCGACGGCCGCGAAGAACACCGTCGTCATCGGCGTGGCCTCGACGCTGAGCGCCACCGTGGTCGGCTTCCTGTTCGCCTACGCCCTCAGCCGGCCCGACATCAGGGGCCGGGCCGTGCTGCGGGTGATGGCCCTGCTCCCGCTGATCTCGCCGCCGTTCGTCGTCGGCCTGGCGGTGCTGCTGCTGTTCGGGCGGCGCGGTCTGGTCACGCACGAGCTGCTCGGCCTGGACATCAGCCTCCTCGGCCTCGGCGGGCTCTGGCTCGTCCAGACGCTCGCCTTCTTCCCCATGGCCACGCTGACCCTGCTGCCGACGCTGAAGAACATCGGCTCCACCCTGGAGTGGGCCAGCCGGGATCTCGGCTGGACGTGGTTCCAGACCTTCCGCCGGGTCACGCTGCCGCTGGCGTTCCCCACGATCCTGAACGCGCTGCTGCTCGTCGGCATGTTCGTCATCACCGACTTCGGCAACCCCGTCCTCATCGGTGCCGGGTACCAGGTGCTCTCGGTCGAGGCGTACGTGCAGGCGGTGGGCCGGCAGGACTTCGGGATGGCGGCGGTGCTGTGCGTGCTGCTGTTCGTACCGACGCTGATCCTCTTCCTGATCCAGCGCCGCGTCCTCGCGCGGCGCTCCGCCATCACCGTGTCGGGGAAGACGGGGAGCCTGCCGCCCGCGCCGCTGCCCGCGGCGGTGCGGCGCGGGCTCCTCACCGTCCTCGGCCTGGTCAGCGTCCTGATGATCCTCATCTACGGGAGCATCCTGGTCGGCTCGTTCACCCGGGCGTGGGGCGCGGACTGGAGCTTCACACTGGACCACTGGCAGACGGCACTCCTGCGCGGTGACGACATCCGCAACTCCGCGCTGTTCTCCGCCACGGCGGCGATCATCACGACGATCAGCACGCTGGTCGCCGCGTACGTCGTGCACCGCACGCGGGTCTTCGGCCGGGGCGTGCTGGACGGGCTCGCGGTGCTGCCGTCGGCGATCCCCGGGACGATGATCGGCATCTCGTGGCTGCTCACGTTCAACGAGCCGCCGATCGCCCTGACCGGCACCGCGCTCATCCTGGTGCTGGTCATGGTCGTGCGGGCCATCCCGGTCGGCTACCGCACCGCGGTGACCACCATCAACCAGATCAGCCCGTCGATCGACGAGGCAGCCGCCGACCTCGGCGCCTCGCGCGCCCGGGTCATCGTCCAGATCATGTTCCCCCTGCTGGGCGGCGCGTTCACCACGTCGCTCGTGTTCGGGTTCCTCCACGCGATCAACACGCTGAGTGCCGTGATCTTCCTGACCTCGCCGGGCATCGGCCTGGGCGCGCCCACCATCGTCAACCTCGCCGAGTTCGGTCAGTGGGGCGCCGCGACCGGCGTCGCGGCCGGCCTGATGGTGGTCAGCTTCGCCGGGCTCGCCGTCGCGAAGCTCGCCCTCGGCTCCCGGCTGCGGCTCTACGACCTGTGACACCTGCTGATGGAGATTCCATGATCGAACTGAAGTCGTTGTGCAAGTCGTTCGACGGGGTGCCGGCCGTACGCGACCTCGACCTCGTCGTCGGCCGCGGCGAGTTCCTCTGCCTCCTCGGCTCCAGCGGGTGCGGCAAGAGCACCACGTTGCGGATGATCGCCGGGTTCATCCAGCCGGACAGCGGGAGCGTGCTCATCGACGGCGTGGACGTGTCAGGGTACGGCCCCGACGCGCGGCCGACGTCCATGGTGTTCCAGGACTACGCGATCTTCCCGCACCTCACCGTCGCGGAGAACATCGAGTTCGGGCTGAAGGCGCAGAAACTGGCCAAGGACGAGCGGGCCCGGCGTACCGAGGAGGCGCTCGACCTGGTCGGCCTCACGGGACTCGGCGGCCGGCGGCCGAACGAGCTCTCGGGCGGGCAGCAGCAGCGCGTCGCCGTCGCCCGGTCGCTGGCGATCCGGCCGTCGGTGCTGCTCATGGACGAGCCGCTGTCCAACCTCGACGCGAAGACCCGCATCCAGCTGCGCACCCAACTGCGCGAGATCCAGCGCGACACCGGGACGACGATCGTCTACGTCACCCACGACCAGGAGGAGGCGCTGGCCCTGGGCGACCGGATCGCCGTCATGAAGGACGGCTCGCTCGAACAGCTCGGCAGCGGGCACGAGATCTACCTGGCCCCGTCCAACGGGTACGTCGCCGACTTCGTCGGCATCACGAACTGGCTGGCGGGGGAGTACGCCGGCGGGTCGGACGAGTCGTGGGAGGTGAACGTCGCCGGAGCGGTGCTCCGCGCGACGCCCGCGAGCACGTCGTCCTCCGTCTCGCCCGGCTCGCCCGTCGATGTGTCCGTACGCCCTGAGGACGTGTCGCTCAGTGAGGAGGACGCCCCCGGTGCGGGGGTGCTGCGCGGCGTCGTCCGCGACGTGCAGTTCCTCGGCCCGGTCGTCCGCACCTACGTCGAGGCCGGCGGCTCGG
Source organism: Nonomuraea ferruginea (assembly GCF_039540635.1). Taxonomy (NCBI): domain Bacteria; kingdom Bacillati; phylum Actinomycetota; class Actinomycetes; order Streptosporangiales; family Streptosporangiaceae; genus Nonomuraea; species Nonomuraea ferruginea. Next base: position 122,430 of record NZ_BAABFD010000010.1, on the reverse strand, counting down.
TGGTGATCGTGCACTCCGCCCAGAGCGGCTGGTCGCCGGGGGCGAACGTCCGGCTGAGCATCGGCGAGGGAGCGGCGCGGGCGTTCCCCAGGGTCGAGGGCGCGTGGCGCCCACCGGCAGCCGCCGCCCGGCCCGTCGTAGCGGTCGCGGCGAGCTGACCGCATGGGCATCGCACACGAAGCGGCGGACCTGCGCGACCTGCTCGTCGAGCGGAGCCTGTCCGGTGGCATCAGGACCGTCCGCCGGCAGTCACTGGCGTACGCGCACAAGATGCTCGAAGGAGACCCTGACAACACCTTCGGCCTGGAGGACTGGCGTACCGCGTCCATCGACGAGGTCGTGACCGTCGTCGAGGCCGGCATCGGCGACCGCATCACGGACGGCGACCCCGAGCTCGGGTACATCGCGCCCGAGCACACGCTGGCCGGCATCAGGGCGCACGCCGACGCCCTCGCCCCCTTCCTGCGGGACGGCGGCGGCACGGTGCTGCTGGCGACCGGGCACCCGACCGGGCTGCTCGACCACTACGCCGACCTGGCGCGCGCGCTACGGAACGCGGGCAACCAGATCGTCCGCGTCCTCGACGACCACCGGCTCGAACGTGCCGTCGGGGCCCACGCCGCCGGCGAGACGGGGATCCGCTTCTTCGGCGGGGTCGCGTGCGCCTTCCACGACGAGGCGATCCTGCACACCCACCGGCCCGACCACATGGAGGCCATGATCGCCGCGGTGGCCGCCGGCGGCGTGCGGATCGATCTCGTCATCGCCGACCACGGCATGGCGGGCGCGGCGATCGCGGCCGGCCTGCACACGCTGTCGATCGCCGACGCCAACGACATCGCCCTGTTCCTGGCGCGCGCCAGGGGACGGCACGAGCACGTCCTGCCGATCGAGGACAACTTCACGCCCGCCGAGTTCGCGCCGGTGACCGCGTACATGCTCCGGCGCGCGACCGGTATCGCTGTTTGAGGAGGATGGTCATGTCCCGTCACGGTTTGATGCGATGGAAAGTCCCCTCTGCCCTGTTATCGGCGGCTCTCGCCCTGGTCCTGACCGGGCCGGCGTACGCGGGGACGCCGGCGCCCGCCGCCGCGCCCGCCGTCGTGGGCGTCCTCGACGGCCGCACCGAGACCTACCGCGAGACCCGGCCGGTCGCTCCCGGTGTCGAGCTGAGCACGGTCGAGCTGTACGGGCCCGACGGCGCCACCGGGGAGCCCGGCTGGCTGCAGACGTACCAGATGTCCGTCGACCTCAAGGCCGGCGTGCAGATCGGGCGGCTGTTCCCCGGCCAGGTCGCCGCGCGGCGGCCGCTGCTCGACATGGCGCGCGAAGCGGGCGCCATCGCGGCGACGAACGCCGACTACTTCGACATCGCCGCCTCCGGCGCGCCTTGGGGCGTGGCCGTCCAGGACGGCGAGCTGCTGCAGTCGCCGCTGCCCAACACCAAGGCGACCCAGACGAACCAGACCGCGGTGATGTTCTCCGAGGACCAGGTCGGCGCCATCGGCGAGATCGTCTTCGAGGGCACCGTCAAGCTGCCCGGCAGGACCGTCCCGCTGGACGCGCTCAACAAGGCCGAGCTGCTCAAGGACCAGATCGGGATGTTCACCCCGGTCTGGGGCACGTACTGCCGCTGCCATCCGGTCAGGGGCGTCGCGCGGACCATCGAGGTGGTCGTGCGCGACGGCGTCGTGGCCGAGGTGGTGGACGTTCCCCGCGAGGGCGCGATCGCCGAAGGCGCGTTCGTGCTGGTGGGACGCGAGGCCGGTGCCGACGCGCTGTCCTCGCTGCGGGTCGGCGACCCGGTCTCCGTGGACTATGCCCTACGGGCTCCCGGCGACATGAAGGTCAAGGCGGCCGTGAGCGGACGTCAGCTCATCGTCGCGGACGGCAAGCCGCTCGAACTTCCGCCCGAGAACAACACGCCGGAGCCCAGGACCGCCGTCGGATTCTCCGCCGACGGGACCAAGATGTGGCTGGTCGCAGTGGACGGCCGGCAGCCCGAGTTCTCCCGCGGCATCGGGCTGAACGAGCTGGCCGAGATGATGGTCGATCTGGGCGCCCACAGCGCGCTCAACCTCGACGGCGGCGGCTCGACGACGCTCGTCGTGCGCGAACCCGGTCAGAAGCAGGCCGACCTCGTCAACCGGCCGTCCGACGCGGCGGGCACCCGTCCCGTGCCGACCGGGCTGGCCATGTTCCTGCCCAAGGGCAGCGGCAAGGCCAAGGGCTTCTGGGTGAGCACGGCGACGGAACGCGACCGGTTCCCCGGGCCTGAGGCCGCCGCGTCGTGGCGTACCGAGCGGGTCTTCCCCGGACTGACCCGCCGGCTGACGGCCGCCGCGTACGACGAGACGTACGGTCCCGCCGGCGTGCCGCGCAAGATCAAGCCACAGTGGCGGGTCAAGAACAGCCGGATCGGCCGGGTCGACCGCGACGGCGTCTTCCGCGCGCTGTCGTCCGGCGAGACGACCGTGACGGCCGAGCACGGCAAGGCCGCCGGAGACATCGACCTCACCGTGCTGGGCCGGTTGGCCCGCCTGGAGACCGACACCCGCCGCATCAACCTGCTGGACAAGGGCGCCCAGGGAACCTTCGAGGTCAACGGCTCGGACTCCGCCGGGTACGCGGCCCCCATCGACCCCGCCGACGTCCACCTCACCTACGACAAGGCGGCGCTGGACGTGACCGCGGCCGGCACCGGCGCGTTCACCGTCACCGCGCGGGCCGCCGAGGGCGAGCACGTCGTCACGGTGTCCGCCGGCGGCGTGCGGACCGAGCTGGTCGTCGGCGTCGGGACGTCCCAGGACGTCGTGGACACCTTCGACGACACCTCGAACTGGGACTTCTGGAGCCTGCGCGCCACCGGCACCGCCTCCTCCACCCCTGACGGCCACGTCGGGAACGGGCTGAAGCTGGACTACGACTTCACCCAGAGCACCGCGACGCGCGGCGTCGGCATCTGGCCGTCCGCCAACCTCCTCCCGGTGGCCGGCCGGCCGACGGCGTTCAAGCTGTGGGTGAAGTCCGAAGGCCACGACCAGCGGACCCGCCTGGAGGTCGTCGACCGCAACGGCACCCTGCACACGATCGAACCCGCCTTCATCACCGAACCCGGGTGGCAGCAGATCACGTACGACCTGCCGGACACCATGGCGTACCCGGTGAGCCTGCGCCGCATCTTCTTCAACGAGATCAACCCTGACGCCCGCTACACCGGCACCCTGGTCCTGGACGAACTGACCGCCGTAGCCGCCGGCTGACCGGCTGGGCGCGGCACCTCTGGTGCCGCGCCCGGTGACGGCCCTGCCATCGGTGCGATGGACAGCCCCCGAGGAGGTTCCGGTGCGCATCGTGTGGGGCTGCTCGTCCGCAGCGGCGATCGTCCCGCTGGCCGGCCTGTTCCTGCTGCCCGTATGGCGGGACGACGCCCGCTTCGACGACTTCCGCGACCGCGTCCTGGCCTGCCCCATCCTGCGAGGTCCGCCTGGACCGTGTCGGACAGCGCCGAGCGGTTCATCGCGAATGGGATGGCTGATCACCCCGATCGTTGGCGATTTTCCATCCCTTCAATAGGAAGCTCGGGCGATGTCAAGGAGTGACGCGTGTCGGCAGCCGAAAGACGATCTGACTCGGACCAGATCAATCAGACGGGAAGTACGCAGTCTCAGTCGCTCTGCGGATCGCCTGGCCTCGTTCTTTCTCGACCTTGAGTTGGTCGGCTGAGGTCTTCGGCCGGAGGTCGATTGCCCCGCTGTGGTCAGCGTGGCTGCCCGGCTGTCGCGCCGGGTGGGCGGGGTTCCACGGGCCCGCGGATCTCCTTCGTGACGCCGGGACGGGTCATCCGCGGGACCTTCGCCACGGCTTCGGATGCGGGGGTGGCGGGCGATGTGCTCTACCCCTTGCGGGGCGGACCGTCACCGGCCGGCGTTCGCGCCCGCGTGACGGAGGTGCTCGACAGCGACAACGGCACTTGAGTACGGGCTGCGGACCTGTCGCAGCGATCAGGGACCTTGTTCCCGGCCGAGGAAGCACGACAGGAGTTGCCTGAAGTCGTGCGGGTGTTCGAGCGCAGGCACGTGCCCGCACCGGCCTAACACGTGCAGACGGACATCGGCCAGGCGTTCGAGCAGGGGCAGGGCTGCCGTCCCGAGCGGGGTGACTCGGTCCTCGGCGCCGTGGACGAGCAGCACGGGCGCGCGGATCCCTGCCAGCGTTCGCTCCGAGAGGGCGAGGTCGTCGGCCCAGCGTGCCCTGGGGGGAGGGAACAACGACGCGAATGCGGCCGCCCCCGCTCGCATCGCGGCCGCACGGGCAGCGACGGCCGACTCGGTCACGAGCGCTTGGTCGAAGACGAGGCGACTCAACATGTCCCGTGCCCCGGGCGGGCCGGCGGGGGCGGCCCAGATCGCGTCGAGCTCGGCGGACAGCGGCGCCCCGGGGGCGCCCATCGTCGAGACCGCCACGACATGGGTGACCTGCCGGGGACGCGCGGCCGCCAACGCCAGCGCCACGGCACCGCCCATGGAGTGGCCCACCACGGCGTAGTGCTCGACACCGAGAGCATCCATCAGACCCGCGGCCTGCTCCGTCCACAGCCGGAGCCCGCCCCTGGAGCCCGCCGGGATCGGTGTGCGGCCGAACCCGGCCTGGTCAGGAGCCACCAGGCGCCGGGACGTGCCCAGTGCCTGTGCCGTTGACGCCCAGGCTCCGGATCCGGTCGTACCGGGTCCGGAGCCGTGCAGCATCAGCACCGCAGGCCCGGTGCCGCTCTCCAGGACGTGGATGGGGGAGCCGTCGACGGTGACGGTCCGCAGGGCCGTCACCGGGACAGGCCAGGCGCGCTCATGCCGATGCGGAGTTGAGGGACTTCGAGAAGACCTCCATCATCGCCCTGCCGAATTGCGGCATGTCGGGCCACCCCCGGCAGGAGACGAGGTTGCCGTCCACGACGTCGGGAGCGTCGATGACGGTCGCGCCCGCGTTCTCCATGTCACCGGTGATGGGAGGGAAGCACGCCGTCTTGCGACCCTTCAGCAGCCCGTACACAGCCGGCACCTGCGCGCCGTGGCACACCAGCGCGATCGGGAGGTTGCGCGCGAAGAAGTGCTCGGTGATGCGCCTGACGTCGGCGTCGACCCGGATCCACTCGGGGGCGCGTCCCCCAGGGATGATGAGGGCGTCATAGCGCTCGACGTCGACCTCGGCCCAGGGCACGTCGACCGGCAACTTCCGGCCGTTCTTCTCCACGTAGGCGTCGGAGTTGGGGTCGAACTCGTGGATGACCAGCTGAACGTCACGCATCGTCCGTGACGAGACATCAACGTCCCAGCCGCCCTCCTGCACACGATAGTAGGGATACATGGTGTCGAGCTCCTCGGCGGCGTCGCCGGTCAGCAGCAGCGCTCTGGGCACCTGCTTCTCCTCGCATCCGGGGCGGGTGAGGTGGATCCGATCCGATCGGATTTGAGTTAGCATTCCCCGGCGCAGCCCGCCCGTCAAGCCTCTTCCGCCATTCCTTCCGCGGCCTCCGCCTCGTCGAACAGTCGCTGGAACCGCTCGCCGGACCGCAGGATGTGCCGACGCATGGCGTAGGCGGCGGCGTCGGGGTCGCGCGCGGCGATCGCGGCCACGACTTCTTCATGCTCGGCCATGGCCAAGTGAGTGACCTGGGCGTCGCGGTGAAGCCGGAACAGGTGCACGTGCGTGTGCAGGCGAGCGAGCGTTTCGCGGATGACCCGGTTCTCCGCGCTCGAGGCGACGAGATCGTGAAGAGCGGCGTCGCGCAGCCCGAAGGCGCCGTAGGCCATGGGGCCCTTGCCCCCCTCCAGCTCCGCCATGTCCTCAAGCATGCGTCGCATGTCGGCCACCTGCTGCGGGGATGCGCGTTCGGCGGATCTGCGCGCCGCTGCCGGCTCGAGGAGCAGGCGGACCTCCAGCATGTCCTCGAACCGGTGACGGGTGATCTGGGGAGGAATGCGATAGCCGGCATGGGGCACACGCACGACCAGGCCCTCGGCCTCCATGCGGTTCAGAGCGTCTCGGATCGGCGTCTGTGAGACCCCCAGCTCCCGTGCCAGGACGTCGATCGTGACGCGGGAGTCGGGCTCTATCCGTAGCGACATCATCTGTCCGAGCAGCGCGTCGTACACCTCGTCGGCAAGCCGGCCGCGAGATCTTCCCGGCGGCGTTCCGCCCGGCATGGCCTCATGGCGCCCAGCGATCACCGCTTCGTCGTCCATCGTGACGTGAGGTCCTTTCTTGCGTCTTCGGGACCATGTTGACATCGGTCGCCATACTGCGGGATGTTGACGCTCCCCACCGGATCGTATAGGAAAGGTGACGGATGTCAGCCATCCGTCACTCATCGGGGAACCGTCCGCCATCGCTCCGCTTCGATCAGTTGGAGCTTCCATGAGCATGCTCGACGTCCTGCTCGGTTCGCCGCCGGGCCGCACAAGGGCCGAAGGACTTCTCGCCTGCTCAAAGTCCCATCACGTCGCGCCGTACGCGTGACGCCGGCCTGCGGGTCAGCCCCTGCGACAGCCGGCGACACGCCTGGACAACCCAGCAACCGGTCGGCGAAGCACGCAGCAAGGCTCCCGAAGTCCCCGCCCAGAAAGCAGGCAAGAAGATGCGGTATCCCAAGCGAAGAGGACGACTGTCCGTTCCCGGCCGAAAGGTGGGGCTTGCGACGGCGGCCATGTTACTGGCCACGACCGTGGCGGCTTGCGGCGGCGGCCAGAACGACAGCGCCCCCAAGGCGCCGGCGACCATCCCGGAGCTCACCAAGGATCCGCTGACCCTCAGCTTCATCTGGTTCGACTGGCCCCCCGCCCACGCGCTGGAAGACTTCGCGAACGCGGAGTACGCCAAGGAGCGGCCGAACGTGACCGTCAAGGTCAAGACCGTGCCGAACGCGAACTGGCACGACGCGATGTTCACCCAGTTCGCCGCGCACAAGACCGACTTCGACATCCCGATCCTGGACTCGCAACACATCGGCGAGGCCGTGACGAACGGCAACATCCTGGACATCACCGACTTCGTCCGGCAGAACATCGACGTCGAGGCCTACAACCCGTACCTCCTGGCGGCCTACGGCCAGTTCCCCCAGGCGGAGACCGGGAAGCGCGACGAGAACGCCAGCCTGTACGGACTGCCGCTGCTCGGCGACACCTGGACGATGATCTACCGTAAGGACCTGATCGGCGACAAGCCACCGCAGACCTGGGACGAGATGATCTCAGTCGCCGGGAAGTGCCAGGCGGACAACCCCGGCGTCAGCGGGCTGGCTTTCCACCAGGCCAACGGCTCCGACGCCGCGGCCGTCACCTACAACACGGTCAACGGCGTTTACGGCGGCAACCTCTGGAACCCCAAGACGCGCAAGATCGACGGAGTCCTCAACGACGCCGCGGGCCAGGAGGCGATGGACGTCCTGGTCAACAAGATGAAGCCGCTGACCGCCAAGGGCTCCGGCAACTGGTTCATCGACGAGGTGAACGCGGCGGTCGCCCAGGGCAAGGCATGCATCGCGTTCAACTGGATCGCCGCGAGCGGCGGCCTGCTCGACCCGAAGCAGTCGACGCTCGGCACCACGCGGGAGGAGATTCTCGACAAGCTGGGTTTCGCCGCCCTGCCGAGTCAGAAGACGAACCTGGTGCCTCTCGGCGGCATGGGGATGCACGTGTCGGCCTATTCCCCCGAGGCGAACCAGGCGGAGGCCCTGAACTTCATGAAGTGGTTCGAGCAGGCTGACATCCAGAAGAAGTGGGCCGCGGCCGGTGGCGTGCCATCGCGTACGGACGCCCTGGAGTCACCCGAGTTCCTCAACGCCGCGCCGTTCAACCAGGTGTACACCGACTCGGTGCCACGGATGCGGGACATGTGGAATGTGCCCGAGTACGCGCGCCTCGTCGACATCGAGAACACCAACGTGAACGCGGCTCTCAACGGTGCGAAGACGCCGAAGGAGGCGCTCGACGACATCGCCAAGGAGCAGCAGAGCGTGCTCGACTCCAGTGACAGCAAGGGCGGCGGCGGACTGTGAGTGACTCCGCCCCCCTGACGAGCGACCAGCCCGGGCAGGTGGCGTCCGCGACGCCGCCTGCACCGGGCCGGTCCCGCCGCCTGAGCGACCGCGGGCTCGCTGTGGCTTTCACCTCGCCCGCGCTGCTGCTGTTGCTCGCCATGTCGGTGTTCCCGTTGCTGTGGGCGTTGTACCTGTCTTTCACCGACTACTCGGCCACCCGCGGGGGGCCGGCCGATTTCGTCGGGTTCGGCAACTACACCGCCATCCTGGCTTCGGAGCAGGTCCACCTGAGGGCCTTGACGACGTTGATCTACGTGGTCGGCGCGGTCACCCTGCAGACCGTGCTCGGTTTCGCCATCGCCTACCTGATCTCACGGCGCACGCACGGGCGGGGACTGCTGACCACGCTGTTCCTGGTTCCGATGATGCTGTCGCCGGTCGTGGTCGGGCTGTTCTGGCGATTCATGCTCGACGCCCAGTTCGGCGTGATCAACAGCATGCTCGGCTCGCTCGGCCTGGGGCAGGTGGAGTGGCTCACCGGGCAGCGAACGGCACTGATCTCCCTGATCCTGGTCGACACCTGGCAGTGGACGCCGTTCATCATGCTCATCGCACTCGCGGGCCTCACCGCGGTTCCCAAGTACTTGTACGAGGCCGCCTCGATCGATCGGGCGTCCGAGTGGTTCCGGTTCCGCACCATCACTCTTCCGCTGGTGTGGCCGCTGCTCCTCATCGCCGTGCTGTTCAGGGCCATCGAGGCCTTCCGGCTGTTCGACCTCGTCTACATCCTCACCAGCGGAGGTCCGGGGGTCTCCACCGAGACGTTGTCGTTCCACGTCTACAAGGTCGCGTTCCTGGGCTTCAACACCGGAACCGCCTCGGCGTACGGGATCCTGATGGTCCTCGTCGTCATCGTCCTCACGCAGCTCTACCTGCGCTACTTGAACAAGCTCAAGGAGGACTGATGGCAGTCTCCGTCGACGAGGCCGTGTCCACGCGTCCTGCCAGGGATCGCACGCCCCTCGCGCGCCGCTTCGGCGGCCGGGGCCGCTCCGTGCTGGAGGTCGCGCTGCTGACCGTGCTGGCCGTCGTGATGCTCTTCCCGGTGCTGTGGATGATCGAGACGTCCATCAAGGAGAACCGGGACGTCTACGCCATCCCGGCCAAGTTCTTCGACTTCCAGGTCACCCTGGACCATTTCAAGGACGTGTTCGTCGCCTCCGGCGGCGGTCGCTCGACCTTGTCCGTCGCGTTCCTCAACTCCGTCGTGGTCGCCGGGGCCTCCACGGCGCTGGCCACCGTGCTGGGGGTCCCGGCGGCCTGGGCCTACTCACGCTTCGCCGTGAAGGCCAAGAAGGACCAGCTGTTCTTCATCCTGTCCACCCGCTTCATGCCGCCCGTGGTGGTCGTGATCCCGATCTTCCTCATGTACCGCCAAGTCGGGCTCATCGACACCAAGCTCGGCCTGATCCTCATCTACGCCGCGTTCAACGTCCCGTTCACGATCTGGATGATGAAGGGGTTCGTCGACGAGGTGCCCGCGGAGTACGAGGATGCCGCCATGCTCGACGGCTACACCCGATTGCAGGCGTTCTGGCGATTCACCCTTCCCCTGCTCCTGCCCGGCATCGCCGCGACGGCGGTCTTCGCCCTCATCTTCTCGTGGAACGAGTTCGTGTTCGCCATCTTCCTCACCTCCAGCGACAGCGTGCGGACGGCCCCACCCGCCATCGCCGGCCTCATCGGCGGAACCACCGTGGACTGGGGTCTGGTGGCCGCCGCCTCCGTGGTGTTCGCCCTGCCGGTGCTCGTCTTCGCCTACCTGGTGCGCAAGCACCTCGTCGCCGGTGTGACGCTCGGGGCGGTGCGACGCTGATGGCGGGCATCGAGGTGACAGCCCTGCACAAGCGCTACCCGGACGGGACGGTCGCGGTCGATCACGTGGACCTGTCCATCCGCGACGGCGAGCTGTTCGTGATGCTCGGTCCTTCGGGCTGCGGCAAGACGACCACGCTGCGGGCCATAGCCGGCCTGGAGAGGCAGACGACGGGCGACATCCGCATCGGCGACACGCTGGTCAACGACCTGCCGCCCGCCGAGCGCGACATCGCCATGGTGTTCCAGTTCTACGCTCTCTACCCGCATCTGAGAACCCGCGACAACCTGGCGTTCCCCCTGCGGGCCGAGGGACTGCCCAAGGCGGAGGTACGCGAACGGGTCGACGAGGCCGCCCGGCTGATGCGGCTCGGCCCGCTCCTGGACCGGCGGCCGCGCCGGCTGTCCGGCGGGGAGCAGCAGCGCGTCGCGCTTGCCCGCGCCCTGGTGCGACGGCCGCGCGCATTCCTCATGGACGAACCTCTCACCAATCTGGACGCGGAGCTGAGAGCGGACATGCGCACGGAGATCAAGCACCTGCAGGGGGAGCTGGGGACGACGATGGTCTACGTCACCCACGACCAGGTCGAGGCCATGTCGCTCGGTCACAGAATCGCCATTCTCAACAAGGGCCGCGTCGAGCAGATCGGCACGCCGCTGGAGGTCTACGACCGTCCGGCGAGTCTCTTCTGCGCCGCGTTCATCGGCTCCCCGCCGATGAACCTGATCGAGGTGGAGGTGGCCGACGGGAAGCTGCGCAGCAAGGACGGACTGGTCTTCACGCCACCGCCAGGCCTGCCGCGCGACCGTCGCCTGGTCGCGGGCGTCCGGCCGGAGGCGCTGGAAGTCACAGAACCAGGGGCGGAACGTTCGGTCCCGGCCCGCCTGGTCTCGGCGGAGTGGCTCGGCGACGAGATCATCTACGTGGTCGACCACGGCGGCCGGCACGACGTACGGGTTCGGATGCCACCGACTGTCCGTTTCGCCGCTGACGCGCCGGTCGGGCTGCGGCACATCGGCGGGACCCCGGCGGTCTACGACGTGAGCACGGAAGAGCTGGTGGCCTGATGGGAACCGTGGCAGTGCACGGGCTGCGCAAGTCCTTCGGCAAGGTCCAGGCCCTGGACGGGGTGACGCTGGACGTGCCCGACGGATCGTTCTTCGTCGTGCTCGGCCCCTCCGGGGCAGGCAAGACGACGACCCTGCGAGCGATCGCCGGCCTGGAGAAGCTGGACGCCGGGTCGGTGCATCTGGACGGGAGGGACGCGACCGGTGACACCCCGGCCGCACGCGACCTGGCCATGGTCTTCCAGAACTACGCCCTCTACCCGCGACACACGGCGTACGAGAACATCGCTTCCCCGCTGCGGGCACGCCGCTGTTCGGCGAGCGAGATCGCCACCGCCGTCGAGCGGATCTCGGGCCTGCTGCACATCGAACGTCTGCTGCGGCGCCGTCCGGCGCAGTTGTCGGGCGGCGAGATGCAGCGCGTCGCCCTGGCCCGGGCGCTGGTACGCCGCCCTCGCGCGTTTCTCATGGACGAGCCGCTGACGAACCTCGATCTCAAGCTCCGCGTCGAGATGCGCACCGAGCTCGCCCGCATCCACCGGAGCCTCGGAGCGACCTTCGTCTACGTGACCAACGACCAGGTCGAGGCCCTGTCCATGGCCGACCAGGTCGCGGTACTCAAGGAGGGGAAGGTGCAACAGGTCGGAACGCCGACCGAGGTGTACGAGCGTCCGGCCAATCAGTGGGTCGCGGGATTCGTGGGGAGCCCGCCGATCAGCCTGCTCCCCTGCCACGCCGAGGGAGATCGTCTGGTCGGGGCGGAAGGCTGGACGCTGCCGCGGCCCCGCTGGACCACGGCCGAGGACGGTCGTCCGCTGCTGCTGGGCCTGCGCGCGGAGGACCTGTCCGTCGAGCAGCGGGGGGACGCGTCGTTGTCAGGTGAGCTCTACGGCCTTGAGCCGCTCGGTGACCGGACGGTGGTCGACGTCCGAGTGGGGACGGAGATCCTCAAGGTCAAGGCACGAGCCACCGTCACCGGTACGCCGGGCGAGCGGCTGCTCGTCACGGTCGACCTGGACCGCGCGCACCTGTTCGACGCGGGCACCGGGCTGGCGCTGTCCGAGGCCGGGCGGTAGTCACGCCGGACAGCACCAGGAACATCACAGGAGGCGACGCAATGAGTGACCCGATGAACGTCCTGGCCCCCGAGCACCGGCGGCTCCGGATCGGCGACGCCTGGCGCGACGCCGCCGGCGGAGCCACCTTCGTCGTCGAGGATCCGGCCACAGGCAAGACCATCGCCGAGGTGGCGGACGCCGACGTCGTCGACGGGCTCGTCGCTCTGGACGCGGCCGGCGAGGCGATGACGGAGTGGGCGGCGACCCCGCCGCGAAAACGGTCAGAATTGTTGACCGCGACGTACCGGGCACTGACCGAGCGATCCGAGGAGGTCGCCCGGCTGATAACGCTCGAGATGGGCAAGCCGCTCGCCGAGGCCCGGGGAGAGGTGGCCTACGGCGCCGAGTTCTTCCGTTGGTTCGCCGAGGAGGCGGTGCGCGTCGAGGGGCGCTACAACACCGCTCCCGCTGGTGGATATCGCATCCTCACCGTGCCGAAGCCGGTCGGACCGTGCGTCTTCGTGACGCCCTGGAACTTTCCGTTGGCCATGGGCGCCCGCAAGATCGCTCCTGCGCTGGCGGCGGGCTGCACGACGATCACCAAGCCGGCGGCCCAGACGCCACTCACCATGCTGTTCCTGGCCCGCATCATGGAGGAGGCCGGAGTTCCCCCGGGCGTCGTCAACGTCGTGACGACCAGGCGCGCCGGCGAGGTGGTCTCAGCGCTGCTGGCCGACAGCCGGACCCGCAAGCTCTCGTTCACCGGGTCGACCGAGGTCGGGCGCGTGCTCCTCCGGCAGGCGGCGGGCAACGTGCTGCGCACCTCCATGGAGCTGGGCGGCAACGCGGCCTTGATCGTGTGTGCCGACGCGGACCTGGACGTCGCGCTCGACGGTGCCATGGTGGCCAAGATGCGCAACATCGGGGAATCGTGCATCGCGGCCAACCGCATCTACGTCGAGGAGCCCGTACGGGAGGAGTTCGCGGCGCGCTTCGCCGAGCGGATGGGCGCGCTCTCGATGGGCCACGGTCTCGACGACGGCGTGGACGTCGGGGCGTTGATCGACGAGGCGTCGGTCACCAAGATCGACAAGCTCGTCGCCGACGCGGTCGATCGCGGCGCCCGTGTCTTGGTGGGCGGCGGGCGTCCGGACGGGCCGGGCCACTTCTACCCGCCCACGGTCCTCGTCGACGTGCCCGAGGACGCGCGGATGCTGGCAACGGAGATCTTCGGCCCGGTGGCGCCGATCATCTCGTTCACCTCCGACGACGAGGTGATGGCGAAGGCCAACGACACCGAGCACGGCCTCGTCGGATACGTCTTCACCCGCGACCTCCAGCGGGCGCTCCGGTTCACCGAGGGGCTGGAGACGGGGATGGTCGGTATCAACCGTGGTCTGATCTCGGACCCGTCAGCTCCGTTCGGAGGCGTGAAGCAGTCCGGGATCGGCAAGGAGGGGTCGCACGAGGGCATCCATGAATACCTCGACATCACCTACGCGGCGATCGACCTACCGTGACCGGCCCGCTGCTCCAGGTGCCCGGGGACGCCGTCGGCTCCGCCGGTGCGCGCGCCACGGACGCGGCCGCGGCGGTGGACGGGGCGATCGCCGTCCCGGTCTCGCAGGTGAGCTGGACGTCCGTCCAGCACATCACCGCCGACGCTCCAGAGAGGCACTGACATGCTTGAGACCGTCCGCGCACCACGCCAGCTGATAGTGGGCGAAGGGGTCGCGCAGAACATCCCGCGAGTGGTGGCCGAGTGTGGCTCGCGCGTCCTCATCGTGACCGACCGGGTTCTTCTGGGGCAGCCGGGCGTGGCCGAGATCGTGGCCGCCGTGCGGGAGAAGGTCGAAGTCGTCGAGGTGTTCGCCGACGCGAGTCCCGACGTGCCACTCGCCGATGTCGCCCTGGCCGTCTCGGTCGCCGCAGAGGTGGACGCCGACGCCATCCTCGCCATCGGCGGTGGCACGGTGATCGACCTCGCCAAAATCGTCGGCGTCATCCGGTGCCATGGTGGGACGCCGCGCGACTTCTACGGCGAGTCGAAGGTGCCCGGGCCGACGATTCCTCTCGTCGCGGTCCCGACGACGTCAGGCACCGGCTCCGAGCTCACGCCCGTCTCGGTGTTGACCGACCCTGACCGCGAGCTGAAGGTGGGGGTCTCCAGCGTCCACATCGTGCCCGACTTCGCCATCGTCGACCCCGAGCTCACCTACACCTGCCCGGCGACCGTCACTGCCCACTCCGGCATCGACGCGTTCTGCCACGCGGTGGAGAGCTACACCGCGCGGCCCCGGGCCCACGGCCCACGCGACCCGGTGGAGCAGGTCTTCCTCGGCCGCAACTCGATCACCGATCACTACGCGCTCCTGGCCGCGGAACGGATCGCCCGCAGCCTGCCCCATGTCGTCAGGGACGGAGGCGACAAGGAAGCGCGCGCGGACATGTCCTACGGGTCCATGCTGGCCGGGCTCGCGTTCTCCCACGCGGGCAACGCGGCTCCGCACGCCCTCCAGTACCCCATCGGAGCCGCCACCCACACACCGCACGGCCTGGGCGTCGGGCTGCTGCTGCCCTACGCGCTGGACGCGGCCAGGGACGCCATCGGCGACCGGTTGGCCATCCTCGCCGAGGTGTGCGGGCTCGATGTGACCGACGCCTCGGACGCCGAGGCCGCAGATGCGTTCCTCACCTGGCTCGACGGGCTCCTTGCCGACATCGGCATCCCCGCCACCTTGGCGGACATCGGCGTGGCACGCGCTGACCTCCCGCGCTTCGCGGAGATGGCCAGTGGTGTCACCCGCTTGATCCAGAACCATCCAGGCCCGACCGACACCGCCAGCCTGACCGCGATCCTCGAAGCGGCCTGGCTGGGGGACCGAAACCGACGCGTCCTGACTCCGGAGGATAAATAGTGACAGGCCTTTAATGTGAAGTATCGGGAATTGTCAGCGATGCCTTAACGGGAGCCCTCTATTCTCAGGCATGGCGCGCGGCCGCATGCCCACCCGGCCGGCCAAGGCGCAAAATCCATAATGGCCACCGTGCTATTTCGCTCATGACGTATGGATGCCCGAAAATCGGCCGCAGAGGTCGAAGGAGGCGGAGATTCCGGTCTTGTGGCCATCCACTCGCGCGTCGAGCAGCATCTGCACGGGAACGGAGAGCGTGCGGATCTCCGCCGGGGCGGCGGCCACCTGCGGCCGTCGCCCCGGCGTAACGGCGTCACTCGGAGGAGAAGGCGGCGTCGAAGGCGGCGGCCGGCGGGGTGATGGCGTTGAGCGAGCGGATGTAGGCGAGGGATTCCGGCGCGCCGTGCAGCCGGTCCATGCCCGCGTCCTCCCACTCGATGGAGATCGGGCCGTCATAGCCGATGTGGTTGAGCGCCCGGAAGCACGCCTCCCACGGCACGTCGCCCCGGCCGGTGGACACGAAGTCCCAGCCGCGCCTGGGGTCGGCCCAGGCCAGGTGGGAGGACAGGCGGCCGCGCCGTCCGTCGCGGGTGGCGACGCGGGCGTCCTTGCAGTCCACGTGGTAGACGCGGTCGGCGAAGTCGAGGATGAAGTTCGCCGGGTCCAGGTCCTGCCACACCATGTGTGAGGGGTCCCAGTTCAGGCCGAAGGCCGGCCGGTGCCCGATGGCCTCCAGCGTGCGCACCGTCGTGTGGTAGTCGTAGGCGATCTCGCTGGGGTGCACCTCGTGGGCGAAGCGCACGCCGACCTCGTCGAAGACGTCGAGGATCGGGTTCCAGCGGTCGGCGAAGTCGGCGTACCCCGCCTCGATCATGGACGGGGGCACCGGTGGGAACATCGCCAGCGTGTGCCAGATCGACGAGCCGGTGAAGCCGACGACGGTGTCGACGCCGAGCGCGCGGGCGGCCCTGGCGGTGTTCTTCATCTCCTCGGCGGCGCGCTGCCGCACGCCTTCCGGCTCGCCGTCGCCCCAGACGCGGGCGGGCAGGATGCCCTTGTGGCGCTCGTCGATGGGGTGGTCGCAGACGGCCTGGCCGACGAGGTGGTTGGAGATCGTCCACACGCCGAGGTTGTACTTGGCCAGGGTCTCCTTCCTGCGTTCGACGTAGGAGTCGTCCGCGACGGCCTTGTCGACCTCGAAGTGGTCGCCCCAGCAGGCGATCTCCAGGCCGTCGTAGCCCCATTCGGAAGCCAGCCGGCAGACCTCCTCGAACGGCAGGTCCGCCCACTGCCCGGTGAACAACGTGATCGGTCTCGTCATGAATCCTCCACCATCGTGAAGCGGCTGCCTCAGCCGCACTCTGCTCGACGGCCGCCGGCACGCGCCGCACCCGCAGGCCGTCCTCGAAGGACGGGGAGGGGCCGGCGCCGGCGGCGATCGCCTCCAGGAAGTCCTTCGTCTCGTGGACGAAGGCGTGCTCGTACCCGAGTCCGTGGCCGGACGGCCACCGGGCGCCCGAGTACGGGTGGTCCGGCTCGGTGACCTGCACCCGCCTGAACCCTTGCTCGGCGCTGCCGAGGGGGTGGTCGTGGCCACAGGTCGTGCACGGCCTCGAAGCCGGAGGTCAGGCTGCCCAGGGCGGGTGGCGATGCCGTGACGCATCGCCGCGGCCGGCGGGGCCGGCCGTACGGGGGAGGCGTCGCGCACGCCGGGGAACTGCTTGACGATTCCCCGCATCACGAGCAGGGACGAGGAGCCGGATGCTGACCGCGGCACAGGGCCTCCTCGGTTCGGTGGGGCCGTGCCCCGCCCGCCTGACGGCACCGGTTGGCACCGCCGCGATGGCACCGAGGTCGGCGTCGACGGTGCCGCTGCGGCTCTGGCGGCCGATCAGGCGGGCGGGACGTTCTGGGGCGGAAGGGCACGGGAAAGGCATGGGAAAGGCATGGGAAAGGCACGGTGGGCAGGGACACGGCGGCGTCCGTCCGCCGGACGGCATGCGCCGTGGCCGCGGCACGCGGAAGGTGCGGAACAGCGATCAGGCGGGCGGAAGGTGCGGAGGACGGGGGCGGGTCAGGGCGAGCGGGGAGAGCGGACCGTCGGAGTTCCCTCGATGGCTCCGACGGCCGGAGACGTCCGGATGGAGATGCTGGTGGGGCCGGTTCGGGCTGCGCCGCGCCGATCCCGGGCCACCGGCCGGCCTCGGCGTGCGGATCTCCGTCGGCTCGGCGCTGCTCGATCTCGGCCAGGCGCTCCTCCGTGTCGCGGACGACCTGCGGGCCGGTGCCGTACGGGCGGTCCGGGGTGGCCGTGCCCACCAGCGCGGCCGGCCCGACCTCGGTCTCCCGGCAGCAGAGGCGGCCGCAGCGGCACCGTGCGCCGGACGGATCGATCATGGCATGGCCGATCCCCGCGAACCCGTCCGCTCCGCCCAGGAGCCGGCCGCCGGAGATGACGACGCCACCGACGCCCACCTCGGCGGTGAGGCAGGCAAGGTCGGGGATGCCCGTCGCGACGCCCGAGGTGTACTCGGCGATGTGGTCGACGTTGACCTCCACGCCCAGGGAGCCGCCTAGGGCGAGCGCGACACCCGGGAGGCCGACGGAGCCCGCGTGCTGAGGGCCCCGTCTCGTTGACGGGGCTGGTGACGGTGGCTTTGTTCAGCCTGGTCGCGACGGTGACGGCCGGCAGGGAGCACGGGTTGTTCGCGCTCACATGACGCGGCACGAGGGCGGGGTCGGGGCGCATGGTGGCCTGGTCCGCGAGGGCTCCCGCGGGTCCGTCGCGACTCGCCGAGTCGGTCGCGTGGCGATCGCCCAGGTTGTGGTCCACGCTCCTCCTCGATCAGTGCGGATGGCTAGCCGAATTAAAGGGGCCGACCTCTGATGACACAAGAGGGAAACCGGTTGCAATGTGTGTAACGTTCCGATAACTGGCGCCGGAGTGGTCGCTGAAATGCGGGGATTTCGGCGATGCCAACTCGTTACGGATGTGAGGGGTGCACATTCCTGCATCCGCGTGTTACAACTGCAATTAATTGATGTCAAAGATAAACAAAGGGGCGGGTGGTACCCATGACGTACAAGCCGCCCAACCGTGCTCCGGGCGGCGCTCCGCCGGCGGGTCTCGCCGCGCTGCGCCGGGCCAACCTCTCCCTGGTGCTGCGCGAGCTGCGCGACCACAAGTCCCTGTCCCGCGCCCACATCGCCGAGGCGACCGGGCTGCACCGGGCCACCGTGTCCAACCTCATGGCCGAGCTCCTCGAACGGCGTCTGGTACGCGAGGTCGGCGTCGAGCACGTCGGCGCGGTCGGCCGCCCCAGACGGGCGGTCGCGCTGCACGGCGCGCACGTCGGCGCCCTCGGCATGGAGATCAACGTCGACTACATCGCGGTCCACGGCACCGACCTCAGCGGCCGGATCCTGGTCGAGCGCCGGGTCGTCCACGACGCCATGGGCAGCGGCCCGGACAGCGCCGTGCGCCGGCTCGGGCTCGTGGCCAAGGAGGCCGTGGAGGCCATGCGGCGGGCCGGAGCGTCGCCCGCCGGCATCGTGGTGGCGGTCCCCGGGCTCGTGGACGTGGTACGCGGCGTCGTGACGCTCGCGCCGAACCTCTACTGGCACGACCTGCCGCTGGCCGACCAGCTGAGCTCCCTGCTGAGCCCGCTGCGCGTGCCCGTGCGGGTGGACAACGACGCGAACCTCGCCGCGCTGGCCGAATACACCTCCGGCGTCGCCGCCGGCACTCCGTACCTGGTGTACCTCACCGGAGAGGTCGGGGTCGGCGGCGGCATCATCCTGGGCGGCGAGCTCCTGCGCGGCGCGGACGGATTCTCCGGCGAGGTCGGGCATCTGCAGGTGGACCCGAACGGCGCCCAGTGCGGCTGCGGCCGCATCGGGTGCTGGGAGACCAAGGTCGGCCTGGCCGCGCTCGTCCGCGCGGCCATGCCCGAGCAGGCCTACGGGCTGCCCGGCATGCCGATGCCCGACCCCGGCGAACGGGTGGCCGACCTCGCCAGGGGCCTGGCCTCCGGCGACCGGCGAATGACGACGGCGGTGGCGCAGGTCGGCGAGTGGCTCGGGCTCGGCGGCTCGATCCTGGCCAACCTGTTCAACCCGCGCGTGATCGTCATCGGCGGCTACTTCGCCTCGCTGGCGCAGTGGCTGCTGCCGCATGCGCAGGATCAGCTGCAACGGCTCGTGGTGGCCGCTCCCGCCGCCCAGTGCCGGTTCGTCGCCTCCACTCTCGGCTTCGGCGCCGCCTCTCGCGGCGCCGCCAGCATGGTGGTCAGCGACATCATCGACGACCCGACGACGATCATGGATTCATCGCCCCGGCCGGTACCTCACTGACGGCCCCACATGCCTGGAGACGGCACCCTCCAGCACCCCGCACCATCCGCTACCCACCAAGTGGCAACAGCGCGGCGGCGCGCGCCTTTGCCTGACGTCCCCCCGGTCAGGAAGGGTTTTCCATGTCACCACGTCATCGAACGTGGGCCAGGCTGCTCAACGCGGTCCTGCCAGCACGCGGACGACGCCCGAGGCGCCGGACCGTGACGACGATGGCCTTGGCCCTCGTCGCCCCCTTCGTCACCCTCCTCGCGGCGCCCGTGAGCGCCGAGGCCGCCACGGCGGCCGAGCCCGCGTTCAAGGTGCTCGTCTTCTCGAAGACGACAGGCTTCCGGCACGACTCGATCCCCGAGGGCATCGCGGCCGTGCAGAAACTCGGCGAGGAGAACAACTTCGCGGTCGACACCACCGAGGACAGCGCGCTGTTCACGGACCAGAACCTGGCCCAGTACCAGGCCGTGGTCTTCATGTCCACGACCGGTGACCCGCTGGGCACGCAGGACCAGAAGGACGCCTTCCAGCGCTACATCCAGAACGGCGGTGGCTTCGTCGGCGTCCACGCCGCCGCCGACAGCGGCTACGACTGGGCCTGGTACGGCAAGCTGGTCGGGGCGTACTTCAAGTCGCACCCGGCGATCCAGCAGGCCACGGTCAAGGTCGAGGATCCGGCGCACCCGTCCACGAAGGACCTGCCGGCGACCTGGACCCGTACCGACGAGTGGTACGACTACCAGGCCAACCCGCGCGGCACGGTGCACGTGCTGACGTCGATGGACGAGAAGTCCTACACCGGCGCCACGATGGGCGCCGACCACCCGAACACCTGGTGCCACGACTACGACGGCGGCCGTTCCTGGTACACCGGGCTCGGCCACCTCAAGGAGAACTACAGCGAGCCCAACTTCCTGAAGCTGCTCCTCGGCGGCATCCAGACCGCCGCCGGCGCGGTCAGGGCCGACTGCTCGGCCTCGCAGAGCAGCAGCTTCGAGAAGGTCACGCTCGACGACAACACCTCGAACCCGATGATGGTGGACGTCGCCGAGGACGGCCGGGTCTTCTACATCGACCGGCTCGGCGATGTCAAGATCATCAAGCCGTCCGGCGGCACGGTGACGGCGGCGCGGCTGGACGTCTTCACCGCCAACGAGAGCGGCCTGCTCGGGCTCACGCTCGACCCCGACTTCGACACCAACCACTGGATGTACCTGTTCTACTCGCCCACCGGGACGAACGTCGACAGGCTGAGCAGGTTCACCGTCACCGGCGACACCCTGGACCTGGAGAGCGAGACGCGGATCCTCGACGTCCCGGTCCAGCGGGCCGAGTGCTGCCACCACGGCGGCGGCATGGTCATGGACCCCCGGACCGGCGATCTGTGGCTGGGCACGGGCGACAACACCAACCCGTTCGCCTCCGACGGCTACACGCCGATCGACGAGCGGTCCGGCCGCGCAAGCTGGGACGCCCAGCGCACCTCGGGCAACACCAACAGCCTCAGCGGCAAGCTGCTGCGGATCCACCCCGAGCCCGACGGCACCTACACCATCCCGTCCGGCAACCTCTTCCCGCCGGGCACGGAGAACACCAAGCCGGAGATCTACGGCATGGGCTTCCGCAATCCGTTCCGCATCGGCCTGGACCCGAAGACGGGCCACATCATGCTCGGCGAGTACGGCCCCGACGCCGGTTCGGCGAGCGCCACCCGGGGCCCGCAGAACACGGTCGAGTGGAACATCGTCTCCGAGCCGGGCAACTACGGCTGGCCCTACTGCGTCGGCGACAACACCCCGTACATCGACTACGACTTCGCCACCCAGCAGTCGGGGGCGCCGTTCAACTGCGCCGCGCCGGTCAACGACTCCCCGAACAACGACGGCCTCACCGACCTGCCCACGATGGTGCCCGCGACGATCTGGTACCACTACGCGGCCGACCCGCAGAACTTCCCGGAGCTGAGGGGCGGCGCGCCGATGGGCGGCCCGGTCTACCGCGCCGACCCGGACCTGCAGTCGGACGTGAAGTGGCCGGCGTACTGGGACGGCAAGGCCGTGTTCGGCGAGTGGAACAACGACCAGGTGTGGTCGTTCCAGCTCGACGAGAGCGGCACCGAGCTCGTGGAGATGAACCGCATCCTCGGCTCCCTGTCGTTCAAGAAGCCGATGGACATGAAGTTCGGCCCCGACGGCGCGCTGTACATGATCGAGTGGGGCTCCGGCTTCGGCGGCGACAACGCCGACTCCGGCATCTACCGGATCGATTACATCAAGGGCACCCGCCCGCCGATCGCCCGTGCCACGGCGGACAAGACGGACGGGCCGCTGCCGCTGGCCGTCACGTTCTCCAGCGAGGGCAGCCGGGACCCGGACGACGAGCCGCTCACGTTCGCGTGGGACCTCGACGGCGACGGCGACACCGACTCCACTGACCCCAACCCCTCCTACACCTACGAGGAGGGCGGCGACTACAACGTGGTCCTGACCGTCACGACCCCCGGCGGCAAGACCGCCACCGCCAGTGTCGCGATCAGCGCGGGCAACACCCGTCCCACCGTCACGGTGGACCTCCCGCCGAACGGCGCCTTCTTCGAGTTCGGTGACCAGGTGAAGTTCAAGGTGACCGCCACCGACCCCGAGGACGGCACGATCGACTGCGACAAGGTGCAGATCCAGGCGATCCTCGGTCACGAGAGCCACGGCCACCCGCTCGACCAGCACACGGGCTGTGAGGGCACCCTGCAGACCCAGCAGGCCGGCCACGGCGAGTACGACAACCTCTTCTACGTGATCGAGGCCAGCTACACCGACGAGGGGGCCAACGGCGCCAAGCCCCTGACCGGGCGGGGCGAGACGCTCCTGCAGCCCAAGCGCAAGCAGGCCGAGCACTTCACGCAGACCGGCCGGGTGGCCGACGGCGTGGGCACCGACACCGCGGGTGTCCAGGCCGAGACCACGAGCGACCCGCAGGGCGGCAATCAGCACATCGGGTTCGTCCAGGACGGCGACTGGTGGTCGTTCGACCCGGTGAACCTGTCGAACGTCACCGCGCTCCGGTTACGCGCCTCCTCGGGCGGCGCCGGCGGCACCGTCCAGGTCAGGGCGGGTGACCCCGAGACCGGCACGCTGGTCGGCTCGGCCGAGGTGACGCCCACCGGCGGCTGGCAGACGTTCACCGACGTCACGCTCGACGTGACCGGCGCGCCGGCGGAGAGCGGACCGCTGTACTTCGTCGTGCGTAAGCCGGCGAGCGCGGCGAACGACGCCTACCTGGCGAACTTCAACTGGGTGGACTTCGTCGGCAAGGGCGCCACGGACAACCAGCGTCCGGTCGTGACCGCGACGGCGACACCGGCGACGGGCGTCGCCCCGCTGACGGTCGACTTCGAGGCGACGGCCACCGACCCGGAAGGCGACCCGATCGCCTACAAGTGGAACTTCGGCGTGAACGGCGCGCCGGAGCCCACCACGGCCGAGGCGAGCCACACCTACACCGCGCCGGGCACCTACACGGCCGTGGTGACCGTGTCCGATGACAAGGGCGCGTCGGCCACCGCGCAGGTCCAGGTCAAGGTGGACGCGCCGGCCGCGGTGTGCTTCACCGGACGTTCCGACGACTTCCTGGGCGACCAGCTCGACCGGGACCGCTGGTCGGTCATCAGGGAGAACCAGGACCTCAGGGTCGCCGACGGCAAACTGGTGATCCCGACCTCGACCACCGACATCTACAGCACGGGTGGCAACACGCCGAACATCGTGGTGCAGCCGGCGCCGTCGGGCGCCTGGACCGCCACCGCCAAGCTCACGCTGGACGCGCGGGACGCGTACCAGCAGGCGGGTCTGATCATCTACGGCGACGACGACAACTACGCCAAGATGGTGCTGCAGGCGCGCTCCACCTCGGGTCCGAACCACGCCGACCGCATCTTCCAGTTCATCCGGGAGGAGAACGGCAGCCCCAACGAGGTGTCGCAGAGCAATACGGCCACTCTCGGGGACGCCTACCCCGACACGGTGTACGTGCGGTTCATCAGCGACGGAACGAACATCACCGCCCACTACTCCGCCGACGGCACCACGTTCACCGCGATGCCGCAGACCAAGCCGCTCGCCGGGATCACCGACCCGAAGATCGGCCTGATCTCGCTGGCGGGGGCCAACCACCCGGTGGTGGACGCGTCCTTCGACTGGTTCCACATCACGCCGGACGACAGTGCGACCGGGCCGGACCCGAACGACGAGTTCGACGGCACCGCGCTCGACGCCTGCCGCTGGACCGCGATCGTGCGCCCCGACGCCACGGCGATGCGCGTGAGCGACGGCAAGCTGGAGCTCGACACCACGACAGGTGACATCTACGGGACCGACAACACCGGCCCGGAGAACCTCATCCTGCAGCCGGCCCCGAGCGGCGACTGGACGCTGGAGACCAAGGTGGACGCCTCGGCACTCAACGAGCAGTACCAGCAGGGCGGCCTCATGGTGTACACCGGCGACGACGACTACGTGAAGCTCGACTTCCTCACCACCAACGCGGCCGGGTCGACAGTGGCGCGGAGCATCGAGCTGCGCAGCGAGGTCGGCGGCACCGTGCAGAGCCCGCAGCCACAGGTGAACAACCTCACCACCGGCATCTGGTGGCTGCGGCTCAAGAAGGAGGGCGACACCTACTCCGGGTCCTACTCCGCCGACGGCGAGACCTGGACCGAACTGTCCGCCGCGGTGCAGAACAGCGCGGTGGCCACCGGCGCCAAGGTCGGCGTGTACACGATCGGCACCAACCAGTCGGCGTCGAAGAAGGTCACGTTCGACTACTTCCGCCTCACCAAGGCGGCGGCCGAGGACAAGACCGCGCCGGTGACGACGGCGACGACCGATCCGGAGGAGCCGGCGGGCGGCACGTTCACCGGCCCGGTGTCGGTCACGCTGCAGGCCACCGACG
This sequence comes from Nonomuraea ferruginea, assembly GCF_039540635.1. Classification (NCBI taxonomy): domain Bacteria; kingdom Bacillati; phylum Actinomycetota; class Actinomycetes; order Streptosporangiales; family Streptosporangiaceae; genus Nonomuraea; species Nonomuraea ferruginea. The sequence goes on along the minus strand of NZ_BAABFD010000010.1, from coordinate 98,191 downwards.
AGGACGGCGGCAGCGGGGTCGACAGGACCGAGTACCAGCTCGACGACGGCGACTGGACCGCCTACACCGGACCGGTCACCGTGACCGGCGACGGGCAGCACGAGCTGCGCTACCGCTCGGCCGACAAGGCGGGCAACGTCGAGGAGGCCAAGACGCTGACACTGACGATCTCGGCGTCCACGCCGCAGGTCGACCTGACGGTCTCCGCCTCGTCCCGCTGCATCGGCACCTCGGCGTACGTGGCGGTCACGGCCGTCAACGGCTCCGACGTGCCGGTGACGGTGACGCTGACCACCCCGTTCGGCTCGAAGACCGTGGCCGACGTGACCCCGGGCAAGCAGGCGTACCAGTCCTTCAACAGCCGGGCCGGGCAGATCGACGCCGGCACGGTGACCGTGAAGGGAGTCGCGACGATCGGCGGCGAGCAGGTCACCTCGTCGTACGACGCCGACTACCCGGCGCTCAGCTGCCGCTGACCGCACCGGCGGTGACCACTGTCCGCGCGACCGTGGTCACCGCCCCCAGCAGAACCGGGGCCGGCCGGCCGATCGGACGGCCGGCCCCGCCCCCCAGCGATGGAGCGAAGACATGAGAATCAACAGGACCACGCAACTGCTCGCCGCGGCGGTGCTCGGCGTCGCGCTCGCGGGCGTCGGCGTGGCCGGTCCCGCGGTGGCGGACGACGACCCCGAGCAGGGCATCGACGTCACGGTGACGATCGAGCCCGGCACCACTCCGGGCCAGGTGTCCATGACCGTCGCCGACAACGGCGGCGTGTCCCTTCAGGAGGACGGCTCCAACGCCGCCGCCCGCCAGTTCGTCGGCACCCTGCCGACGGTCACGGTGAACGACACCCGCCGGCCCGAGGAGATCCCTGCCGGCGACTTCTGGGCGGTTGTCGGCCAGGCCGGCGAGTTCACCGCGACGAGCGGCTCCACGCCGCCCATCGGCTCGCAGTACCTGGGCTGGCGGCCGCGCCTGCTGACCGACTCCTCCTCCGGGGCGGTGGAGGCCGGTGAGCCCGTCTCCAGTGTCATCTCCGACGGCTCGGGAGCGCCGGCCGTCGGTCTGCAGGGCCAGGAACTGCTGGTGTCGACGGCGAACTCCGCCGACGAGATCGGCACCTGGCAGGTCAACGCCGACCTCACGCTGCGCACCCCCGCCGACGTCACCGCCGGCGAGTACCACTCGACCCTCACGCTTTCCCTGTTCAACCAGTCCTGAACGGCAACCGGTCCCGAACGTTCACCTGGTCCTGAACCGGAGGCAGGACGCCATCGTCCGCTCCGGCCGTCCGGGGCCCGCGCCCGCCCGGCGCGGGCCCCGGACGGCCACGACGAGACTGGAGACCTCTGTTGACCGCAAGCCGCCCGCGAGGCGTCCTCGCCCGCCTCGCCGTCCTCCCCGCTCTCGGCGTCGCGCTGCTGGCCGCCATGGTGGCGTTCGCCACCCCGTCCGGCGCCGACACCACCTGGTCGGTCGTGCCGGCCAACGCCGACGGTCCCGACGGCCGCAGCGTCATCGACCTCGAACTCGCCGGCGGCCGGCAGGTCGTCGAGCACGTGGCGGTCATCAACCGCTCCACCGAGCCGGTGGACTTCGCGATCGACGCCAACGACGGCTACCTGACCTCCAAGGGCTATTTCGACATGCGGCCCTCCGACGCCGAGCCCACCGACGGCGGTGCCTGGATCACGGTCCCCGAGAGGGTGACCATCGCCGCCGGGGCCACGTCCGTCGTTCCCGTGACGGTGTCGATCCCCCGGAACGCGACGCCGGGGGATCACCCCGCGGGCGTGACCGCGTCCCTGGAGACCGTCTCCGGCCAGGTACGGGTCCAGAACCGGGTGGGCGTCCGCCTGAACATCCGCGTCACCGGCGACTACGTGGCCAAGGTGGCCGTGACCGGCGTGCGGGCCGAGTACGCCGGCTCGTGGAACCCGTTCGCCGCAGGATCCGTCGAGGTGACCTACACCGTGGCCAACGAAGGCAACGTCCGGCTGGTCACGGACAACCACGTGCTGACGTCCACGCTCGCGGGGGAGAGCGGCTGGAACGACCCGTCCGCGGCCAGGGCCAGGGAGCTCATGCCGGGCGGCAGCCGCACGTTTGTCGCGCGGGTGCCCGGCGCGTGGCCGCTGGGACCCATCGGCGCGACCGTCATGGCGGTCCCCTCGCCCGCGGGCGAGCCGCTTCCCGGCGTCGCCGCCCAGCGGGCGGCGGTCGGCACCACGGTGTGGGCGCTGCCCTGGCCGCAGCTCGGCTCCCTCGCCCTCCTCGTCCTCGCCTTCTTCGCCATCCGGCTGAACGCCGCCAGGCGCCGCAGGCGCATCGAGAAGCTGATCATGCTCGCCCGCCAGGAATCGTCCCAGGAGGCGTGAGCGCCCTCGGCAACCGCTCCCAGGAGGTGGCCACCATCAACCGACCCAGGCGACCGGCCCCGGCCCGGCCCGCGACGCGGGGCCGCGTGCTCGCCCTCGCGTTCGCGTTCGCGCTCGGCGCGCTCGTCGCCGGCGGCGTGGTGTTCGGCGTGACCCGGCCGAGCTCGATCGAGCAGGCGGCCGACCGCCTCCGCGCCGAGTCCGCGCTGCGCGACCGGACACAGATCAGGACCCTGACGGAGCTGGCCCGCGGCACGCGGACCCGGCTCCTCCCCGTGCTCGACGGGCTCGCCCTGGCCCTGCCCGGCGACGGCCCCGCGGGACCTGTCGCGGTGACCGCCGCCGACGTCGAGAAGTGGCGGCAGGCCGCCGCCGCGGCCGTCCAGGGCTTCGCCGACCCGCCGTCCGGCGAGACCGCCACCAACGTGGCGCGGTCGAGTCTCGCCTCCGCCGTGCGGCAGTTCGCCACGACCGTCGACACCTACACGATGGCGCGGGACCTCACAGGACCGGCCCGCGCCGCCGCCCTCGACCTGGCCGCACGGCAACGCGCCGGCGCGCTCTTCACCTGGTCGATCGGGGCCACCGCCCTCGACGCCGTGAACATCGACGCCGGCTACGGCCACCAGCACGTGTTCCTGCCCACATCACCCGGCGAAGGGGCGCTCACCCCCGACACCGAACCCGAGGGGAGCCACCAACCGTGAAAAAGGCACCGGCATACGTCCTCACCGTCCTGCTGGCCGGGCTCGCGCTGGTGCTCGGCGCACCGGCAGCCGCGGCCCACGGCGGGCCGATCAAGCTGGAGGTGACAGGAGACGGCGCCGACAACGTCAACGTGCTGGTGACATACAAGAAGGACGGCCATCCCGTCACGGAGATCGTCGCGGCGACGCTGAAGGCGACCTCGGCCGACGGCCGGTCCTTCGGGCCGGTGCCGCTCAGGTCGGCGCCCGAGGGCCAGAACCTCTACCACTCCGCCGAGCCGCTGCCGAGCGGGGAGTGGCGGGTCACCGTGACCGCGACCGAACCGTCCAAGGCGAAGACGACGGTGCGGGTGAAGGCGGGCGTGGTCGCCGCCACGCCCGCTGTCGGGGCCCTTCCCGCACCGGACCAGACGAGCCAGGCGACGGCGCCCGCGCGGAACGGGGCCGCCGCGGCGACGACCGCGGGGGACGACGACGGCGCGACGGGAACTCCCCTCAAGATAGGCGTCATCGTCCTCGCGGCGCTGGCCGCCGTCGCGACCTGGATCGTCTTCGCCCGGCGCCACACCCGCGCGGGCGCTGGACACTGACGGACCGCGCGGGCCGGTCGCGGCCCGTGCGGTTCAGCCCGGGCAGGGCGGGGTGAACGAGACGTACCGGGGAGCGGGCACGCTCGCCCGATCACTTCGCCTGCTCGCGTCCGGCCAGGTCCGCTGAGGTGAAGCCCGCTCTGGTGACGCCGCCCGCCGCGTCGGCGCCGATCTTGGCCAGCTGTTGAAGGCGGGACGGACATGAAGTACGTGTCGGCGGTGGGGTCCCTCCTCGGCAGATCTTCCACCCGCTGGCGTGGGCAGCCGGCAGGGATCGGTCTCGTGGAGGGCGTGCTGGTGCCCGGTGGCCGCTCAGGAGGGCGGTAGACGAGGTGGGCGGGGTGAAGTAGCCGTGTTGGTAGTTGGAGCAGGACCACACCGCGCCAGGGCGTTGAGCTCGGCAGCCGAGATTCGAGCAGGTCAGCGGAGCAGTTCGATAACGGGCTCCGTGGCACGCATGCCGTCTCCCACCCCTCCCTGGAGAACCGTGACGTAGCTGAACCCGTAGCGCTCGCGGTTCTGCCGGAGCTTGTCGGCGATCTGCTCCGCCGTACCGACGAGAAAGGCGTGGACGTCGCCCAGTTCGTCGTGCGGGACGTCCGGCGCGAAGTGCTGGAGCTTGGACATCGCCGCCTGTCGCTCGTTCGTAACAATGATCGCCGGGATCTCGTTGTTCAGCTCCACTTGTGCCTGGCGGAAGTTGAGCGCAGCCCGTACGAAGGCGACGCGTTCGGCGATCATGGGCGCGCCGGCGAAGGCGGGTAATCCGACCTTGCCGTAGCGGCTGCTGGCGGCGCCCGTGATGGCGATGATGTCGGCGTGTTCGGCGGCGAGGCGCAGGACGCGGTCACCTCGCCCGCCGATGAGCAGCGGTGGGCAGGGACTGGGCAGCAGGCGGCGCAGCTCCTTCACCGTGTGTTCGAGGATGCCGGCGCGCTCGGCGCCGGTGGGGTAGGGCATGCCGAGCTCGGCGAGCCGCTCAGGGGTGGGCGACGGCCGTCCTGCGGCTATGCCGATCTCCAGCCGGCCTTCGCTCAGCTGATGGGCGGTGCTGAGGTCGCGGGCGAGCAGTGTGGGGTGGTAGTAGCCGGCGTCCAGCACGTAGGTGCCGAGACGCGGTCGCGTGGTGTGCTCGGCGGCCAGCATGAGTGCCGGGAACGGTGCGGGCCGGCCCAGGTGGTCGATGACCGAGATCGTGTCGAAGCCGACACTCTCGGCCGTGCGGCACTGTTCGATCCAGTCGCGGCGATCGGCGGCGGCGCTCAGCGCCACACCGAAGCGGAAGGGTTTCAGCGCCATCACGCCCGCTCCGCGGCAAGGCGCAGCAGCTCGTCGACGGACCACTGGTCGCTCGCGCGCTTGCCGTACTTGGCCGCCAGGACGACCCCGTCGGGGGCGATGAGGAAGTCGCGGGCAGGCCGAGCGCGGTCTCGCCGGACGAGGGCGCGGGGAGCCTCCGGCGCGGAGCCCGGCGGTTACCTTTCCCGACATCATGACAGCGTGTCGTCCGCTGGGCGCATACGTCGGCGGGCAAGCAGCGATCGCGCCCGCGAGCATGAGATGCGGTCCTGTCAGCGGAACGTGTTCCCATAACCCTTGAGAAGCCGTGAGGCTGCGAAAGTGACACGATCCCCGACATGTGATCCACCGCACACGCGGTGGCGAGCGCCTATCGGCTCCTGCCTGCGTCGCGTCGTAGCCGAGGGCCGACGAGCCGAGCCCGCTTTCTCGTTCAGGGCTTTGGAAGCGGCGCGGTCAAAGGCAGGGAAGGGTTGAATTCGGCCTCACGGCTTCCTGGGAGTCTTGCCCTGAAATTTTCAACATGTTTTCAGACTGAACGACGTGATACGTGCCAGCAAAACGGCATGGGAGCGCCGCCCGTCACCTCAGAGGAGCGAACCGCGCCTTGACGGGACCCGCATGCCTCGTATTTGCTCCGTCGCACCACCACCATCGGCAGGAACGGGCGCGGCAAAGCGATGTGAACGATGACGCGGTTCTTCCGCCGTGCCCTCCCATTACGCCAGTTCCGCACGGATGAGAGGACTGATTCAGCTCATGTTAACGCTAACTGACGCCCTGGCACCGTCCCTTCCGGCGGTGCCACAGGCAGGTGAGTGATGATACGGCGTAAATCCGTCCTCGCCGCTGTCATCGCGGCGGTGCTTCTCGCGGTGGCCACGGGTGGTACGGCGCTGGGCAGCAGCGAAACCACGTCCCGTGCGGCGAGCGCCGCCGCCACGACGCCAGGATGCGGCAAGACTCCGACACTCAGAAGTGGCACGCACACGATCCAGAGCGGCGGCCAGACTCGCTCCTTCATCCTGAGGATTCCCGACAACTACAACAACACCAATCCCTACCGGTTGATCTTCGGGTTCCATTGGCTGGGCGGCACCGCCAACGACGTCGACTCGGGCGGGAGCAGCGGATTCACCTGGTCTTACTACGGGCTCAGGCAACTGGCGAACAACACTGCGATCTTCGTCGCCCCCCAGGGACTGAACAACGGCTGGGCCAATTCCGGCGGGCAAGACCTGGCCTTCGTCGACGACATGATCAGGCTTATCGAAGCAGACCTGTGCGTCGACACCACGCAGCGGTTCGCCGGAGGCTTCAGCTACGGCGGCGGCATGAGCTACGCCCTGGCCTGCGCCCGGGCGACGGTCTTCCGCGCGGTCGCGGTCTACGCCGGCGCACAGCTCAGCGGATGCAGCGGCGGCACCCAGCCCATCGCCTACATCGGGCTCCACGGCCTCAGGGACAACGTGCTCAACATCTCGCAGGGCCGGTCGCTGCGCGACACGTTCGTCAGGAACAACGGGTGCACTCCCCAAAATCCGCCCGAGCCGGCACAGGGCAGCCTGACGCACGTCGTCACCGCCTACTCGGGATGCCGATCCGGATACCCGGTCGTGTGGGCGGCGTTCGACGGGGGGCACACCCCTGGTCCAGTGGACGGGTCCACCGCTGACGACGGCGCACGTACCTGGACCAAGGCAGTGGTGTGGAACTTCTTCAACCAGTTCCAGAGCACGAACGACACCACTCCGCCGACCACGCCAGGCACCCCGGTCGCGTCCAACGTGACCGCCACCAGCGCCACGCTGACCTGGACGGCATCCACCGACCAGGGCGGCTCCGGCCTGGCGGGTTACAACGTCTACCGGGAGCAGGGCGCCACCGACCCGCAGCTCGGCCAGTCCACCACCAACTCGATCACCCTGACCGGGCTGACCGCCGACACCGAATACCAGGTCTACGTACGAGCACGCGACGGCGCGGGCAACCTGTCGGGCAACTCCGCGACGGTCACCTTCACCACGACCTCCACCGGAGGCGACACCACGCCACCCACCGCCCCGGGCGGGCTGGCGGCCTCCGGCACCACCGCTAGCGGCACCAATCTGTCCTGGGCCGCTTCCACTGACAACGTGGGGGTCACCGGCTATGACATCCTGCGCGCACCCGGGGCCACTGGCGGCACCTTCGCCCAGGTCGGCACCTCGGCCACGACCTCGTACAGCGACACGGGCCTGACCCCGAGCACCACCTACCGTTACCAGGTCCGCGCGCGGGACGCCGCCGGCAACCTCTCGCCGGTGTCCGACACCGTCCAGGTCACCACCCGCGGCACCACCACCGAAACCTGCTCGGCGACGCCGACCGTGCAGACCCAGTGGGGCACCGGCTATGTGATCCAGCCGCTGACCATCACCAATACCAGTACCTCGACGACCACCAATTGGACGGTCACCTTCACGCTCCCGGCCGGCCACACGCTGACCGGCTCGTGGAACGCCACCGTCACCACCAGCGGGCAGACCGTCACGGCCAAGAACGTGAGCTACAACGGCACGCTGGCCCCCGGAGCCACCACCAGCTTCGGCTTCCAGGTCAGCCGCCCCAACGGCGACACGGCCCTGCCATCCGGATACACCTGCACCGGCGCGTGACCTCGCGACCGGATAACGGCCCAGCCCTCGGCGAACGTCTCAGTGAGGGCTGGGCCGCACCCGTTCTTCCTCACCGCTGCTGACAGCACTGGCGCGCTGGTGAGGGCGCGGTATCCGTGCCCGCATGTGAGAAGGCCACCCGCGGTGAAAGCGGACGGCCTTCTGGGAAGCAGGAGCCTCAGCTGTAGGAGTAGGACTGCGCGCCGCAGCCGGTGATGTAGGGCCCGGGGTAGACCTGCTGGGTGGAGCAGCCCCAGGTGGCGGTCAGGGTCGTGGCCGAGGAGGGAATGCTGATCGCCGGTCCGTTGGTCCAGCCGACCTGGTCATATTGGTGACCGCCGCTGCAGATGGCCGACACGCTCACCGAGGTGCTGCCGCCGGGCAGGCTGATCGTGAACGACCACGTGTGGTTCGCCGGGTTCGCGACCATCGAACTGAGGGGCATCGTCACGCCGTACGAAGGAGGCGCGGAGGCGACCGAGACGTACGAGGCGTACCAGTCGCGGGTGTCGCCGGAGTAGTTGACGTTGAGGCAGTCCACCGTGGCGTTGAGCGTCAGGGTTGAGGCGGCGGCGGGCTGCTGCATGGTCACGACCATCGCGGCGGTGGTGGCCAGCATCACGCCGGCCGTCAGTGCCCGGCGGATCAGGTTGCCAGCGATCATGGAGTCCCTTTCTTCGCGCCGTTGACTGTGGAGATTCGCCAGAGCCGCCGGCCTCGCCGTCCGCCAGGGGCGCCGCCCTGATCGGGGCGAGGCGGACGCGCACGTCGGTGAGGCCGGTCGGGTGTCGAGGGGAGGATCACACAATGGGTACGAACTGGACAGACCCATACAAGGGACCGCGCTCCGAAACAAGCGGTGAATCGCGATTTCCGTACGGCCCGTAAAAGGGCGGCGATATCGCCCCACGGATCACCAGGCTGGTCGCGGGCCATGTGACGCCATGCGATGTGGCGGTCGTACCCGCGTCATCACCGTCGTCCGCGCGGCGGTGTTCGTGAAACTTTCCACACGGGGACGCCTGGCGGCGAGCTGTCGAAGCTCGCGGTCCGGGAGCGCCCCAATGTTGATCTACGATGTAAAGGCATGGCCAAGGAGCGTTTGCTGATCATCACAAGGTAGTCACAATCCGTGCCCGAACTCCAACCCCCAGGCATCAGGACGCGACGTCCTGATGGACGAAGGGGTGAGGGAAATGACCAGCGGCCCAACCCGATACGCCGTCATCGACGTGGAGACCACGGGCCTGCGCCCGTCGTGGCACGACCGGATCGTCGAGGTCGGCGTCGTGCTGCTCGACCCGCGCGGACTCGTCACCGGCGAATGGAGCACCCTGGTCAACCCCGAACGCGACCTGGGACCGCAGCGCATCCGCGGCCTCACCGCCGCCGGCGTCCGCCACGCGCCGACCTTCAAGGAGATCGCCGGGAGTCTCGCCGGCGATCCTGCGGATCGAGCGTAGGCCCGAACCTTTGGTGCGCGGCCGCCGCACCTACCAGGAACTGGTCGAGTTGGGCTTCAGCGGGCTCGGCGGCTCGGTGCGCGCCTCGCTGAGGACGCGTCACCGAGGAGTGGACGCCGCTCTGGCGGCGGCCGGCGTGTTTCGTGACGCCGTCGTCGGATACGTTCACCCAGACCGATGGATCGCGCTGTGGCAGCGCCTGTACTGGTGACCCGCCCTGAATCCTTGGCGCGGTAGCTCTCCAGCGACATCGCCCTTAAGCGGAAGCGATCGCTGTAGCAGCAGACCGGCAAACGCTGTCACATGTCGTCGACATAACCGCCGATGCCGGTGCGCGCCCCGAGAGGTCTTCCGCCGGGCGAGTCTCCGGCTGATCATGATCGCGGCCACGGCAGCGCGATGAGAGCCTGATCCACAACGTCAATCGAAACCCCATGGGGGCACAACCGGTCGATTGCGCCCCCATGGCCGGATCCAATCAAGCCGCCTTCCGCCACCCTGTACAAAAGGCTCGTCGATCCAATGGAATCCGGTCCAGGCTTCCGCCTCCCTTTCCGCCCCTCTGAAGTGGTCGCAGACATCCACCGGCTACTACAAGGCCGGCCTTCGGGAATGGCGCCCTGCTCAAGCAGGCCGACTGGAACGGCACGGAGATCCCCTACACTGCGGCGGACATCACCCGCTACAAAGCGGGGGTCATGCGCGTCTGCGAGGAGGCCGGCCAGATCCGCACCGCCATGCACGCAATGCGTGAGGAGGGCAGTGCATTCCTGGAGGAGATCGCGGCCTTCCTCGACCGCGAGGCCCCGCTGCTCGACCGCGCCAACGAGGCCGACGGTCCGGTCGAGCTGGCTTGGCAGCCCAACACCCAGAAGCGGCGTGACTACGTCCGCACCACCAGCGCGCACAGCGCCCCGCTCATCGCCCGCGCCTTCACCAGCAACCACTCCGCGGATGCCCGACGTGGCTGACCGGGTCTATCTGCGGCACTCCACCGACAAGCAGACCGACGCGCGCCAGCGGCACGCTCTCGCCGGCCTGATGGCCGCAGGCGCCCCGGTCTACGAAGACCCCGCCACCTCCAGCCGGCAACTCTCCCTCGATCGCGCGGGCTTCACCACGCTGCTGCACGAGGCCGCCGTCGGCGACACCATCCGCATCGCCGACGCCGCCCGCCTGTTCCGCTCCGTCTCCGACATCCTCGCCCTGCGCCCGGTACTCATCCGCCGGAGCCTCCACCTGCGCGTCGAATCCGGACTGTTGCCCGGCATCGATCTGGCCAGCGACGACCCCGGCACCAAAATGATGGTCTCCGTCCTAGCAGCCGTGCTGGAGTTCCAGCGCGACATGATCGGCGAGAACACCCGCGAAGGCGTCGCCGCCGCCATTGCCATGCTCGTGGGCGCCCACCCTGGCCGGCGGACCGTGGTGAGCGGCACTCGTGGGACCAACCGCTTGCTGGGCTCGTGACTCAGCGGTAGAGGTCGGCGACGGCCGCCAGTACCTGCTGGCGGGCGGTGCTCGCGGAGGTAACGCCGGTGAGCACGTAGGCGGCGAGCCCTTCGGCCAGCGCCACCAGGGCCAGCGCCGTGACGTGTGGGTCGAGGGCGGCGGGGATGTGTCCGGCCTGCTGGTCGCAGGCGATGAAGTCGGCCATCTGGCGGTGGAAGTCGGCGTACAGGACGCGCAGCCGGGCCGCGATGGCCTCCTCGGCGAAGGCGAAGGCGTGGAAGGACTGCCGCACGCGCATGTGCGCCTCGGTGGCGGCGTCGTACGGGATGAGCTCGCCCAGCACCGTGGTGAGCACCAGGCGCGGCTCGGCGGCCTGCGGGTCGGCGCCGGTCTTGGCGCGGATGCGGGCGCTGGACAGCTCGTTGCCGCGCTCGAAGGCGGCTTCGACGAGTTGCCGCTTGGCCGGGAAGTAGTGCTGGACGCGGCCGGGTGAGATGCCCGCATGGGCGGCGACCTCGGTCAGTGAGACGGCGGCCAGGCCGCGGTCGGCGACGATGGCGAGCACCGCGTCGGCGATTTCGGCGCGTCGCTGCGCGTGGTGCGCTCCCGGTCCCCGGCCCATGGCCCCTCCCACAGTTTTCCGATGTGTCCGCATCGGATTATATGCTGACGTCACGGTAAAGCAATGTGATCGCATCGTCATATGAGGAGGAGGGCGGGTGCCGGTCGTGTTGGCGCTGCTGTGTGCCGCGCAGTTCATGGTGGTGCTGGACGTGTCGGTGGTGAACGTCGCGCTGCCGTCCATCCAGCACGCGCTCGGCTTCGACGCCCGGCACCTGGCGTGGGTGGGCAACGCCTACGCGCTGAGTTTCGGCGCTCTGCTGCTGCTCGGCGGGCGGCTGGCCGACCTGTACGGGCACCGGCGCGTCTTCGCCGCCGGCCTGACGGTGTTCACTGCCGCGAGCCTGGCCGGCGGGCTGGCCGACGCGCCGGGCGCGCTGATCACGGCCCGGGCCTGTCAGGGGGTGGGGGCGGCGGTGCTGGCCCCGGCCACGCTCACGATCTTGACCGCTGTCTTTCCCGAGGGGCCGCGCCGCACCCGCGCGATCGCGATCTGGACGGCGGTGAGCCTGGCCGGCGGCACGGCGGGCAACCTGATCGGCGGGGCGCTGACCGAATACCTGTCCTGGCGGGCGATTCTGCTGATCAACGTGCCGATCGGCCTGGTCTGCCTGACCGCCACCCGCCGGCTGGCCGCCACCCCCGACATGCGCGGCGGGCGGCGGCTGGACGTGCTCGGCGCGGTGCTGGCCACCGCCGCGCTGGCCGGGCTAGCCTACGGCCTGTCGGACGCGCCCGCCGTAGCGTTCGCCGGGGCCGTCCTGCTGGCAGTGTTCGTGCTGGTCGAGGTGCGTGTGGCGCGGGCGCCGCTGATCCCGCCCCGCCTGGTGCGGGCGCGGCCGATCTGGCTGGGCAACATCGCGATGCTGCTGGCCGGGGCGTGCCTGAACCCGATGTGGTACTTCCTGACCCTGTCCCTGCAGCACGTCCTGGGCTACGGGCCGCTGCAGACCGGGCTGGCGTTCCTGCCGCACACCCTGCTGACCATGCTGGTGGGCCTGCGCCTGACGCCATGGCTGATGCGCCGCGCCGACGATCGCGTGCTCATCGTCGCCGGGGCGCTGATCGGCGCAGCCGGCTTCTGGTGGCAGAGCCGCATCGCCCCTGGCCAGGACTACCTGACGGCCATCGCCGGCCCGGCCGTGCTGATCTCGCTCGGCGGCGGCCTACTGAACACGCCGCTGACTGTCACGGTCACCTCGGGCGTCGCCGCAGCCGACGCGGGGGCGGCCTCCGGGCTGATGAACACCGCCAAGCAGATCGGCGGCGCGCTCGGCCTGGCCGCCCTGGTCGCGCTAACGGCGGGGCAGGACGGCGAACGTGCCGGCCCGGCCCGGGCGCCGGAGCTGGCGACTGGCTACGGGCAGGCCTTCGCCACCATCGCCGTGGTGCTGGCCGCCGTCGCCCTCCTGGCGGCCGCGCTGCCGCGACGGCGCGACGCCAGCCAGGTGCCACCCCGACAAAGCGGGGGACTGGCGACCTGAGCGCTGATCGAGCCGTCCCCTCTGCCGACCAGCGTGGTTGAGCAGCGACGATGACTCCCAGGCGAAGATCGCTTCCCGAGATGCATGTGGTCGAGCGCTCAGGGGTTCAGCGTGCTCCGTCGGACATGGGGGACCGTTGTGTACGGGTGTGGTTGTTCCAGCCACTCGCTGGTCAGCCTTGCTCCTGCGGTCCGGCCGATGACCGCGAGCATGGCGGCTTGCCGGCCGTAGTCCTCGTCGCGTTCCTCGAAGTCGACGGTCCGTTTGGCCTTGACCCGAGGTCAAGGCGGATGCTGACCGCATGACGCATTCACACGTTTCCTCATGGGCCGGCATGGTGCCCGTCGACGACACGGCCCTGGCGGTCACCGATACCCCCGGCCCCGGTCAAGCCGTCGTGTATCTCAACGGCTCCTATGCGAGCCAGCGCTCCTGGCGGCGGGTGATCGCCGAACTCGGCCCCCGGTGGCGACACCTCACCTACGACGAGCGCGCCCGCGGCAAGTCGAAGCGGTCGGCCGACTACTCCTTCGAGGGCTGTCTGCGCGACGTCGACGCGGTCCTCAAGGCGACCGGGGTGGAGCGGCCGCTGCTGGTCGGCTGGTCCTATGGTGCGGCGCTGGCGGTGCACTGGGCCGATCGCAACCCCGACCGGATCGCCGGGGCTGGTCTCGGTCGACGGCGCGGTCCCCTGGGGGCTGACCGGTGAGGAGAACCGGGAGCGGATCCGGCGCGCGTTTCGCAGGATGCGGCTGGGGCTGCCGCTCGCGCGCCCCTTCGGCCTGGCCGCCTCGATGAGTGCCGCTCAGCACGCGCAGGTCAACATCGAGATCAACGAGGTGTGCGCCGCCCTCGAACCCGTTTTGGACCGGCTGTCCTGCCCGGTGCGCTATATCCTGGCTTCCGGAGCCAACCTCGGCGGCGGTGCGGAGGAGATGGAGGAGATGCGCGCCTCTCTCGATCCGGTGGTCCGCCGCAACCCCAACCTGCGGGTCAGCACCAAAGTCGAGAGCAACCACACCCAGATCCTGCGCAAGGACTTCCGAGCGATCGCCGCCGCGGTGCGGGAGACCGCCGCCGCGCAGGCGCGAAAGGATCACTGAGCCCATGGCCGCAGGGGTGACCATCGGCCAGGCGGCCGCGTTCGCCGGCATCACGATCAAAACTGCGGCACTACCACAAGCTCGGACTGGTGGAGGAGCCCGCGCGCGACAGCTCGGGGTACCGACGCTACGGCTCGGCCGAGCTGTTGAGACTGGTGCAGGTCAAAACGCTCGCCGGCGCCGGGGTGCCGCTGGCCGACATCGGCCCGCTGCTGGACTGCGACGCCGCGCCGTTCGCCGCGGCGCTCGCCGACGTCGAGCAGCGCCTCACCGCCCGGATCGCCGCGTTGGCCGCACAGAGGGACATGCTCAACCGGCTCACCAGCGGCGACTGGACCTTGCTGCCCGACCGCGCCGTGGCGATGCTGGAGGCAATGCCGACCCTCGGCTTCACCCCCGAGGACGTACGCACCGCCCGGGAATCCTTCGTCCTGGCCAAGGCCCTGGTCCCCGAAAGCTTCGAGGACTACCTCGCCGACATCGAACACGCGCTGGGCAACCCCCGCTTCGTGGAGCTGACCAAGCGCAGCGCCGAAGTCATCGGCTGGGCACCGGATGATCCCCGCGTTGAGGAACTGGCCACCGGCATGGCCGAGCACTACCTCGCCCACCCCGACCACCTCAGGATCGTGACCGGTCTGCAAGCCCATACCGAGACCGCGACCCGCTACCGGTTGATCGCCCACCACGGCGAAGAACGCGACTCCGCCGCGGCCCGCCTGGCCTCGCTCGTTGAAGCGAGGCTCCGCGCCGGCGGTATCGACATCCCCCGACCGGATCGAGGCTGAGACCGACAGGAACTGTCGCAGAGAGCCCGTTCCCCGGCCGCCGCAGCCCGGGGAACGGGCTGAGGAGAGGATCGGTCCAGTCAAAGGGGCGGACTCACCAGACTTGGACCCGAGACACAGGCGACGTAGCACCAAAATCCAGTCTGCCCCTCCCCGGAGGCCTCCCGGTCAAGGATGAGGACGCCGGCCGGCTGTCCCCGCTCGGTCACGCCCATCTCGACGTCCTGGGCCGCTACTCCATCTCCTCCTCCGCACCGGCCGAAGGCCTGCGGCAGTTCGGCGAGATCCCTGACCTTCCCGACGGCGGGGGTGGCCGGGGAGGGGGTGCAGAACCCAGGCTTGAGGTGGGGCATGGGGCCGTCCCGATGCCCCGGTGTTCACGGCCGCGGCGCCCGGCCTGCGGCCGGGCCGGCGATCAGCGAATCTCCCACCAGGTCAGGTTGGCGGCCGCCTGGGACGTCGGCTCGATGATCTCCCATGCCTCGGTGATCAGACCGTCGTCGAGCCGCCAGATGTCGACGACCGTGATCTCCGGCCCGTCAGCGGGCAGCTGACGCCTGGAATGCATCACGACATGATCGCCGTCGGCCAGCACGTGCTGGATCTCGATCTGCATGCCGGCGAGCGGGACGAGCGCGGCGCCCACGGCGGCCAGCCATTCCGACTTCGTCTTGGAGGTCGCGTCCGGGCGGTGATGGAGGAAGTCGTCGCTCAGCAACGGCGCGAGCGCGTCGACGTCGCCGGTCGCGACCAGTGCGGTCAGCGCCTGCTGGACGATGCTCTTGTTGCCGTGGGTCATGTTCTGCGTAGTCACGGGCCGCAATGTTTCCGACGTCCGGGACATTTGTCGATGAAATGCCATTTCATGGCATTCGGGTGCTCGATGAGTAGCATCGTCGTCCATGCACACCGTGGGGGAACTGCTGCGGCAGTGGCGGCATCGCCGGCGCCTCAGCCAGCTGGATCTCGCGATCGCCGCTGAGGTGTCGGCTCGTCACGTCAGCCTGGTGGAGACCGGCAAGTCCCGCCCGAGCGCCGAGATGATCCTGCGACTGGCCGAGCAGCTCGACGTGCCGTTGCGAGAGCGTAACCGGCTGCTGCTGGCTGCCGGCTTCGCGCCCCGCTATGCCGAACGGCCGCTCGATCAGGAGTCGTTGTCGGCGGCCTGGGACGCGATCGAACGGGTGCTGCGCGCGCATGAGCCGTATCCGGCGCTGGCCATCGATCGCCGGTGGGACATCGTGATGAGCAATCGCGCCATCGACCCGTTCCTCGCCGCCGTCGCCCCCGACCTGCTGGTACCGCCGATCAACATGGTGCGGCTGGGGCTGGACCCGCGCGGGCTCGCGCCGCACATCGTCAACCTGGCTCAGGTGCGTACGCTGCTGCGCATCCGGATCGCACGGCAGCTCGCCACAGCTCCCGACCCTGGACTCACCGCGCTCTACGAGGATTACCTTGCCCCCCATTCGGTGGACGCGAGTCAACCGGTCGAGTCGGAGGTCGCCATCCCGATGATCTTCAGCTTCGGCGGGCGCGAACTGCGGCTGTTCTCGACGACGACCACGTTCGGCACTCCGATGGACATCACCCT
The DNA here is from genome assembly GCF_039540635.1 of Nonomuraea ferruginea. Taxonomy (NCBI): domain Bacteria; kingdom Bacillati; phylum Actinomycetota; class Actinomycetes; order Streptosporangiales; family Streptosporangiaceae; genus Nonomuraea; species Nonomuraea ferruginea. The sequence continues at coordinate 82,052 of NZ_BAABFD010000010.1, read as the reverse complement.
GGACGAGGTCGCGATCGAGTCGTACTACCCGACGGACGCCGACAGCGCCGCCTACTTCACCGCACTCGACGCCGGCAGGCAGTCACCTGCCCTCTGACCAGGAAGACGGCGGCTGGAGTGAACGGAGCGCTGTTGGCCGGTGGGACGGTCGTGGCGGTACGCGCCAGGAGGAGACGCGACACGTGAGAACCGCCGGCGCGACGTCGGCCAGGAGCAATAGTCAAGACCTGTGGATCATGAGTTCCTAGGCGGCTGTGGGGACGGGTGATTCCGTCGGGCGTTCGACGAGCTTGCCGTCGATGAAGGTGGCCCCGGCGCGAACCAGGGCGACCAGGTGGGCGCCGTTGACCGCACGCCAGCGCCGCTGGGCGGACTCGATCAGCTTGAAGGCCATGGCCAGGCCGGCTGCGCGGGAGCCGGGGCCCTTGGTGACCTTGGTGCGGTGCCGGACGGTGGCGAACGTCGACTCGATCGGGTTGGTCGTGCGCAGATGCCGCCAGTGCTCGGCCGGGTAGTCGTAGAAGGCCAGCAGCTCCTCGACGTCGCCGGTGATCTTGGCGACGGCCTTGGGGAACTTGGCGCCGTAAGCGGCCTCGAAGGCGGTGACCGCGGCCAGCGCGTGGTCCTTGCTCTCGGCGTTCCAAATCTCGGCCAGGGCCTTCTTCGCGCCCGGGTGGGCCGACTTCGGGAGCGCCCCGGGTACGTTGGCGATCTTGTTAAACCAGCACACTTTGTGCCCTGGCCTGCGGGAACACCTCGGCCAGCGCCGACCAGAAGCCGAGCGCGCCGTCGCCGATGGCGAGCACCGGGGCACGCATGCCGCGCCGGGCGCAGTCCCGCAGCAGGTCGGCCCAGGATTCTGCCGATTCGCGGTAGCCGTCGGTCAGCGCGACAAGCTCCTTGCGACCATCAGCCCGCACCCCGATCAGCACCAGCAGGCAGAGTTTGTGCTCCTCCAGCCGGATGTTGACGTGGAGGCAGCCGCTGCAGGCGATGACCTTCGGTGAGTACTGGCAGCACTGGAAGGAGCGGCGGGAGCGCCTGAAAGACATCCGTGAGAGCACGCTGCTCGGCTACGTCTCCCACTATGAGACGCATATCCGGGGAGTGCTCGAGAACGTGCGGATGGACAAGGTGTTCGTGCCGACCGTCGAGCGGGTGTTCAACCGGATTGATGAGAAGAACGCTGCGCTGCTGGCCGCTCGCAAGTCCGACGATCCAGCGGTCCGCGCTTCGGTGCGAGGCAAGCGGATCACCGGGCCGGTGACCAAGCAGCGGGTGCGCGCGACGATTCGGACGGTGCTCGCGTCGGCTGAGCGAGAACACGTCGTCTCCTTCAACGCCGCGGCGCTGGTGAAACTGGACCCAGGCAAGAAGGCGAAAGGGGTGGTATGGACAGGCGCCCGAGTGCAGGCGTTCAACGCGGCCTACCAGGAGCTGCTGGCAGCCGAGCGCGCGGCGAAGCTCCAGCCGAAGAAGCGGCGGGAGAGATTCAAGATCTGGCTGGCAACGCAGCGCCCTTCACCGGTGATGGTGTGGACGCCCGCTCAGCTGGGTGCATTTCTCGACCACGCTGCCACCGACCGGTTGTACGCGCTCTACCACCTGATCGCCTTCCGAGGCCTGCGCCGAGGTGAGGCGTGCGGCGCCCGATGGGTTGACTGCGACCTGGACGAGGGCACCCTGGCGGTGTCCACGCAACTGACGAACGTCGGCAGGAAGGTGCAGGAGGGGATACCGAAAACGGAGTCGTCCGATGCGATCATCGCACTCGACCGGGGCACGCTGGAGGTGCTGCGCGAGCACCGCGAACGCCAGCTCCAGGAGAGGGCGGCGTTCGGGGCGTCCTGGATCGACGCAGGAAGGATGTTCACCTGGGAAGACGGCTCGGAGCTGAAGCCGGATTGGGTCAGCGACCATTTCGAGCGGCTGGTGTTCGCGGCGGGGGTGCCCCCCATCCGGCTGCACGACCTGCGGCACGGAGCGGCCACGCTGTCGCTGGCGGCAGGGAACGACATGAAGACGACGTCGTCGATGCTGCGCCACTCCAGTCAGTCGATCACTTCCGATATCTACACATCAGTGCTTCCGGAAATAGCGCACGCCGCCGCGGAGGCTAGCGCGGCTCTGGTGCCACGCAGAGCGGTTGCGGAGGAGGTGTCCAGGACTACCGGTCCCCCACGAGGGAAGCAAGATGATCTCGCGCCTGGGTTGGCCCTTTGTTGTCGTTCCTCGGTCGGCGGATCCCGCCAATCACCATCAATGGAGACCGGCACGAACCCGGGACCACCCTCGCACGCGAGGCCGATAGTGGCAGGAACTCGCCGACCGGGTCGCGGAGCGAACCATCCCCGCATGCGTCGGGATCGTCCGCCGTAGCGGACCCATCCCAGCAACGTGATGCGTACCGTCGACGGCCCGTCTCCGGCTCCGGCCGCGCGGCGGCGCTCGTCGCCGAGTTCGGCGGCGAGGCGCTGACCAGCAACGCCGAGCTGTTCAGACGCTCCGACGTGCTGAGGTCGGCGAGCAGCCCGCCGTCGGCGTCGTTGCCGCGCATCTCGATGCGCAGCCGATCACCGTCGACGGTCAGGGTCAGCTGGGCGGACGCACCGGCGGATCCGTCCGGACCCGGCATGGTCATGTCCTTCTCGCCGTCGCCAGCAGGGGCTTTCACGGTACGGATGGGGGCCGACAGTTCTCGCCTTGGTTCACAGCAGGGTCGGCTCGGTGATGGTGCGCTCGACGGTGTCGGCGTTGTCGCGGGGTGGCCCGTCCGGCTGGTGATGCTGGCTGCAGGGGCGCGTCCGTACCTGCAGGCGTTGATGGTGCTGGCCCGGAGGCGGTCGAGGTAAGGGGTGACGTCGCTGGAGGTCGTGCCCGCCGAAGATGACCTATCCATGGACGAGTTGAGCGAGATAGAAGCGAAGACGGCCTGGATCGGTTTCAATCACGTCCAGAATGTCTTTGGCGGCATCGGATTCGCCGTGCAGTAGCTCTCTGTACAGTACCCACAGCCCTTCGCGTGCCTTTTTCTGACATTCATCACCCAAGTCCGGATGAGCCTCGGCCTCTTCCGGGTGCGATGTGCCCGTCACCAGTTGATACAGCAGCTCCAGAGCGCCGATCCTGGCCGGTCTGGATAGCTCGCCCAGAAGGGCTGCGATGAGAACCGACACGAGGGGAGGGGCTGAGCTGTAAAGCTGTCCTTGCACCACCGCGCGATTCTCCAGCTGCCAGTAATGACGTTCGACCTCGTCGGCGTCCGACGACGAGAGCATGGCTTCGACCGTCTGGGGAATCTCTACCGCGGTCCCACCGCACACCGTGAGAGCAGGCCAGTCATGCCGCTCCACTTCTACGTTGTACAGAAGTCGATCTGTCATCGTGTCCACCTGCCTCCCGGGTCATAGGTGTTGTCCTTGGGGAATTGGTTCCTGGAGTACTTGTCCTGACATCTTACACAGGTGGGAATCCGGGTCCATTCCAGCTCGCCGGTCACCTTGTTTCTGCGCCAACCGTAGGCATTGGTGAAATCGGTTGCGCCTTGCCTGGCCACATCATCCTCGGCGCAGCCCGTGGGGTTCTTTGAACATCCGGCGTAGATGTTTCCCTTCTTGTCTCTGCCGCCGATATAAGTGGCATGATTCCTTCGGCGCTCATTCCCCTAGGCGTCACGAGCTTGTTGTGCGGCCTCCTTCGTTCCTGCGCGCGATGCGGCTTTTGCGCCTGTTTTGACGATGGCTCCTATCACCGTCTTGGCGACGCCGGCGACTCCCGTGGTGACACCGACAATCGGGCTCTTCGAATTTAGGCGGGGTTGAGGTGTCCGCGTCCGCGTCGGGTGGTGGCGCAGCGGGTGCGTAATCGCTGGTTTTCGGGGTTACGGAAGCCGTAGGCGTCGCGGGCGGTGGTCTTGATGACGCGGTTGGTGCCCTCGGAGCCGGCGTTGGTGATGCCAGTGCGGAGGAAGGCCAGGATCTCGGGCCACCAGGTCTCGATCGTGGTGGCCAGGCGTTCGAGTTCGGGCAGTCCAGAGGCGGCGCAGCGATCGTAGAAGCGGAACAAACGATCGGCGATCACCGTGCGGTCGGGGCGCGTGCGGGCCAGGGCGAGCAGGTCCAGCAGGTCTTCCTTGGCGTTCCAGGCGGCCAGGATCGGCGCGCCGAGCCGCTGGGGCAGGGCCTGCAGGTCATCGACCATCGGATCCAGCTGGGCGCCGTGCATCCGGGCCGCCGAGCGGGTCAGCCGGTTGCGCAGCTCCCACTCCCGGTTGCCCTTGCGGCCACGCCGGCCACGCACCTGCACGGTCAGGCGGCGGCGGACTTCGGTCAGGGCCTGGTTGGCCAGCTGCACCACATGGAAGTGATCGACCACCAGTGTGGCGTGCGGCAGCGCGGAACGGATCGCGGACTTGAAGATGGTGCACATGTCGATCGCGACGAAGCCCACCCGCTCGCGCCAGGATGTTCCCCGCTGCAGGAGCCAGCCGGTCACCGCGGCGATGGTACGGCCCTCGACCTGACCCAGCAGCCCCTGATCGCCGGACAGGTCCACGAACCCGGTGTGCCAGCGATCCACCGCCGTGGTCCAGGTGCCGGTGGCCTCCTCCAGCACCCAGCGAGGACGTCCCCGGCGAACCTCGTCGATGCCCAGCACCGCGACCGGTGCGGGCTGGGCGGGCAACACCCGCCGGGCATGCTCGGTGAACGCCGCCGACACCACCGGCCACGACAGGCCGTGATCGCGCGCCGACTGGATCACCGTCCGCCCGCCATCGCCGACGGCGGCACCGGCGGCCTGGCGTAATCGCAGCGTCAACCGCGACCGTGCAGGGATTTGCGGCACCTGCTCGGTGAACGTCTGACGCGGACAGGAGGCCTGGTCACAGCACCAGCGCCGCTTACGCCACCGCAACGCGCACCGCGGCCCGCCACGGGCAGGTCCCGCGGCCGGGTGGTCACCCATCCCTTCACCCGCACCGCACCCACCCCGCACTCCGGGCAGCACCTGGCCCGCTCATCGGTGGTGGCCAGGTGCACCACCGGCCCGTCTTCTATCCCGTTACCTGCGGCGACGACTTTCGTGACGGCCACACCGTCCAGATCGAGCAACCGCGTCGTATCGTTGACCATGCTCGTGGCTTCTCTGACGTGATCTGCTTGCTTCGACAACAAGAAGAATCACCGAGAGCCACGAGCCCTTTCAAGCTCCCCGCGCCACGTGAGACCTCAAACCCCGCTCAACTTCGAAGAGCCGACAATCGTCGCTGCGTCGTCGTTCTCTTGAACGGTCCCTTTTCCGCAGTGAACAGGATCCCGCTTGCAAAGCGTCGCCTTGTCGGTACGTTGCTGCCGCCGACGGAATTCTTCCTCGCCGTCCTTCTTGTCGCTGACTGCGCGTCCCGCGCTTGCTCGCGTATTTGGCAAGGGCCGAGACTACCCAAGGCGACGGCCCGTTCTGGAGGGCGAGCGGAGATCGGGTCAGTGCATGCGCTGCTGCTCGCTGTCAGGGAGCGCGAACCGGGCGCGGCACAGCGCGGTGTCGCGCAGATCCGACAGGCGCGGCACCAACGTGAGCGCCAGTTCCTCCACCGGGTGGAGCAACCCCCCGACGACCTCGGCGGTCCAGACGCGGGCGCCGGTCGGCCAGGCCAGGTTCAGGCCGATCTCTCCCTTCGGGATCACCCCGTTGAACGGCGCAGGGATGCCGCAGGTGTTCCAGAACGTTGGGAAGACAGTGCGGGAAGGTGCGCCGAAAACGGAGTCGTCCGATGCGATCATCGCGCTCGACCGGGGCGCGCTGAAGGCCCTGCGCGCGCACCGCGAGCGACAACTCCAAGAGGGGGAGGCCTTCGGGGCGTCCTGGACCGACACAGGGAGGACCTTCACCTGGGAAGACGGCTCAAAGCTGAAGCCGGATCGGGTCAGTGAGCATTTCAGACGGCTCGTCTTCGCGGCGGGCCTGCCCCCCATCCGGCTGCACGACCTGCGGCATGGAGCGGCCACGCTGTCGCTGGCGGCAGGGAACGACATGAAGACGACGTCGTCGATGCTGCGCCACTCCAGTCAGTCGATCACTTCCGATATTTACACGTCAGTGCTTCCGGAGATGGCCGCGGAGGCCAGTGCGGCTCTGGTGCCTCGCAGAGCGGTTGTCGAGGGGGTGTCCGCGACTGGCGGTCTCCCCTCGGTCTCCCACGCGGCTCCTGCCCGCGCCGAGGCCCCGCACCAATCACGCAACAACCTGGATGACCTGGGGATTCAGAAGTAGGGCGGGTGGGACTTGAACCCACGACCCACGGATTATGAGTCTGTTGATCAGCGTGTCAGGTGATGTCGGGTTCCGTCACTTACTGGCATTACCGCAGGTGAGTACATCGCGAGGGGATCGGACAGTGTCGGGAAATGCCGCCCTGAAACGGGAGTGTCCGAGACTGCCGGTCCCCCTACGGTCCCCCAAACGGGAGGCACCATAGCCCGTGGCAGCTACCTGTAGCCTGCATGTTTCACACCGAAGAGGTCACTGGTTCGATCCCAGTATCGCCCATCATGTTGCAGCAGGTCAGAAGCCGGGCTCCCAGAGGGGTCCGGCTTTTTGATCCTCTGACCCCGATCTGACCCCTGTATGATCCCTCACCCCCTCCTTCGGGCCGCCAGGGAATGGCGGGCTGCGGGCTAGTTCGGCGACCCCGTCCGGCGGGTGATGTTCAACAGGCCCTGCCTTCATCCGAGCTCACTTTCGCGGGAACGCCCAATGGTGATCTACGACGTAAAGGCATGGGCCAAGAAGCATGTGCTGATCATCACAGGGTAGTCACAATCCGTGCCCGAACCCCAACCCTCAGGCATCAAGACGCGTCCGTCCTGAGGGACGAAGGGGTGAGGGAAATGACCAGCGGCCCAACCGGATACGCCGTCATCGACGTGGAGACCACGGGCCTGCGCCCGTCGTGGCGCGACCGGATCGTCGAGGTCGGGGTCGTGCTGCTCGACCCGCATGGCCTGGTGACCGGCGAGTGGAGCACCCTGGTCAACCCCGAACGTGACCTGGGGCAGCAGCGCACCTACGGCGTCACCGCTGCCGACGTCCGTCACGCGCCGGCCTTCAAGGAGATCGCCGGGAGTCTCGCCGGTCTGTTGCGTGGGCGGGTGCCCGTGGCGCACAATCTTCGTTTCGATCTCGGGTTCCTGGAGCACGAGTTCGCCCGGGCCGGCGCCGCGATCCCCGCTCTGGCCGCCCTCGGCGTCTGCACGATGACCGAGGCCGCCCGCTTCCTGCCGGTCGCTCCTCGCACGCTGGCCGGCTGTTGCGCCGTCGCCGACATCCCGCTCGACGGCCATCACGACGCGCTCATCGACGCCCGGGCCGCCGCCGAGCTCGCCGCCCAGGTGCGCGGCGACGCCGGCGAGCCCGAGCGTACGCTGTCCGTCGATCGCGCTCCTGATGGCGCCTTGGTCTTACAGGAAGAGGCCGGTCTGGTTGAGCAGGTGAGCGGTGGTTGCGGAGGCGTGGTTGGTCAGGGTGGTGATATTCGGCAGCAGCGTCCGGCAGAGCGGCCAGCCGGCCGGATCCCACGGCGAGTTGGGGGCGGCATGGTTGATCAGGCGGGTAGCTCGTTCGCGGGCGGTGTCGATGTCGGCGGTCTGCCGGTGCGGGTGGCCGGGTCGGGGGTGCAGGCGACGGCTTGGACCAGCCGATGCACCGTGACGCTCTCGCCGTCCAGGGGGATCATGTTGTAGGCGGCCAGCTCACCCAGGGCATGCACGACCTGTGAGGTGTCGGCATCCAGAGCATCCAACAGGGTGCGGGGGATGGGTTCGGCGCCGTACCAGGCCAGCACGCGCAGCAGCTGCCCGGCCAGCGCGGTGTTGGAAGGTGATGTAGGTGCCTTCCTCGCCGCTGTCATGCGGGTATCGACGAGATCGAGGTCGCGGAGTTGTTCGGGGCCAAGCGTGCAGGTGGCAGGCCGAAGCGCTCCTTGGCCGGCCGGGGGAGAACCACACGTCACTCCCGGGCTGTGTTGCTCGCACAGCAGCACGAGGAGCATAGCGATCCTGCGCCCGCCGAGCCGGGCGATGTATCCCTCGGTCCACAGCACGGAGGGGATGCGGAAGTGGCAGTGCTTGCCGCAGTTGTTCGGTGCCCCAGCCCTCATGATCACCGGGCCCGCCCAGGAAACCCGGAACGCCGGTCCAGATGATCCGCCAGTCATCCGACGCGGCCATGGCGATCGGATCCGGTCTGTTCAGGTGCGACCGGAGGCTAGTGGAATGGGGGTATGCCGTTACTTCCGGGTCGCCGCCCTGCTTCCGCGGCCGCTGCGGCCGAGGAGATTCCGCTGGGTCTGCGCACCCCCCGAGCGGCGGCATGGTGGATGGTCCCTACTGCACTGGTGGTGGGCGGTGTGGTCGGCGGGGTGGTATGGCTGTTGCTGGCCGCCGGCTGGAGCGTGACGGAGGCGGCCGCCCGCCAGGGGATGATCCAGACCGCCTTGGCGGCCGGGGCCGGCGTGGGTGCGGTGGTGACGTTGATGCTGGCCTTCCGCCGCCAGCGCCACCAGGAGCATGCCGCGCACGTGACAGCCTTCCTGGCCGAGCGGGTTGCCGAGCACAATCGGCACGACGCCGCCGAGCGCCGGGTGACCGACCTGTACGTCAAGGCCGCCGAGCAACTCGGGCACGACAAGGCCGTCGTCCGGCTGGCCGGGATATATATGCTCTGGAACGCCTCGGTCAGGACAATCCCGGCCACCGGTAGACCGTCGTGAACGTGCTCTGTGCGTACTTGCGCATGCCGTTCACGCCGCCGCCTGACCCTGTGCCCGACCCGAGGCAGGAGCGCACAGCCGCCTTGCCGGCGGCCCGGCGCCGCTACCGGGCCGCCCGCCTGGGAGCCACCGCCGCTGTGCCCACCCCGTCCGGCACGGCAGGTGATCAGGAGGGCGAACTGCAGGTGCGGCTCACGGCGCAGCGCATCCTGGCTGCCCATGTACGTGACGACCGGCCCGCCGACCAGCACCCGGTGCCTGCGGCCGCGCCCGCCTTCTGGGAGGGCATGAGCCTGGACTTGGCCGCCGCCGCCCTGGTCGATTTCGACCTGACCGATGGCCGCGTCGCCGCCGCCGGCTTCGAAGGCGCCCGCTTCTATGGGCCGGCCCGCTTCCGCAGGACCACCTTCTGCGGGAAGGCCGCGTTCAACGGCGCGACCTTCGTCGGCGACGCCTGGTTGGAGAACGCGGCTTTCCGGCGCGACGCCTGGTTCGACAACGTGGCCTTCTGCGGGCGCGCGTGGTTTCCCGGGTCGGCCTTCTCCGGGGATGCCTGGTTCTACCAGGCGGCGTTCCGTGAGAGCAGCGTGGGCAGCGTCCCTGGGTCCGCCATTTTCGACAAGGCGACGTTCGCGACCGACGCCTGGTTCCGCGGCGGGACCTTCACCGGTGCGGCCACATTCAAGGAGGCGACCTTCGGCGGGTGGGCCGCATTCACGAAGTCGACCATCTCCAGCCACGTTAGCTTCGACCGTGCAGCCTTCTCCAGCGTCGCCGGATTTCATGAGTGCGTGCTGACCGATCCTGCGGCCAGACACGTGTTGCCGCCCCGGTGGCGGCTGGAGACGACATCGGAGGCCTCCGCCCGCCTTGTCTACCACGAGAAGAGCGGCAACTGACCCGACGATCATCGATGGTGGAGTTCTTCCGCGGTGACGAGGCCGATCAAGCAGCGAGGGCGCGCCCGTCCCGATCTTTGGCCGAACCACAAAAGACATTGTTGCCGGAGACGTCACATGGTGTGATCATGAGCATGCTGAGGGTCAGTGGTCCGCATTCCGCCGCGTGCCAGGCACGTTTGGGCGAGGGAAATGCGGAGCGCTGCCAGTTCGTGCTCGGTGGCCAGTGGTGAGGCACAAACCACTGGGCGTCGGTCGTCCCCGGGCCAGGTTGCTTTGAGGTACGCAAGGATCCCGAAGCGAGCTCGATGTCGTCGGCTCGGATCTGGCTGGGGACACCGCGGCCTTCGCCGGTGATGGTGTGGACGCCCGCTCAGTTGGGGGCGTTCCTGGACTATGCGGCCCAGGATCGGCTGTACGCGCTCTATCGCTTGATCTCCTTCCGCGAGGAGGCGGTCCACCTCCCAGAGAACAACCGCCTGCGGCAAGTCCAAGGACCACCGCGACGACCTGCCAGAGATCGTCATCGGCATGGCCGTCACCCGCGACGGCATCCCGGTCCGCATCTGGTCCTGGCCCGGCAACACCACCGACACCACACTGATCCGCCAGGTCAAGGCCGACATGCGAGACTGGACCCTGTCCAAGATCGTGTGGGTCGGGGACCGGGTTTCGCCTCCGCCGACAACCGCCGCTACCTGCGCCAGGGCGATCACTACTACATCATTGGCGAACGGCTGCGCTCGGGCTCGGCCGAGGCCGCCCTGTCGCGCCAGGGCCGCTACCAGGACGTGGCCGATAATCTGGAGGTCAACGAGGTCCGGATCGGCGAGGCCGACCAGTTCGTGATCTGCTTCAACACCCATGGCGCGATGCGCCACGCCGCCATCCGCGAACGCCTCCTTGCCCAACTACAGGAGCTGATCGCCGGCACTGACACGCCCACCGCCACCAAACGCGCCGAACTGCGCGGCGTCATCTCCACCAAACCCGGCCTGAATTGCTACCTGCGCACCACCCCCAAAGGACTGCTGCGCATCGACGCCGCCAAGGTCAAGGCGGAGACGAACCTGGACGGCAAGTACCTGCTGTGCTGCTCCGACCCCAAACTGCCGGCCGAGGACATCGCCCTCGGCTACAAGCAACTGCTCGAGGTCGAGCAGGGCTGGCCCGACATGAAGCAGGTCATCGACCTACGCCCGGTTTATCACCAGCACCACGTGGAGGCGCATCCGCACCGAGTTCGACCCGCTCACAGTCGCCACCTTCACCGGCCCGACCGGCACCTTCCGCCAGCGCGCCGAGCTGACCAAGCCCCAGCGCGACATCCTGGCCAAACTCGACATTCCGACACCGAAGAAGATCGTCGAGGCCATCCCCGCCGCAGACGCCTGACCAGACACACCACTCCCGCCTAGTGACACGCCGCATCAGCGTGCCCGAGCCGTTTCCCCAGTTCAGGCCGCAGATCTGTGTGCTTTCAGCGCTACACATCTGCAGAACGCGGGTGCGGGCGCGGTCGTAAATGCGCACTTCGTCGGTCAGACCGCCGTCCAGTGGGGTCAGGTCGACCTGCTGTCCATGACGAACAACCGCAGGTTGACCCGTCATAAGTGAGCGCCAGGTGGCTCCAGCTGTTCACTGGCAACGGTGTGGTTCCGTCGGCCGTCGAGGGGTCTCAGGATCGGTTTGCCCCAGCCGGACGGAACCGCACTGCCGTCGGTGGCGTACAGGGCGTAGGAGGCCCCCTCGGCGTTTCAGTCCCTTGGTCACCACACTCTCCAGGGGTTCCTGTCACTGTGGTTGGATTAACCCAGGCCGAGAGCGTCATCCCAGTCGTTAGGCGCAGCGACGCGGCGTTCTGGAAGGTGACCCAGCTGGAGGAGCCGTTGAACGACAGGGCCTTGCCGTACCTGCCGTTCTGCCACGAGTGGCGGTGGCCAGCCCGGCGTCATTGCTGCCGGAGGAGTCGGCCACACCGGTGCCGGATCCCTCGCTCATGCCGTAGGCCGCCACCAGCCCCGCCGCAGGCGTAGCGCCACCCGCCGTAGTGAAGTTGGCGGCATAGTCGGTCATCACGTTGCCAGCAGCGTACCTGGCTGCTCGGACTTCGATGCGGTAGCGCTCGGCAAGGCCGCTGGCGGACCCTTCAGCACATCGCCCTCAGCCCCAGCAGCATCGGCGACATCGCCGGCGCAGCACTCGTGCTCACCCATTTCGAGCACGACTACCTGCCGACAATTTGCTGAGATCGCGTCAATGCGCTCTGGATCGGGAAATCCGAATTACCACTAATCGGGAAGATCTTGCCCCTTTTGGGTTTCGCTCGAACCTCCGTGAGATTAACAAAATTTATGTGCAGATTATATGTGATCTATGTCATATTGATCACGGTGATCTTCCGGCTGATGATCAAGGTCGACAAGCCAAACTCACTCCCGATTGAGGTTGTTTGTGAACGAGTTAGGCAACAGACCCCGCATCATCAGCAAACCCAAACGAAGGCTCGCGGCCGCAACGGTGCTCACGGTGGCAGCATCGTTGCTGGTCGCAGGCCCGATCAGGCAGGCCATAGCCGACCCCGAGCCACAGAGCGCGAAGGCAACAGGCCCCGCGGTCACCACGTTCCCGCGTCCCGAGGACCCGGACGCGGCCCTGCGCGCCGCGGTGGAGCAGGCGCGCAAGGACAACAAGCCCGTCGCCGTCGAGGATGCCTTCACCGAGGCCTCCCGGACTTGGGCGTACCCGGACGGTCACCTGACCACCGAGTCCTACTCCGGCCCCACCCAGCTCAGGCAGGGCGACGGCTCGTGGGCGTGGATCGACCCGTCCCTGGTCGAGCAGAACGGCGTGCTCAGGCCCAAGCTGGCCAAGGCCAGAGTGCGCCTGTCCACGGGCGGGTCCGGCCCTTTCGCGACCATGATCCTCAGCAGGGACCGCTCGTTCGGTCTCTCCTGGCCCACGTCACTGCCCAAGCCGACGATCAAGGGCAACGTCGCGACCTATCCGGGCGTCGCAGGCCCGTCGGGGGACCTGGTCGTCACAGCGCTCGGAACCGGATTCCGGCACGACATCGTGCTGCGCGAGCGCCCCACCGATCCGGTGGAGTTCCGCATCCCGGTGCAGACCAAGGGACTCGAGCTCTCGGTGACCAAGGCCGGCGGGCTCAAGCTGAAGGGCGACAACGGCAAGAAGGTCGCCTCGGCCCCGGCGCCGTTGATGTGGGACGCCGCCGCTGACGAGCCCACCGCGGCCAAGCCGGGCCGCCAGAAGAAGATCAAGACCAGCGTGGAGTCCAAGGACGGAGCCACCACGCTGGTGCTGAAGCCGGACGCGGCTTGGCTGGCCGACCCCGCGACGCGGTACCCGGTCACCGTCGACCCCACCACCACCCTGGGGATCACCCAAGAGACCGGCATCGTCTCCCCGAACGGCCAGCGTGTGGCGGGCACGGTGGGCAGGATGCAGTACTCCACCACCGAGCAGGCCACTCGCACCCTGATGGCCTTCGACACCGCCCCGATCGCCGGGAAGCAGGTGACCAACGCCACCATGCAGTTGCAGCTGCGCGAGGACGTGTACAACTGCAGCGAGTTCCAGGGCATCGCGGCCCAGCGGATCACCGAGTCCTGGGTGGCCGACGACACCTACTGGAGCAACCAGCCCACCAGCACCGAAGAAGGCCGCGCCTCGATCGACCCCTGCGCGCTGCCCGGCACCAGCGGCGCGATCTGGAGCTGGAACCTCACCGCGATGACGCGGCTGTGGGCCACCGGCACACCCAATCACGGCCTGCTGCTCAAACTGACCCAGGAGACCTCGACCCCGCCCAACTACAGCGAGGACTTCCTGTTCTGGCCGCAGTTCTTCAATCAGGGCGTGCTGCCGAAGCTGAGCGTGGACTGGGTGCTGCCGCCGGCGATCCCCACCGTGACCGCCGAGTCGATCGACTCGATGGACGGCAACGACGCGATCGCCCGTAGCACCAACGTCAAGGTCACCTATAAGTCCAGCGTGCCCGAGGCGACGCCGCTGAACTACACGGTGACGGTCAACGACTCCACCATGGCCCCGCCGGCCGCCGAACTGCCCGCGGGTGAGGCCGCGTACTGGAAACTCGACGAGGCTTCCGGCACGGCCTTGACCGACTCCTCCGGCAACAACCGCAACGCCGCCCTGACCGGCGCGCACACCCGCACGCCGGGGCAGCTCGGACAGGCGGTGACGTTCACCGGAGGCCACGCCGCGACCAGCGGCCCGGTCATCAACACCAACCAGAGCTTCACGGCGAGCGCCTGGGTGCGCCTGGACAACAGCACGCAAGAGCAGAACGTGCTGTCCCAGATGGGCACTCATTTGCCCGGGTTCACGCTTTCCTACCAGACGTCCACGGCTCCGGAGTACGATCAGCGCTGGGTGCTGTCCATGATCAACCAGGACATCCCGGACAGCATCCACGAGACCGTCATCCAGTCGGAGCACCTTGCCAAGATCGGCGAGTGGACGCACGTGGCCGCCCAGTATGACAAGGACGCAGGCAAGATCCGCCTGTACGTGGACGGTGTGCTGGCCGGCGAGCGGGACCACACCGTCGGCTGGAACGCCCGGGGCGCCTTCGAGATCGGCCGCTCACGCCTTCTCGGCGGAAGCCTCAAGGGGTCGCTGGACGACATCCACGTCTACCAGCGGGCGCTCAGCGCGAACGAGCTCCGCGCCCTGGTCGGCGTGCCCGGAACCACCTCGCACAACAACATCCCGTCCGGGCAGGCGCTGGACAAGGTCTTCACGCTGGACAACCCGGCCAGCTTCAAGTTCGTGGTCAAGGCTTGCCGCGCCGGCATCAACCCGCCGTCGTGCAACGAGAGCCCGGCCTACCGCATCACCAGTGACGCTCCCATATTGCCGTCCGGTACCGAGACCGGCATGGCCGACCCGGAACAACCGATACTGTCCGGCGTAGTTAACCGCCCCTCCGGGGGAGAGGTCACCGCCAAGTATTACCTCTATGACAACGCTGGTCTGCCAGTCGGATCTGTCCCATTGGGAGGCCGTACTGTCAACGGTGGTCAACGTGCCTCTTTACAACTCCCTGCCGATACGGTTCAGCCGGGCAGCATCTACAAGTGGCAGATGACCGCCTGCGTCACCGCCCCCCAAGACGAGGACCCGTCACCCGATCCTGACCCGACACCCACCCCCGATCCAACGCCCGATCCCGATCCCACACCCACGCCCGATCCCACGCCGACTCCAACCCCAACGCCCACACCGTCAGGCCTGGTCGCCGCCTACGGAATGAATGAAGGCAGCGGCGCCACCGTCAACGACGTGACGGGCACCAACCACGGCACCGCCACCGACACCTCGTGGGTGACTGGTAAGTACGGCAAGGGCCTGTCCTTCGACGGTCTCTTCGGCCTCGTCACCGTCGACCACAACGCGTCGCTCCGGCTCGGCTCCAACATGACGCTCTCGGCCTGGGTTAAGCCGTCCAGCGTTGACGACTGGTTCGCGGTGATGGGCAAGGATTACGAGACACTCGACGACCTCTCCTACGCCCTGTACGCCTCCGACGGCTTCACTCCTCTTGGCTGGTTGACAACCCAGGGCCAGTCCAAGGAGGTGGCCGGCACCAGCCCGCTCCGGGTGAACACCTGGAGCCACCTCGCCGTCACCTACAACGGCAGCAGAGCCCGCCTTTACCTCAACGGCAATCAAATCGGTGACGAGCCCGTCTCCGGAACCATTCAGGACGACGGCGGCGACTTCCACATCGGCGGCAACACCATCTACGGCGAGTTCTTCGACGGCGTCATCGACGAAGTCCGCGTCTACAACCGCGCGCAGACAGCCGCCGAAATCACCGCTGATATGAACACGCCGATCGAAGGCACTGGTGTCGCGGCACAGGCGACCACGAGCAGAACCGCCAATACGGCCTCAAGCTCCGGCGGCGAGGTCTGCACCTCCAAGACGGAGCCCCTTGAATTCTCCACACCCGGCACACCGCCGGATGGCCCTCTGCATGAGCTGCGACATGTGACGCTCGGGAAGGATAATATCACTGTCAAGACGGCCAAAACTGATCCTGCTGCATGCGCTGGCTCGCCCTGCACCGTCACCGATGACACCATCATGCGAATCGGTGGTACCGGTACTGACAAAACCGCTGCGGTAATCGGATTGCGGCTTGCAGAACTGCCTGACGGTGCAGGTGTATCAGAAGCGATATTCAAACTCGGCACCCCCACCTGTCTGGCGGGATCCTGCCCGGCCGACGCAGTCATCACTGCTACTCCTTTGAAGAACCCGGTGACTAGCGAAAGCAGGGGTTCAGAACTAGCCGGCGACGCCGACCCGAGCACAACGCCGTATGTGCTTCCCCTGACCGCGCCGGAGGCAGATATCGCGGGCAGCGAGTATCAATGGCTGCTCCTTACTTCCAATAAGGATGAGCTCATCACTTTCAGTGATGACGCCGCAGCCGAGCAGCCATCGGTTGCCGTTACTTATATTCCGGCCGGCCTACCCAGCAAGGTGCTGAACCTCGCTGCGGTCGGCGGCGATGCCAGTGCAACGGCCAGTTGGGGGCTGCCGGAGTCCAACGGCAGCGTGGCACTACTCGACGGTTATGACGTTGAGGTGGTGGCTGACGATGGAAATGTCGCCAAGACACTGGAAGTGAAGGATCCATGGGCGGCCATCAGCGGCCTCGTCAACGACGTCACCTACACCGTCAAGGTACGGGCCAAGACAGTTCACGGCGCCGGTGAGTGGGCAACCGCGAGCGTCGCTACCAAGGCAGTTCCGCCACCCCCCAGCAGTGCCACGGACTGCGTGCTGGAGCCCAACCCTCAAGGGCAACGTGCGGCTACGAGCGAAGAGTCGGGCGCGCAAGCCTACATTGACCGCGTCAAGCACTACTACGAGGCGCAGGATGCGGTTTTGGAGGGTCAAGCGCCTACGATCTGGGACGCGCCCGGGGTTACTCCGAGCGCTGCTAACACCGCAAAACTCTCACTCCTCAATACTAGGCTTCTAATATACAAAGAGGGACTCGATGAAGGGGGGATAACACGTTCTAGCTCCACTGTCGCACTCGATAGTGCCGTGGTTCAGCCATCGGAAAACGGTACGGTTCGGGTCACGGCAGCTGTGCAGCGGGCATGGGCAGAGATCCCTGTCGAGGCGCAGACTGATGAGAATGGGAAGCTGATCAAGAACGCTATCGGCGCTCTCGGGCAAGTGGAGCCGAGCGAACCTTCAATCCTAGTTCATGTCTTCGACCGCTGTGGAGGAATGACAATCATCGAGGTTCCTCTAGAAGTGAGCGAGGATCCCTCCGACTATCTCGACTGTGCAGGGTTCGTTCCCGGAAGCATGGCTCCGGCTCAGGTACGAACCGCAGACGGCCCTGTCGTGGTCAAGTGTTCGGGAGACAAGGACGCCTTTCCAGCGGAATCTACAACTCCAGGTTCTGGTCTCAAGTCCTTTTCCTGCCACTGCGAGTCGGGTCCTGGTGGAGCTCGGACTGGCACCGAGTGCACCATGAGGGCGACTACGATGAGATGGTACGGAATCAAAGGTGTGGGGGTATACGCGACCGGATCACTCGGGTGGACAATCAAGAAGGGCGGCACCTTCAGCAACGAGTGGTTGCATGTCCACACCTTCAACGTCGAAGCCAGAGCTGTCACAGCATCAGCAGCCTCGCAAAACAAACTGCTCTTTACAGATCCTAAGTACAAGGCCGAGCACAAGTACGTACTCAAGAACCTGCAATTGCAGACTGAGTCAGCGGCAGCGACCAGAGCCTATGTCGGTGGCGTCTCATTCTCTTTGCCTCTTGGTGGTAGCATCGAACCCGGCGCAGAAGGCGGTATGATGACCAGCATTTCCCGCTGGGGGCCGAAGGGCCAACGCTCCTGGCGTGATCCAGGTGACGGGAACAACAGCTTCTACGTCGAGTGTACAGGCCTCATCTGCAAGTTCCGGGATGTCAAGCTGACTATCTCCGCGAACCTGTACGTGGACAAGTACGCAACGGGAGTATACAAGAGCACTGGTTGGACACCCTGGAGGCTGGCCGGCCTCACCGAGTTTAGGCACGGCTAGTCCAGCTCCGAGCGGCTCGCGGCCTGGCTGCGAGCCGCTCATTTCAGTTCCCCGACCAGGAAAGGCAGTAGATGTCAAAAAGAAGATTAGTTCCACTTGCTCTGGCCGTTCTGTTGGCGATACTGATGGTGGTCGTGAAGATGCCTCAGTTTGGCATCAAGAATGACTTTGGATTTGCTTGGGGGAATGCTCTTCAGGTCGCCTATCCTGAATATCAGATCCTTCATCGTGGCAACGCCGATGTGGAACGCGAGTTGTTCAGCAGCACGATGGCAGTGGAGGTGGATACGCATACGAACGCGGCGGCCAAACTCAAGCCGCGTCGGATTATGCGGATCTCGCAGAACATCTTCGGGGATGTAACCTTTCCTGGTATCAACGGGACAACGATGACGCCTTATTTATTGAAATTCAAGGGGGGGACGCCGGCTTCTCCGGGGGACAAAGAAGCTGCTGAGGCCCGGGCTCAAGCGGTACCTCGTGATGGGAGATTCATAGTGCTTGTGGAGTTGGCATCTCCGATGGCGGAGGGTGAGCTTCCTGTGCGCTTCGAATATGGCGAATGGAAGCGATACTTCTTGTCAAGTGTCCAGCCGAAGTCTGGAAAGCCGGTCTACTGGTGGCCCGGATGGGGCGGTTGCACCGCCATGGTAATCGAAAGCCCTATACAGAACTGCGGCGCACGACATGTCCTCGATGACTACCGCGAGTGGGTAAGACAATTCACAGATGAGGACCGTCAGGGTCTCGCAGAGATCGGCCTAGATCTACAGTGGTTGAGAATTGCAGCTGACGCAGGAAAAATCTACGGGTTCATCGATACGGTGTCGGGCAGGGATTCCCTGCTTGAGTTGCTTGCTATGCCAGCAGTCCGTACAGTCCACGTGGTCGCCAACGTGCCGGCCATCAACGACTGAGATGATCGGCCTGGCCCTGAGCAAGTCCCAGGCCTCCATGAGCCTTTTTCATCCAGGGTAACGGCCCTCTTCGACGAGCTGCAGCACGAGGATCGCCTGCACGAGCGTGGTCGCGCGATGCGGGCAGCAGCGCAGCTTGGTCAGTACCTTCCATGCCTTCAAGGTCGCGACGGCGCGCTCGCCGATGGCGCGGATACAGGCATGCGAGCGGTTGACCTCTCGCTGCCCGCGTGACAGCCATCGACGGTGGCGATGCCGCTTGAACGGCGTGCGTATGGTGCCGCCCGCGCCTTGATAGCCCTTGTCGGTGAAGGTCTTGACGCCGGCGCTGGTCAGGGCGTCGATCAGGCCGACCGTACGAGCGGCGGTCACGTCGTGAACGGCGCCCGGAAGCGCGGGCGAGGCCCACACTAGCCGGCCCACCGGATCGGCCAGCAGTTGCACGTTCACCCCATGCTGCTTGTGTTTCCCACTGTGGTACGGCCGCTCGTCGGCGAGGCGGTCGATCGGGATGAGAGTGCCGTCCAGGATGGCGTAGGTCAACCGGGCTGGTCGTGCCGTGGCGGCGTGCATGTCATCGGCCAGGACGGCCACAAGGTCGGGGGCTCGCCCCGACGGGCCCTGCCCGTCCACGGCTTCGCGAACGTAGCGCCAGGCGGTGGTGGTGTCGATGGCGAACCCGGCGGCCAGGCGTGTAGGTGTCGCCGTTACGCACGTGGGGCCAGGACCGGCAGCGCTTGCTGGGCCGGGTCTAACCGCCGCCATCGGCAGCCTTGTTCGGCCCGCTGTGTGCGGATGAGCTCGCCCAGGCGGATCAGGGTGTGGTTGGACAGCGGAATCGAGGCACGATAAGACAGCAACGAGGCTCCCGGTTGGGGCATCGGATCTTGGTCGTCTGCTGTCTTACTGAGAACCTCCCCTCATCCGCCACCGCTCTGCACATACCAGCCGTGCCCAACGGCGTCACGTTGGAAAGAGCTCACTCAATGGTGTGCTGACCGAAGTGGCGGCGGACCATCAGGCGTGCGGGGTAGGGGGATGTCAGGACCTGTCAGGCAGTGGTGTTGACCTAGTTGTGATGTGGTTGTCGCCTGGTCATGATCCCCTCTTGGATTTGCGCAGTAATATCCACAATGGTCAGATTTGATCAGGAATCACTGCTATCACATCGCCGATCGCCTTCACGTGGTGAATGGGGGGCTCCTGTGCGGTTCGCCATCTTGGGCCGGCTCCAGGTCGAGTGCGGGGACGAGTCGGTCGAGATCACACGTACCAGGCGATCGCTGCTGGCGACACTGTTGCTGGCCGGCTCCGACGGGATCGTCGCTGAGACGCTGATGCAGGCGGTCTGGGGTGATACTCACGGCCGAGAGAACTCACTGAAAACCGCCTTGTCGCAGCTTCGTCAACTGCTCCCGGGACGCATTCCGTCCGCACGCAACCATGGGTACCGCATCGTACTGCGCCCGGAAGACAGTTTCGACCTGACGGAATTCCGGCGGCTGGTCGAGGAGGGCCGAGCCCAGATATCAACTGGTGATCAACATGCCGCAGTCGCCTCATTACGAAGGGCATTGGATTTATGGGGCGATCCTCCCTTGGCCGACGTACCTGAGGACCCCCTCCGATTGGCGACCTGGCGGCAAGAACTGCTGTGGGAGCGCAAGGTCGCGCAGCAGGATCTCCTGAAGGCCCGATTGAACACGGGCGAGCACCATCAGCTCCTCGGCGACCTCCGCCGGGAGCTGGCTGAGGACCAGCTGTCGGAGATGCTCAACGCGTTGCTGATGACCGCCCTGTACCGGGCGGGATACCGGGTGGAGGCGCTACGGCACTACGACGGCCTCGTGACACTGCTGGCGCAGGAGACCGGCGCGGACACAGGGGCCAGGCTGCGCCGGCTGCGTGACGAGATCGCCAACGACACCCTCGATCTCCGGACTCTGGACGAAGACGAGCAAGTTACCCCCGTCACCACATGGGGAGCCGGAGGACTGCCTCCGGCGCAGCTGCCACCGGCGGTGAGCGACTTCACCGGTCGCGCGGCGGAAATGGAAGAACTGGCGCGATACCTGCGCACCGCCGGACAGACCGGTCGCGTGCCCATCGCCTCCATCAGCGGCCCTCCAGGGGTGGGCAAGTCCGCCCTGGCCCATCAGGTTGCGCACCTGCTGCGCCCGCACTTCCCGGACGGCCAGGTGTACGTGCATCTCGCCGGCATGTCTGATCAGCCGCGGGAGACCACCGATGTGCTGGGGGAGGTGCTGGCCGCGCTGGGGGTCGAACTTGGGCACGTGCCCGCCACCGTCCCCGGTCGCACCGCGCTCTACCGCTCGGTGCTGGCCGGCCGCCGGGTTTTGGTGGTGCTCGACGACGTGTCCGGCATGCACCAGGTGGATCCACTGCTGCCCGGTACGCCGGGATGCGCGGTGATGGTGACCAGCCGCGCGCAGCTGGTCGGCGGAGCCGGGATGCGGATGGTGCGGCTGGAACCTTTGTCACCGGAGGAGTCGCTGAGCCTGTTGGGCGAGATCATCGGTGCCAAGCGCATTCAGTCCGACGCGGTCGCCGCCGCCGACATCGTCGACGCCTGCGGCGGGCTCCCGCTGGCCGTGCGGATCGCCGGTGCTCGGTTATCCGGACAGCCGAATTGGCCGCTGGCGACGTTCGTCACTCGGCTGCACAAGCGGCTGCTGAGCATGCTGCGGGCCGACGGCATGGCGGTCGAGGCTGGCATCGCCGACAGCTACGAGTCTTTGCCGGATCCCGAAGCGCGGGTCTTCCGCTTGGCGTCGCTGCTGAGGCCGGGCGGGTTCGCCGGCTGGGAGGTGGCCATGCTGGGAGGCGGGGACGTCGACGACGTCGAGGAAGTCCTGGAGCGCTTGAGCCGCCGCAGCCTGCTGTCCATGGTCGGGGTGGATTCGCTGGGCCAGCCGCGCTATCGACAGCATGACCTGCTTCGCGTCTTCGCCGCCGCGCGCCTGGCCGAGCAGCTCAACGAGCGCGACCGGGCCATCCACCGGCTGATGCTGGGCTGGCTGGAGCTCGCCAGCCTGGCCGACGAGCAGATCGCCCGGGAACCGCATGACCCACCTGTCATGGTGCTGGGCATGGTCATGTTCGCGCCGTCGGATGTTCGCCAGTCGATCGTGGACGACGCCGACGGTTGGCTGGCGACCGAGGTGGCCAATCTCTTGTACGTGGTCCGTATCGCTTGCGAGCACGGGCAGCAGCGCCTGGCGATGGGGCTGGGGTTGCGCGTGACGTCCTACCTGTATCGCGAGAGCCGCCATCGCGAAGCCGCGGACATGTGGCGGCTCCTGCTGCAGAGTTTCTCGCCCACAGACGTGCGCTTGACCGCGGAGGTGCGCCATCGTCTGGCCGCGTTGATCATGCAGGGTCCGGGCGGGGCACAGCGGGCCTCACCGCTGCTGGATGACTGTGTGCAAGCGCGGGAGAGTAGCGGAGACCTTTTTGGGTTGGCGCGTTCGCTGGCGTTGCGAGCAGTGTGCCGCCGCCAGCTCTCAAGTGGCCCGGATCACTCCGCTCTGCTGAGCGCGGCCGAGGCGGACGCCGGCCGAGGGTTGCGCATCGCCCGCGACATCGCCAACCCTCACGCCGAGCTGGTCTGCCTGAGAGCGATGGCCACCGTGCTCAGCGCCTGCGGCGACCATGAACGGGCGCTCGCCTTGGGCCGTGAGGCGGTGGTCGTGGCGGAGCAACTCGCCGAGCGACCGCAGGATCGGTCCTACCTGCGGCTGGCACTGCAGACACTGGCCATGCTCATGCTCAACGCCGGTCGCGCGGAGCCCGCGTTGCGGTTGAGTGAGCAGACGCGCGAGCTGAGCGCGGAGCTACTACACCGAGCCGGGCAGGCGCGCGCGCAGGAACTGGCCGGTGACGCGCTCGCCGCGCTGGGCCGCCGTCAGGAGGCCGACGAGCGATACAAGGACGCGGCCGCGGTGTTCGAGGCGGACGGGGGAGCGGAGGACGCCAAGCGCTGCCGGGCCAAGCTGGCCGAATAGCGCCGCGACGCAGCATCCGTGATGAGCCCGGGTCAGTGACCGGATGGTGGGCTCGTCCCGGCAGGCTGACTGTGCGCCGCCTTGGGCGCGGCGCCGCGAACCGGGTTCTCGCCAAGGCTCGTGCCCGCCACGGCAGAGATCTTTTGCTGGCGCAAAACATCTTGCCGCGGCAGGCACCACCCGATTTGCGCGCCTCGCCCACGGCGGCGCTGTGTCTGCCTTGCCGGGACGGGCTCCACCACACGGCCAGCTCTCACCTCGGCAGCCGATCAGATCCGCCGCGCCCACGGGGCGCCGGCCGAGGAAGGGCCTCACGCATGGACATCCAGGTCAGCATCACCGGCAGGATCGCTTTCCCGCCCCGTTTCTTCCCCGCCAAGGGTGACTCGCCCGCCATGTGGTCGGCCAAGCTGGAGGTCAACGGGCCTCCTACGCCGGGCCGAGACGGCGCCTCGTACGTGCCGACCCGGCAGGTCGAGGTGGTCACCTACGGGGTCGCGGCCATCCGCGCCGGCGAGTCCTACCGCAAGGGCCACCTGCTGGTGGTCCAGGGCTGCGACATGGTCGCCCGGAGCTTCGAGTCCAAGGACCGCGCCGGTCACGCGACCATACGCAGCATCATCAAGATCACCGCCACCGCGATCGGTCTGTGCTCGCGCTACAGCATGGTCACAGAAAGTACCAGCCCCTCGCAGATCAGCGCCGCCTCCCCGCGCATGGTCCAGGGTGCATCCGCCGCCGACGAGGCCCAGCCCGCCGCTGCCGCGGCCTGAGCCACCCAAGCCGAAGAGGCGCCGGCATCCCTCCCCGCCGGCGTCTCTTCGTTCCTCCCGCCGCCTGCTCTGCCGGGTCCTTCGTGCACTCGCCTGCGCGGAAGGGCGGGCGGCGGGAGCCCTCTCTTTACTTCATTCCGATGGGAGTCATTGCCCCATGTCCATCACCACCGAAGCCCGCGAGCCATCAGGTTCCGCTCCCAAGACCGTCGAGACCACTCCGGAGGTGAACCTCGAACCCGATGCCGACCTGGAACTGCCGGAAGAGTTTCGCCTGGCGCGGATCCCGGTGAGCCAGCTCGGCCACTTCCCCGACAACGTGCGGGAGAACTACCACATCACCCAGGAATTCTGCGCCTCGCTCAAGGCTCAGCTGCAGGTCCCGCTCACGGTCATCCCCATTCCGGCCGACTACCAGCGCGGCGAAGGAGAAGAGGAACACCGCTGGTGGGTGGTGAAAGGCAACCGCCGCCTGGAAGGCGCCATCACGATCAAGTTGCCGAAGCTGCTGTGCCTGATCGACCTGACGAAGGCCGAGGACAAGGCGAGCCTGCTCGTCAACCAGGTCGTTGAGAACGACGACGACTTCCGCCTCGGCCTGACGCCTTTCGAGCAGTCCCGCGCCCTGTTCATGGCTCACCAATTGGGCGCCACCCGGACCGAGATCCGCAAGCGCACCGGCCGCACCCGCGAAGAGGTCGCCCAGGCGATCGCCGCGGGCAAGCTGTCGGAACCCACCCGCCGTACTGCCCAGGCCATGGAGTACGCCTGGACGCTGGACGAGCTCGCGCTGCTGGACGAGTTCGACGGCGACCAGGAGGCCCTGGACCGGATCGATACGTACATCTCCAGCTGGGGGCACACCGGCCGGCACGCCATCGAGCGGGTGCGCCGGGAGCGCCAGGAGGCGGCCGCGCACGACCGGGTGCTGGCCAATCTCGCCGCTGCCGGCATTCCGGTGACTGAGGACGAACCGGCCGGTGCCGTCCGGCTCAGCCGACTCGTCAGCGCGGTGGAGGGTTTCGACCCTGAGCAGCACACCGACTGCCCGGGCCGCGGGGCGTTCTTCTACACCTTGCGCCCGGAACAGCCGGAGCTGTACTGCAGCACCCCCGAGCGGCATGGCTACACCCCGCCGCCGACCATCACGCTTCCGCGGCCAGCCAAGGCCGAGGATGACGGCCCGTCCCGCAAGGTCGTCGTACAGGGCAACCGGGCCTGGATGGCGGCCGCGACGGTTCGCCAGGAGTGGCTGGCCATGTTCTTCGCTCGTAAGAGCGCGCCCAAGCCGGTCGCGAGGTTCGTCACCCGGATACTCAACGACATGCCGGCGCCGGTGCGCGACAAGCTCGGCTCAGCTCCCTTGTCGACGCTGTACGGCAAGCTCGGTGGGCCCGCGGACCTGGAGGCGGCGCTGGCCACCGCGGCTCCCGGCCGGTTGGCCATGCTGCAACTGTTGCCGATCGCGGTGGCGTGGGAGTACCAGATGAGCGAGGCCTCCGCCGAGTGCAAGAACACCTGGCGCGAGGGTCGCTACAGCCCCTGCTCGACCGCTGACGCCGCCGCCTGGCTGCGGTTCCTGGTCAACCAGCTGGGGCCTGAGCTGGGGGAGAAGGCGTACGCGCCGGCGCCCATCGAGCGGGCCCTGATCGACGGCACTCCCTACCTCGGCGACACGCCCGCCGCCATGGAACCGGTCACTGCAGGCCGGGAAGACGACGATCCTGCGGACTCAGCCGTGGACCAGAACGTGTCCGCCGTCGCGGACGATGCGCCCTCACCCGAGCACGGCGTCACCCTCACCGACGTCCCGGAGCACGACGACGCCTCCCACCGTGAACTTCCGGATCCGGAGGCGGCCGATGGCGCGGATGACGTCATCGCCGACGACGGTCTCCAGGCCGCCTGACAACGAACGGCGGCTGCTCTGGCCGCCCATTCCAACCGAGTTTCGGCCTTCCCGCCAACGATGCGAAAGGACCTGACATGACCTGTACCGACACGGAGGTCCGGTGACCATGGCCAGCCGTGGATTCATCGGCTTCGTGGCCGACAAGACCGAGAAGATCGCCTACAACCACTACGACTCCGAACCGACTGGAGTGGGCCTGATCGTGCTGGCATGGCTGCGCACCGCCGCCGAGGCGCCGGACGCGCTGCGTGGGCGCGTCGTCGCGCTGCGGGTGGTCACCTCCGGCCGGCCCACTGCAGGCGATATCGAGCGGTACCGCGAGTACGCCGACCCGTACGTCTCGTCCCACGTGATCACCTGGGTGGAACTGCTCTGGAAAACCCAGGGCGACCCCGAGGCGATGCTGCGAGCAGGCGTCATCGACGACGCCTCCTCCTACCCCGTGGACTACTCCGAGTGCGAGTGGGGCTACATCATCGACCTCGATACCCAGGTCTTCGAGGTATACCGGGGCCGGCAGGCCGCCCCGCACAACCGTGGCCGCTTCGCCACCCGGCCGCACCCCGACGATCACTATCCGGCGGCCCTGGTCACGGGGTGGCGGTTCGACCAGTTGCCGAGCGACGAGGAGTTCCTCACCGCCCTATAAATCCCGCACCACCTCATCTGGTCCCGGCCGCGCGTTCAGGCGGCCGGGACCTTCCCCTTTCCACCCACCTCCACGAATGGGGCGACCCCTGTGAGTTCCGCATCCGCACCCACGCTGACCACCCGCAACGCGAACCTGGAAGACCTCGTCGACCTGCTGCGCCATCAGCAGGCGCACAAGGTCGACGTCGTGGCCCACAGCCACCAGATCCGCGCCGAAGGCACCCGCCTGCGCATCAGCACGGCGCCGTTGCTGTCGGAGCGCGGCGTCACCACCACCGCAGGGCTCTACATGCCGACCGGGGTGTGCGACCAGGGCCTCGCAAGCAAACTCGGCATCCCGCTGCCGTACCTGCGCCGCCTGCGTGAGCACAAGCCCGACCTGTACGACGCGAACATCAACGGCTGGCTGGCTGAGGCCGACCGGCGCTTCCTCGTACGCGGACTGCGCGGCAACGGCGGCCATGGCGTCGCGCGGGCGTTCCTGTCCGACAGCTACCGAATCATCGACAACTTCGACGTCCTCATGGCGGCCCTGGACGGGGTACGCCAGAGCGGAGTGCAGGTCCAGATCGACGGCTGTGACCTGACCGAACGGCGCATGTACGTCCGCGTGGTCTGCGAGCAGGTCCGAGCCCTCGCCCCGGACCTGCTGCGCGACTACCGCAGCCCGTTCACCGGCGAGCGCGGCACCGACAACCCGGTCGTGTTCGCCGGGTTCGTCATCACCAACAGCGAGGTCGGCGAGGGAGCGTTCACCATCGTGCCGCGCCTGCTGGTGCAGGTCTGCCGCAACGGCATGACCATCAACGCCGACGCGGCCCGGCACGTCCACCTCGGCGGCCGGATGGACGAGGGAGTGGTGCGCTGGAGCGCCGACACCCAGGACAAGAACCTGGCCCTGATCACCGCCCAGACCCGGGACGCGATCACCACCTTCCTCGACCTCGACTACGTACGCGCCAAGCTCGATCAGATGGCACGGCTGGCCGGTGCCCGCGTCACCGACCCCGCCGCGACGATCGAGCAGGTGGCCAAGAAGCTCTCCTACTCCGAGGAGCAGCAGCGGCAGATCCTGTCCCACTTCATCCAGGGCGGCGACACCAGCGCCGGCGGCGTCATGCACGCCGTCACCAGCGTCGCCCGGACCCTGCCGGACGCCGACGCGGCGCACGAGATGGAGGGGCACGCGGTGCGCGTGCTGCACCTGGCCGCCGGCGTCTGAACCCCTTGTCTCCGCGGCCTCCGGTCCGTCTTCCCTCTCCGGGACCGGGGGCCGCGGTTCTCCTTTCTTCCGTACTCCTCCTGATTGGAGGCCATCTGATGTGTCTGTCTGATCTGCCAGGCCCGCGCCCTTTGCCGGTGCCGCGCGCCTCCCGAAGACGGGACGCCGGCGGTACCGGGCTCGGCCTGCCGATCGCCCGGCAGATCGCCGAAACCCACGGCGGCACCCTCACCATCGAAGACAGCCCCCGAGGCGCCCGATTCGTCCTACGCCTGCCCGGCAACACCACGCCCCCCGTGGAGCACACCCGCTGGCTCGCCAGCCCCTGATAGCCAAGCCTCAGTGCGTTGTCGGCCGGGGACCGGACCGGGGGCGGAGGCCACGCCCGTGACAGTACGCCGGGACCCCAACGCCGGGACGGGGGTTACCACCATCGAGGTGACGGTAGATGGCGGCGCGGCTGACGCCGAGCCGGTTGGCGATCTGCTGGACGGCGTAGCGGCGCTTGCCGTCATCACCCTTCGTCTCATACAGCGCGCGGGCCATCTCCACGCCGTGGGAGTCCAGGGCCAGTGGGCGCCCGCCGACGCGGCCGCGTCGGCGGGCCGAGGCCAATCCTTCGAGGGTGCCCTCGACGATGAGTTCGCGGAGGAACTCGTCGAAGGCGCCGCACATGTGGAACTGCAGGCGTCCACCCGGCGTGGAGGTGTCGATGCCCTGCTTTGGTGCTACCGCCGTCGTTCTTCACAACCTGTGGGGACGACTACCCCCGCCGACGTGTGGGTATCCGAGGCCTAGCGGTTGCGGCGCCCTGGGCGCTGACCTTCCTGGAGCGCCGCTGATGCCCATCGTGAAAGAACAGGTGATTGACATGGCGTCACAGGCAGGTGACTCGTGACAGTATCCGAGATCGACTACGAGGCGGTATTCCAGGCGCTGCCGGGCGCGGTGGCCCTGTTCACCACGGACCTGGTGTACGCCGACGTCAATGAGGCGTTCTTGAGCATCATGGGGCGCACCCGTGACCAGGTGGTGGGCCGCCACCTGTCTGATGCCTTCCCCGACGACCCCGGCAACCCTGCTTCAACCGGGATGCGCAAGCTGCGGGATTCGCTGCGGTGGGTGGCCGCCACCGGGGAGCGCGACGCCATGACGCTGCACCGCTACGACGTGGAGTACCCGGATCGGCCCGGGGTCTGGGAGGAGCGGTACTGGAGCCCGATCAACGTCCCCGTCTTCGGCCCGGACGGGCGGGTGGCGTTGCTGCTGCACCGTGACGAAGACATCACCGAGCTGATCCGCACCCGCAGTGGCCGAGGCCGCGGAGGCCGGGTGACGGCATTGGAAGCCAAGCTGTACACCCAGGCGCGGGAATTGCAGGAGGTCAACGAACGGCTGCGCCAGGCCCACGCCTGCGAACGCGAAATCGCCCTCAGCCTGCAACAGGCGATGCTGCCGGCACACGAGCCGTTGAGACATCACCGTGCAGCAGCGCGCTACCAACCGGCGGCCGAAGGACTGAACGTGTGCGGGGACTGGTACGACCTGATCGACCTGCCCGGCGACCGCATTGCGGCGGCCGTCGGCGATGTCGTCGGCCACGGCTTGGCCGCCGCGGGCGTCATGGGCCAACTGCACAGTGCCCTCAGCGCCGCTTCCCGCGTTTCCCGCGGTCCCGCCCAGGCCCTGGACGTCCTCGGCGTGTTTGCTCGCTCCGTCGACGGTGCGGAGTCGAGCACGGCGGCCCTGGCTATCATCGACTGCACCAACCACACCATCGCCTACAGCAGCGCCGGCCACCTTCCGCCTGCCCTGCTGCGCCCCGACGGCGTCGTGGACTTCCTTGACCAGGCCACCGATCCCCCGCTTGGCGCCCGCCCCGAGCACGCCCCCCGCCCGCAGGCCGAGACCACGTTCAGCGAGGGAGCCACCCTCGTGCTGTATACCGACGGGCTGATCGAATGCCGCCGCGAAGACATCGATGCCGGCCTGGCCCGGCTTGCCGACTCCCTCACCCGACATCAGGGCGCCGACCCCGAAACACTCGCCGATGCCCTCCTGATCGACCTGATCCCACCTGCCGGTACCACCGACGACATTGCCCTGGTCATCCTCCGTCTGTAACTGAACCCTGACGAATCGACACCTACAACCGGCTCCTTCGCCCCGCGGTCACCGGGTGGGACCAGGACGTCTGCAGCCGACATCGTGACGACCAGGCCCGCCGGCGTGTGGTCGCCTCCTGCCGGCACGAGACCACGATGATGGCGCTGAGCTCGATCCCCGCCGTCGCCGAGAGCAGCGCGCGCAGCGCCGCCTCGGCCGCGCCGTCGTCGTCGGGCACGAGCTGGTCGACCTGTTCCAGCGCGGCCAGCACCTGCTCCTTGCTCGCCCCGGCTTCGGCGATGACGGCCGTCCACAGCGCCGCGGGGTCCAGGTCGGCGCCCGCCTCGGCGACCAGGTCGAGCTGCTCGATGAGCACCCGGCCCGCCCGCGACAGCAGCCGGGATGCCCTCTCCAGCTTCGGCAGCATCGTCAGCCGGTCGCCGGAGGACTTGCGGCGCGCCGGCGAAATCAGCCGCGAGGCCATCAGCAGCGCGAACAGGTCAAGCGCGTCGTCGATCGCCTCGGACTCCAGCGACCGGGTCACCGCCAGCATCGTCGCGGTCTTCCTCGGTTCGTGCAGCCGCGCCAGCAGCGGCGCCTTGCTGCCCGCCCCGTATTTCGCGAGCGTCTTCATCCGCCGCACCGGTACCTTGTTCACGCGCACCCGCCCCAGCCGGAACCGGGCGATGTCGTCCACCCGCTGCAGCGCCCGCGCCATCTCCGTGCCCGACTGCCGCTTGGGCGCCTGCCGCAGCCGCTCCAGCTCCGACATCCGCGCCCCCGGAGGGACGACCAGCAGCCCCGACAGGTCCCGCCGCAACGCCGGATCAGCGCGCTCCACCTGACGCGCCACCGTCGCGTACAGGCGCTCGTCGGCCTGCTCCCGGACGCTGGCCACCAGGCGCTCCAGCACCGTTACCCCAGGCAGCAGCACCCGGTGCCTGCGCAGCCACGCCACCGACTGATCGAACAACGCCGTCGGCCCCTCGGCATGCGTCC
Source organism: Nonomuraea ferruginea (assembly GCF_039540635.1). NCBI lineage: Bacteria > Bacillati > Actinomycetota > Actinomycetes > Streptosporangiales > Streptosporangiaceae > Nonomuraea > Nonomuraea ferruginea. The sequence goes on along the minus strand of NZ_BAABFD010000010.1, from coordinate 51,666 downwards.
ACGCCCGGCCGTGCAGGAACGTCCGGAACCGCCTCGCCAGCACCCGCCCCTCCCACGACTCATGATCATCAATGTCGTGGTAGCCGTAGGCGTCCCGGATCATCCACGCGTGCTCATACGCCGTCTTCAGCCGCTCGCCGTACCTCTTGACCTGCGAGGGATCGCCGATCCCCAGCTGCTCGGCCAGGTAGTCCACCACTGGCCACGGCACCGCCAGAGGATCCTCCAGAAACAGCCCCTTGTCACGGACCGTCCCGATCTGGACGGCCACGCCCAGGCGATGGGAGTCCTGGCGCGACTTGGCGATCACATCGCGATCGAACGCGTCCAGGAAGAAGAACTTCTCCAGATCCGACAGCGACGGCAGCTCCTCGAACGCCGTGTACGCCCTGACCTGGTCATCAGACAAAAACCCCACAGGCATGGGTGACAACGGTAGAGATGTCACTGATCACCGTCAAAGCGACGATCACGCCAGATGCCCGAATCTCAAGCAGAGACGATCACACACCGAAACCAGGCGTCACGTTCCGTCCAGGATCAATCTCAGCGCCAACGGCTGTTCCTGGGTTCCTCAACCCCGTCTACGGCCCGGAGAAGGAGGCGCTCGGCGTGCTGGCCATCGAGATCGAACTCGTCCCACCCGCCACTGCGTGACGATCACCACGTCACCGAGCCGCACGCTCAGGACAAGACAGGGCCCGCGCGCCGCGCGGGCCCTGCGGCATCCGGGGGGTCTTGGCATACCGACGGGCGGGAAGTGCAGGTCCAAGTGGTTGTTGCTCTCGCAGCAACGCCCGTTTGGGGCTCATGACACGTTTCTTACCGGCACCCCAAGGTGCAGCGTCAGCGCGTCGACCAGCCCGGCGTCGAGCGCGGAGCCGATCGTGGCGCCGCCGCCCATGAGGATGACGTCGAGGTCCTTGCCACTGTCCGACGACGCCGCCTCGGCTCGCTTGCGCGCGGCGGTGACGGCGTCGGGCAGCCCGGTGGTGATGAACGTCCAGTCGAGGCCGGTGAGCCGCACGGACTCCGGCGGCGCGTTCGTCACGACGACGAACGCGGGCTTGCCGACCTCGCCGGCGCCGTAGCCGACGTTGTCGTCCCAGCCTTTCGGCCCGTCGACCACGTCGAAGAGGTGACGGCCGAGGATGACGGCGCCCGAGCGGGCTGCCGCCTCGCGCAGGACCTGGCGGTCGTCGGGGTCGTCGGAAAACGCCCACGTGTGCAGGGCCTCGCCGCCGGTGCCCAGACCGTTGTCCGGGCTGGGGTCGGGCCCAGTGACGAAGCCGTCGAGAGAGACCGAGATGTCAGCGATGATTCGAGTCATGCCAGGGCAGACCCGATCCGCCGCCCGAACTCATCGCTCACGCATGAAGCGTGTGGCGGATGCGAACTCGATAGCACGACGCGCGAGGGCGGCACGTCGGACGTACAGCGGACGATCGCCCCCGACTACCTCAGAGGCGCATATGCACGGGCCAAAGAGTATGGGTGCGGCTGCTTCTGACAGACCGAGCTGATCAGGCGGATCCGGTGCCATCGTCGCTAGGGCAGCAGAACGGCGATCAGCTTTGCGACGCGATCCTTGATCTCTTCCCGGATCGCCCGCACGGCCTCGATGCCCTGGCCTGCCGGATCATCGAGCGTCCAGTCCTCGTAGCGTTTACCAGGGAAGACGGGGCAGGCGTCGCCGCAGCCCATGGTGATTACGGCGCCGGAGGCCTCGACCACGTCGATGGTGAGCGGATGGCGTGCGGATCGGTGCCGTAGAGGTTCTTGAGGTTGGCCAGCAGCGGCACGCTGGCGGTGAGGTGTGGGTGCGCTGGTCACGCTGATCGACCACAACCCGGACCCGACCTTTCAACCCCTGCTCTACCTGATGGCTACGGCGGTGATAGGCATGTCCGACGTGCCATACCCAGCAGATGTGCAGAAAGTTTTACGAGGTCGGCGCCGTGTGTGGCTGCGGCTGCATTCGGGAAGACGAGCTACGACCAGGTCGCTGCTTACCTGGATTTAGAGGTGATCCTGCATCTCCGGCGGCGCTGGCCTGCAGTGCCCGCCCGGGTAATGCGGACAAGCCCTGGCCCGAGGCGGGAATCACGCGTCCCGCTCGTCCCGCCAGCCGCCGGGTTCGGGATGGTAGCCGTAAGCGGCGGCCCGCACCGTGTCCTCGTCCTCCAGCCCGGAGCCGATCGTGCCGCCGACGGTGGCCAGCGAGCTGATGATCCAGGCCAGGTTCAGATAGTCGGTGAGATCGACCGGCCGCTGCAGGTTCTGTTCCAGCACGGAGGTGTCGATCAGCAGCGCTGCGGCGAGTGTCGTTCCGGCGAACAGCACCAGATAGGACACCGCGGCGGCCAGGGTGAGGGTGAGGATTGTGCCCAGGTTGAACAGCCGGGCCAGCTCAGCCGGTGTCTCCCGGTCTGGTTTCTCCCACAGGTCGTGCGCGATGATCAGCCAGGTCACCAGCGCGGTCAGTCCGAGAAGCATGATCACAGTGAGGCGGAGTCCGTCGAGCGCGTCACCCATCTCCCAGATGGTGTTGGTGGTGAGCGCGAACGCGGCCGTGGCGAAGGCGCCGGCCAGGAGTTTGGACAGGCCCAGCAGGGCGCGTCCCGGGCGGTTGGCCCGGATCATTCCGGTCAGCAGCCGCACCCGGCCGGCCAGCCGCGAGGCGACGTAGCCCAGTTCCCCGGCATCGGCCTGGCCGACCACTCGGTGAATGGCGGCGACCTGGCCGGCCAGTTCGGCTGGTGCCCGGCCGGTCGGCGGTACCCGTTCCTCGGAAGTGTCGGTGAGCAGCCGGCTCACGAGACCCGGGACGGCGGCGCGGAGCGCTCGCAGCTGGCGCAGCCCCAGCGCGGGCAAGGACACCGCCGCGACCCGGCGCCGGGCGGACGTATGCGCCACCAGCGGCACCCGCTTGGTGTGCAGCGGCAGGTCGGTCAGGCAGATCGCGACGTCCCACCGGGCGTCGGCGCGTCGGCGGGCGAGATCGTCGAGCAGCGCCTCGACGCCGCCGTCGCGGCGCGGCGCCACTTCACCCCAGCCAGCCCGGACGGTCCACCGCACCTGCTGGTCCACCTGCTCGGCGAGCCGGTCGGCCAACTCGGCGGCGAGCCGCGCGACCACCTGCGCCGGATAGTCCGGCGGGGTCGCCACGAGTCCGATGACGATCTCCGGCCGATGCTGCTCACTGATGGCCATGAGCGCTCCTCGCCGGTAGCCGGGTGGATTCCGGGACCGAATACCCACAGTCGCGCGGCGCATGCGTCGTGTATCGGGTGATGAAGATCTGGATGCGGCAGGTGAGGTAGGTGTCCACAGCGGGCACCGTGTCGCCGCTGAGGCGTTGATCCGGCGACGCTTGTCGAGGGAAGGGCGCCGCGAGATGGCGGCCCATGGCGCGCCCGCTTGGCCACCGCATCGTCGGGCTGTGGTTGTTTCATGCTGAGCGCTTGGTGGGGACCCGTTGGTCGGTGGGCAAGGTGTAGCGCCGGGTGGGGTCGAGCCGGGCGACGACGCTGTCGACGCCGGTGCGGAGCGAAGGGGTGGCCAGGGTGTGCCGGAGGATGTGGGCGGGCAGGGCGAGGCCGCCCGCTTGTGCAACAGCAGTCGCCGACGGCTTGGTCACGGGCGAGGGGGCCGTCGTTCGACGGCGCGAAGGTAGCGCTTCTGCTGGCGGGCATCCAGGATGCGGGGCGCGAAGCGCGGGGATGTCGTCGCGGCGCGTCACGGCGGGGCCGAGCCCGAGTTGGGTGACGACGTGTTCCGGAACGGTGAGGCAGGCGTTGACGGTGTCGGTGGTGCGAGAGCGCGGCGGGTTTCGCCGTCCAGCGGCCCCATGCCAGGGCCGCGCTGTAGGCGGCGTGGACCGCGATGTAGGTCTCCGCACCGCTTGGCTGCCCCGTCTCCCATGGCCTATTAGATCACCGTTCCGAGCCCTCGCTGTGACGGTCAGTGCTCGTTCGGACACTTACCACGCCCGGCTGTGGATTCAGGGGATGGTGATGAAGGCAGTGGTGTACGAGGGGCCGCGGCAGGTCAGGGTCAAGGAGGTGCGGGACGCGCGGATCGAGCGGCCGACCGACGTTTTGGCGCGGATCAGGTCGGCGAATATCTGCGGCTCGGACCTGCACATGTACGAGGGCCGGACCGACATCGAAGCCCGGCCGCTGGTTCGGGCACGAGAACCTGGGTCAGGTGGCCGAGGTCGGCGCCGGGGTGGACAAGGTCCAGGTGGGCGACTGGGTCGTCCTGCCGTTCAACATCTCGTGCGGGCACTGCAAGAACTGCGAGTGGCAGCTGACGAACTACTGCCTGACCGCTCAGCCTGAGCCGAAAATGGCCGGCGCCGCCTACGGCTTCGCCGACATGGGCGCCTACGGCGGCGGGCAGGCCGAGCTGTTGCGCGTGCCCTGGGGCGACTTCAACTGCCTGCTGCTGGGCGAGGACGCCGAGCAGCGCCAGACCGACTACGTGATGCTCGCCGACATCTTCCCGACCGGCTACCACGCCACCGAGATGGCCGGCGTGCAGCCCGGCGACCAGACGGTCATCTACGGTGCGGGCCCGGTCGGGCTGATGGCCGCCCTTTCGGCGACCATCCGAGGGGCGAGCAAGGTGATGGTCGTCGACCGGCACCCCGACCGGCTGCGGCTGGCCGAATCGATCGGCGCGATCACCATCGACGATTCCAAGGTCGACCCGGTGCAGGTTGTTCTGGACGAGACGATGGGGCTGGGCGCGGACAACGGCTGCGAGTGCGTCGGCTATCAGGCGCACGACCCCCGACGGCCGGGAGCAGCCCAACCTGACGATGAACCGGCTGGTCGCCTCGGTACGCTTCACCGGGAAGATCGGCAATGTCGGCGTCTTCGTCCCGCAGGACCTCGAGGTCGGTGACGAGCTGGCCAAGCAGCGCAAACTCGCCTTCGACTACGGCATGTTCTGGTTCAAGGGCCAGCACATCGGCAGCGGCCAGGCCCCGGTCAAGAAGTACGACCGGCAGCTGCGCGACCTGATCGCCGCGGGCAAGGCCGAACCGTCCTTCATCGTCAGCCATGAGCTGCCCCTCGACCGCGCGCCGGAGGCGTATGAGCACTTCGACAAGCGAGACGAGGGCTGGACGAAGGTCGTCCTGCACCCGGCGATGGCGGGGGCGGGTGCCTGACATGGCCGGAGAGCTGAACGGACGCCGGGTCGCCATCCTCGCGGCCGACGGGTGGAGCGAGTCGAGCTGGAGCGTCCGCGGCAGGCGCTGGACGACGCCGGCGCCCGCACCGTCGTGGTCTCCATCACCAGCGGCGAGATCCAGGCGCGCGACCATGACCTCGAAGACGCCGGCACCTTCACGATGGACCGGCTGGTCGGCGAGGTGTCGGTCGACGACTACGAGGCGCTGCTCCTGCCGGGCGGGACGGTGAACCCGGACAAGTTGCGGATGGAACCCGCTGCGGTGCGGTTCGTCCGGGACTTCGTCCAGTCGGGCAAGCCGGTCGCGTCGATCTGCCACGGCCCGTGGAACGTCGTCGAGGCCGACGCCGCGCGGGGCCGCCGGCTGACCTCGTGGCCGAGCGTGCGCACCGACCTGCACAACGCCGGGGCCGAGGTGGTCGACGAGCCGGTCGACACCGACGGCAACATCACCACGAGCCGGTCGCCCGACGACCTGCCGGCCTTTTGCGAGCGCATCGTGCAGGAGTTCGCCAGGGGCCCGCAGGCCACCGCCGCTGAACGTCGGGCGTGACCTCGTCGCTCACGAACGTGCGTCCGTCGCTGTCCGCGCTGGCACTGCTTTCGGAATGGGACCTGGTTGGGGGCGGGTGCCCGCGTGCCCGCTGCGAGGCCGGTCCAGGTCCAGGCGCTTGAGGATACGCCACACGCCCGACTTGCCGACGGTGGCGTCGTGGCACCGCTTCAGGTACAGCGCGACCACGATCTTCACTCGGCGATCTCGACGTCGGTGGCGTTCAGGCTCGTCCTGGGCCGCTTGGAGCGCGTCCGTAGGCCGTCGATGCCCTCGGCTCGGCAGCGCCGGTACCAGATGGAGTAGACCTGCCGGTTGATGCCGACGTACCGGCACGACATGGCGACGTTGCCGGTGACCTCCCTGCATGCCGGGTGACTGCCAGGCGCTGCTTGGCCTCATGATCGAGCGGCGGGCTGGGCTCACGGGACCTGGGCCGGAGACCCAGGACAGCCCGGTGTCGTCCAGCCCGTCGTGGACGGCCATCCAGACGACCTGCACCTTTCATGCCTGAATCCGCTGGTGTCACCCGTTTTGTCAGGGGCAAGAAACGGAGGACGCGGGGGGCGTCAGCAGACCGGGGGCCGCCCGCAGCATACGCACATACCACCAAAACCTGCGTTAGGACGCATGATGACCGACAAACTCGCCCGTGCGCTCGGGTGGACCAGCCTCGCGCTGGGCGCGGCGCAACTGGCGGCACCACGGGCCGTGACCCGCCTGTGCGGCGTCGACGACGCGCCAGGGGCCACGACCGTCGCCAGGCTCGTCGGCGGGCGCGAGCTCCTGCACGCCGCGCTGCTGCTCGGCGCCAAGAACCCTGCCCAGTGGGCGTGGACCAGGGTCGCCGGCGACACGATGGACCTCGGCGTCCTGGGCAGGGCCGCCGCCGGCCGCACCGGCGCCCGCCGCACCCGCGCCCTGGCCGCGCTCGGCGCCGTCGCCGGGCTCACCGCCCTGGACGCCGCCTGCGCCCGGGGCGGCACTGCCAAGACCAAGGGTCCGCTGCAGGTGCGCGCCTCCATCACCATCAACAAGCCCCGCGAGGACGTCTACCGCTTCTGGCGCGACCTGCAGAACCTTCCCACGTTCATGGTCCACCTGGACTCGGTGCGCACCATCAACCAGCGCCGCTCCCGCTGGAAGGCCAAGGGCACGATCGTCGACCTGGAATGGGAGGCCGAGATCATCGACGAGCGGGCCGGCGACCTCATCGCCTGGCGCTCGGTGCCCGGCACCGGCATCTCCACCGCCGGCCTGGTCAGCTTCACCGACGGGCCCGCGGGCCGCGGCACGGTCGTGGACGTCTCCCTGGAGTACGGCGCGCCCGGCCGCAAGCTCGCCGCCGCCGCCGTCGCCCGCATGTTCGGCGAGCACCCCGAGCAGCAGGTCCGCGACGACCTGCGCCGCTTCAAGCAGGTCATGGAGACCGGCGAGGTGGTCCGCTCCGAGGGCAGCCCCGAGGGCCACCGCGCCCGGCGCCAGCTCCATCAGCGTCCCGCACAGCCGATCGGAGGACGGGCATGAAGGCCAACGTGTGGGCGGGCCGCAACCGCCTGGAGATCCAAGACGTTCCGGACCCGCAGATCCTCAACGCGCGCGACGCGATCGTCCGCGTCTCATCGACCGCGATCTGCGGCTCCGACCTGCACCTCGTGGACGGCTACATCCCGACCGTCAAGAAGGGCGACGTGCTCGGCCACGAGTTCATGGGCGAGGTCGTCGAGGTCGGCCCCGGCGTGCACAACCTGCACACCGGGGACCGCGTGGTGGTGCCGTTCCCGATCGCCTGCGGCGCCTGCTTCGCCTGCGAGGCCGAGCTGTACTCGGTGTGCGAGAACTCCAACCCCAACGCGGGCATGGCCGAGAAGCTGATGGGCCACGCGCCCGCCGGTATCTTCGGCTACTCCCACATGCTGGGCGGCTTCGCCGGCGGGCAGGCCGAGTACGTGCGCGTGCCGTTCGCCGACGTCGGCCCCATCAAGGTCGAGGACGACCTGCCGGACGAGAAGGTGCTGTTCCTGTCGGACATCTTTCCGACGGGCTTCATGGGTGCGGAGATGTGCGACATCAAGCCGGGCCAGACCATCGCGATCTGGGGCGCGGGCCCGGTCGGGCAGTTCGCCGCGGCCAGCGCGTTCCTGCTCGGCGCGGACCGGGTCATCGTCATCGACCGCTTCCCGTACCGGCTGCGGCGAGTCCAGCGCACCGGCGCCGAAGTCCTCAACTACGAGGAGGTGAACGTGCTGGAGGCGCTGCGCGACATGACCGGCGGGCGCGGCCCCGACGCCTGCATCGACGCCGTCGGCATGGAGGCCCACCACCCGACTCCGGCCATGTACGCCTACGACCGCACCAAGCAGGCCGCCCGGATGGAGACCGAGCGCCCCTACGCGCTGCGCGAGGCCATCATGGCCTGCCGCAACGGCGGCGTGGTCTCCGTCATCGGCGTCTACGGCGGGTTCGTCGACAAGTTCCCGATGGGCACTGTCATGAACCGTTCGCTGACCATCCGCACCGGCCAGTGTCACGTGCAGCGCTACACCGAGCCGCTACTGCAGCGGATCCGCGCGGGCGAGATCGACCCGAGCTTCGTCATCTCGCACCGCATGCCGCTCAGCGAGGCGCCGCGTGGGTTCGAGCTGTTCAAGAACAAGCAGGACGAGTGCAACAAGGTGGTCCTCACTCCGTAAGCCTGCCTTCGCGGCCAGAGCCGGTTCCACTCGATTTCCTGGGTGGCCCGCCGCTCCGCCAAGGTGGCGGAGCGGCACTCGCATCGACGGTGAGCGGCGCAGGAAGTCCTCGCGTACGGAGACCGGCCCCACGGCCTCGCCCTCGCCGGCAGCGATCAGGTGGAACGCGCGGCCTGGACGATCGCCCGCACGACGGTGCCGTAGCGCACCGACACCTGTGGGGCCGGGCCATCGCTCATCATCGAGGCATGAGGTTGCCAGCCCACGACCAGCCGGTCTCCGCGTGCGACGGCGAAGTCATTCATCTCGACGCGTTGCCGGCGCCGCAGAGTGGAGCACCTCTCCAGCCGGCCGATGACCGCGGCCAGCCAAGCCGCGTCCGCGCGGGCATGAACCGCGTGGTTCGCGGGCCAGTAGGCCGGGACCGTCTCGCCGAACCGCACAGGCGCCACGCCGGCGAAGATTCCGAACGGGGTGGCGCGGCCGCGCATTCGAGCCAGGTACCGGGCGAGCGTCACGATCATGCGCCGAACCTGGCCGGCGCTGGGGCGATGCCCTGCGCACACGGCGTTGACGCGGTTGGCGAACGCCGGGCTGGCCACGGTGACCGCTTCGGCGATGGACGGTTCAGCCCACACGCCGGCCAACCAGGTGCATCCACTGGCTGCATCGTCGCCGTCCAGGGCGGGCCACGGCGGCAGGTTGAGACAGCCGGGGTCGCCCTGTCGCTAACGAACCCGTCACGAAGCACATACGGGGTTGTCATCCCCGGTCAGCGAGCTCACCGGTGTCACAACGCTCACCGGTGTCACAACGGGTGACGTGAACGGCGGCCACAGGGGCGCTGATCAATTTCATGGCGGTCGCTGACCGGGGCACGGGCAGCCCATGACAAAGGCACTTCACCGCCTGCCCTCGCTCGCCGGCTGGCTTCGGCCGACCGAAATGACCACCTACCGCATCCTGAAACCGGCAATGGACTCACCAAGACGAGCTGCCTGCCAGGCATAGTTACCCGCGGCTGCTCGGCGGTAAGTAACCGCATGTGAACCAGTGTGAACCCAGCGACGGGCCGCTTGACGACGCGGCGGCAGCCGTCCAGAACTGGATTTGGCAGGTGGTTGCCTTGTCCGGCGCGTACGCGAACCTCCCGCTGCCCAGGCGCCGGCCTGCGGCACCACCGCCCCCAGATCCCGGCGCCGCGGATGCCCGCCGCTGACGGCACCTCCGGACTACAGGGTGAGCTGGGAGTGCTCGGTGAGCCATTCGACCAAAAAGTCCGTGGCATCGTCCTGCAGTCGGCCCTTCTGGTACGCCCGTCGCCCTCGTGCATGATGATGAAGTCGGTGAAGCGGCCCAGGCCGAAGTACTCACCCTCGGCGTTCTGCGCCTCGATGATGCCGTCGGTGTAGAAGAGCAAGCGATCACCGGGTTCGAGCTTTTGACGCGCTCCCCGGCCTGAAGGCAGGAGGATTCAGCCCGTGCCGCACGTGCGGCATCTCTGTGGCTTCCTGTTTCGCTGGGTCCTGCCCTCCGCTAGGCGGCGGGTCTTACGGTCCCTCCGCAGGCGTTTAGCCTCTCCGCCCGTCCGGCGGCGAGGATGTTGATCGCGGCGTTGACGTCCCGGTCGTGGACCGCTCCACACGGGCAGGTCCACGACCGGATGTTCAGCGGCATCGTGCCCGCCACGGCGCCGCACGCCGAGCACGACTTGCTCGATGGGAAGAACCGGCCGACCTTGGCGAAGCCCCGGCCGTACCGTCCGGCTTTGTACTCCAGCATGGCCATGAACTGCGACCAGCCCGCATCGTGAACGCTCTTGGCCAGCCGGGTGCGGGCCAGGCCCTTCACGCACAGGTCCTCCACGTACACCGCTTGGTTGTCGCGGATGATCTGCGTGGAGAGCTTGTGCGCGAAGTCCCGGCGCCCGTCGGCCACCCTGGCGTGAGCACGGGCGACCCGGGCCGCGGCCTTCTTCCGGTTGTTCGACCCCTTGTCCTTGCGGGACAGGGCCTGCTGGGCCTTCTTCAACCGTCGTTCGGCGCGGCGCAGAAACCTCGGGTTGTCGATCTTCCGGCCGTCTGAGAGCACCGCGAAGTGGGTGAGCCCCAGGTCGATACCGACCTCGTGCGGCGTCTGCGGCAACGGATCTGCGCCGGTCTCGACCACGAACGAGGCGAAGTACCGCCCCGCCGCGTCCTTGATGGCCGTCACGCTCGACGGCTCGGCGGGGAGATCACGAGACCATCGCGCCGGCACGTCGCCGATCTTCGGCAGGCGCAGCTTCCCGCCCGCCGTGACCGTGAAGCGGGCGTTCTTGGTGAACCGGATCGCCTGCCGGTTGTCCTTGCGGGAGCGGAAGCGCGGTGGGGCGATCTTCGGCCCTTCGCGTTGGCCGGTGATCGAGGCGAAGAAGTTGCGGTAGGCGGTGTTCAGGTCGGCGAGCGCCTGCTGGAGCACCACGGCGGAGACCTCGCCCAGCCAGGCGCGTTCCGGCGTCTTCTTCGCCTGGGTGATGACCTGCTTGGACAGGTCTGCATCCGGGATGTACGGCAGACCGCCGGCGTGGGCTTCCTGCCTGGCGCGCAGCCCGTCGTTGGACACCGTCCGTGCGCACCCGAACGCCCGAGCCAGCGCTTGACGCTGACCCGGAGACGGGTGGAGCCGGAAGTTGTACCGGAGCTGCACGCCATGATCATGCCATTGTTCATGGCTGAGCATGGAGACATCAGAACAGGTAAACACTGTGTTCTCGTCCTGCACGCCCACTTGGTTCTCGTGACCAAGTTCCGGCATCGGGTGTTCACCGGGACCCACCTGGAGCGCATGGGAGCAGATCATGCGGGAGGTGTGCGCGGACTTCGAGTGCGAGCTGGCCGAGTTCAACGGCGAGAGCAACCACGTCCACCTGCTGGTGAACTTCCCGCCGAAGGTCGCACTGTCCCGCTTGGTCAACTCGCTGAAAGGGGTGTCCTCCAGGCGGCTGCGCACCGAGTTCCCCGAACTGGCCCGCCACTACTACCGGGCGAACAAGCTGTGGTCGGGCTCCTACTTCGCAGGAAGCGTGGGCGGCGCTCCGATCAGTGTCCTGCGGCAGTACATCAAGCAACAGAACCGCCCGGTCTGAGCCGGGTAGACGCCGGATCGCCTGGGGCGATCCGGCTTTCCCTGCCCCGCTACGCGGGAGAGTCCGCTTCACCCCCTGGCCTCAAGGCCGGAGCACTGTAGACGACCCAGGCAGCGGGCAGAGGGAGCCGTCTCACCCAGGTTGAAGCCCATGGGCAGGGCCGCGGAGGTTTCCAGGGTGACCGCCACCCGGCCGTGGCGCAGCACCATCGGTGGGTGGTGGCCACGATTGACCCAGGTCAGCACACCGGTCCTGGTGTCCAGGTCAGCGAGGATCCCGGTGGTGAACCTGGCCGCTTGGAACTGCTCGGCGATCGCGTCGTCGATCGCCTCGGCGCACGCGACCAGATCCATGCCCTGGCGGCGACTGTTGCGGTAGCAGCCCACGGCGATGGTGGCCGTCAGCCCGGCCGCGGTGTCATTCCCCATCGCATCGAAGATCGCCAGGTGCACCGTCTGGCCGTCGAGGGCGTAGTCGAAGGCGTCCCCACCCGCCAGGTACGCCGGCTCCAGCATCGCGCTCACTACGACTCGGTCGTTGGCGACGGTTCGCGCCGGCATCAGCGTCCACAGGATTTCGGCCGACAGATTCATCGTCGTGGGGCGTACCAGAGCTTCGTAGGTGTCGCTGGCCTGGCGCTTGCTCACCAGCAGCATGGCCAGCAGCGAGGCCAGGGTCTTCACCCGCCGATCGGTGGCCTCGTCGAAAAAGGGGCACGGTGAGTCCAAGTACGCCGATCCGCTCGGTCCTGTTCTGCAGGGGCACCCAGAGCCGCTGCGGGCCTTCACGGGCCGGCGGCTCCGCGGGTTCGTCCTCGTGCGGTCCGGCGGAGCGCAACACTTGAATGATCTTTATGGTGCGGAAGGCCAGCCCGGCCAGGGTGGTGTCGATGCGCAGCGGTTCCAGCGGCTCCCCGGCCGCACCGCGCTGGCCGTGCAGCGGTAGGAGGCACTGCTGCTGCAGGTCGGCCACGTAGACCATGGTCTGGGAGAAGCCGAGGGGCCGCGTATGCGATGCAGTTCCGGTATGTCCTCCACAGAGGTCAGGTGATCGGCGCGCAGCAGACCACTGAGCATGAGCTCGGCATCAGCTCCCATCCCGTCACCCCTGTCGGCGCTCCCGCTGGTTCCCTTCCTCGCCTCCTCGGCTCCACGCTACCCGCCGCCATACAGCTCCAGCTCAAGGCCGCCCAATCACGGCTCCACCGGCGCATCCTCTACCTTGAGAACAGCCACGAGCCGCTTGCGCCGGGCTGCGATCACTGGCTCGGCGACGGCCGTGACAAGCCGCGACCTCGTAGACCGGACGATCAGCCGTTCCAGGCACACGCCAGCCGCATGTGAGTCAGCAACTCGCGGACCAGCGCCTGTCCCCACCATTCCTCAACGCGTTCGGGCTTCCAGTCGCACGCAGTGGTGAGTGTGTTGCAGATGGCCGCGTAGATGTCGACGGCGGCCGTAGATCCAGGCCGGGTCGGAGGATGCCGTCCGGCCAGGACGAGAAGACCTGGACGAGAGGCTGGTCGCCCCGCACGACGCAGCGTGCGCGTAGAAGGCGGTCCCGTGCTATTCAGCCGGTTCGCCGAGGCGTTCCGCTTCTGATCACCAGAGGGGCCATGCCGTTCACCCGGCCTTGGTCCCCCTCTTCGAAGTCTTAGGATCTTGTGGCCGTGCCCAGGGAGTAGTAGTGATCAACACATCGGCTTGCGACAGTCGGCGGCGTGAACCAGAACGCGGCGGTTCAGACGTGCGCGAACTGCGGTCTACCGCTGCCCTGTATTCCGCATATTTCGTCGGCCTAGGGCGCAAATCTGGAGTCTGACCTGTGCGGACATGGGTGAGAAGTTGCCTGAGAGGCCGGCGCTCTGGTCCGGCCTGCGTCCCGCATCGCGGTTGTCAGGTGCTTGAGCGGAGCAGGAGCAGCGCGGTGTCGTCGAGGCGCTGGTCGACGTTCGACGAGGGGGCGATGAGGGCGTCCGCGAGCTCCTGCAGCGGCCGCCGGGCGAGCCTGCCGAGGTGCAGGGAGAGGTCGGCGATGGCGTCGTCCAGCAGCACGCCGGGCGCTTCGACCAGCCCGTCGGTGTAGAGCGCGAGTGTGGAGCCGGGTGGTAGCGCGATCTGCGAGGTCTCGTACTCGGCGTGCGGGTCGATGCCGAGCAGGAGCCCGGGGGCCGGCTCGATCAGCTGGGTAGCCCCGTCATGGTGGTGCAGCAGCGCCGGCAGGTGGCCGGCGTCGGCCACGTTCAGGACACTGTTGTGCAGGTCGAGGTCGATGTAGAGACAGCTGGTGAACCGGTCCGGGGTCAGGTCGACGAGCAGCCGGTTGGTGTGCGCCAGCACCTCACCAGGATCCGCCCCAGAGGCCGCGTAGGCGTGGATCGCCGTGCGCACCTGCCCCATCAGCGCCGCCGCCGCCGGGTCGTGTCCCTGCACGTCGCCGATGACCGCCGCCGCGCACTCGTCGCCCAAGCTGATCAGGTCGTAGAAGTCGCCGCCGATGTCCATGCCGCGGGTGCCGGGCAGGTAGCGGGCGGCCACCTCCAGCCCGTCGATCTGTGGCAGGCGGTGGGGGAGCAGGCTTTCCTGCAGGCTCTGCGCCAGGTCGTGCTTGACGTCATAGAGCTGGGCTCGGTCGAGGGCCTGCGCGACCAGCCCGGACAGGGAGGTGAGGGTGGCGCGCTCGCTCTCGGTGAAGTGGTGCGGGCGGTCGTAGCCGATCACGAGAGTGCCGAGTGTCCGCCTCGGCGTGGTCAGCGGCAGCGCCGCGCACGCCGAAAGGGGGTCGTCGACCACCGGGGGATAGACCTCGCGCAGTTCCCGCCGGGAGGCGAAGAATACTGGCTCGGTGGCGTTCGCCGGGGCCTCTGCTCCGGCCTTCCCGGTCGTCGACCACTGGTTGAACCTCTCGACGCTCTCCGGCGTCGTGCCACGGCTGCCGAGCAGGATCAGCCGGCCGTTCTCATCGGACACGATGGACAGGGTCTGCGCGTTGAAGACCGGCAGCAGGTGGTCGCCCACCAGGTCGACGATCTCTTGCACGGTGGCGGCCTGGCAGAGTCTGAGGGCCAGTTGCATCGTGCCGTAGAGCGTGGACGCGTCCACCCTCGTGCTGCCGGGCAGAATGTGGTCCGGCATGAGATGGGCGGGGTCATGCGTCATGGTGCTGGGCGTGACGCGGACGCTGATGCCCGCCGGCGCGGGATAGAGCTGGAACGCCAGCCACTGCCCGCTGGGCCGCCGGGCGGTGAAGGAGGTGGCCTCCTGGCTGATCACCGTTGCCCGGTAGCGGTCCTCGTACTCGGGGGTGTTCAGCCACGGCAGCGCCTCCCAGGCGCGCCGGCCGAGCAGGTGGGAAGGCGAGTCGCCGAGCAGTTCGGCGGCCGGTGGGTTGAGGAACGTGATCCGGCCTTTCAGGTTCAGCGTCAGGTAGCCTTCGGGCAGGCTGTTGAGGCAGTCCAGGGTGGCCATGCCGACGTTGAGGTCGAGCTGTCGTCGCTTCCAGGGAGTGATCATGCGTGGCTTGGCGCGCGGCTTCACCGGCTGCCCGGCCAGCAGGGCCTCGTGCAGCATCGTCCCCATCCGCTCGCAGGTCCGCTCGATCACCTGGCGCTGTTCCTCGGTGGGCTCGGTCTGGCCCGGCGGCCAGGCCAGCAGGAGCGCCCCCCAGCTGGTGTCGCCGGTGCGGATGGGCGCGACGACCATTGAGAGGCGGTATGGCATGACTAGCCCCGCATAGGGCGAGCTGCGGGCCAGTTCCTCCAGGTCGGCCAGCCAGACCAGCCGCCGCTCGGACATCGCGTCCGCGAGCGCTCCAGCCTCGCTGAGGCGTACCCTCGACCAGGCTTTGGCAATAGAGAGGGGAATGCCCTGCTGGGCGTCCATGAGCAGGAGCCCCTGGTCCTCGTCGAGCAGATAGAGCGCACCGATGTGCGCCCCGGCGGCGTCGATGGCCGCCACAAGCAGGTCATGGAGACGCCGCGCATCCCGGCCGGAATGCGAGGCGGTTCCGGTTTCTCGCTGCAGGCCACTAGCCTGCTCAGGCATCGGCTCGCGGAACCTGTGGAAACCGTCCTCTTCAATCCCCATACCGCCAGGATGCACCGAGATGGCTCCAGGGAATCCAAATGAGTGGTAACGCCATCTTGTTGTGGCAAGGAGTCGATCGGCTTTCGTAGATGATCAAGGGTCGGCATCCGAGGCGGATAACGGCGTGTTCGAGGCCGGAGCGGCGGCCGTGGGCCAGCCGGGCCTCCAGTAGCCGCCGGCCCTGCTCGTGCAGGCGGTCGAGCTGCCGGTCCCCGGCCCCCGAGGTGAGCTCGCACAGCCCTTGGAGGGTGTCGACGGCTTCGGCGTTGAGCTCGCCGAGCTGCGCGGGAGTCGCGCTCCCTGGCCGGCGGTGTGTTGGCGCAGCCAGGCGGGCAGGAGGGTGAGCAGGATCAGCGCGGGCGCCAGGGCGGGTGGAAGACGTTCAGAAGTCCTAACAGAATGAATCTTGACCGGCCGTGCATCCATGCTTCGATGGCCGTCGAGATGTCTGGAGCTTAGGTTGCGTTCCGGAGCCGTTGTTGGTCTCCGCCGGGTTTGAGCAGTGAGTGTTGTCCTGTCCGGTCGTGTAACGCGCTGAGCTGGAGGCCGTGGATGTCCGATGAGATTCCGACCACTGATAATTGCGAACCGGCGCTGCTGGCGGCGACCTGGACAACGTGGGACGGTCGTCCGGTGCGCGCCGATGAGCGGGTCTACACCCCGCACAAGGCAATCCGCCGAGTCGCCGATCACCTCATCGATCACCTCGCCGAGGTGGAAGCGCGGCTGGCCGCCAACCCTACAGTCCCTGATTGCTGGCATGCGTCGATGATCACAACTGAGGCTTTTCCGTGCGCCCAGCAGAGCAGGAGGTGAAGCCGTGACGTAGCGGTGAAGCTTGTTGTTCGTAAGCTCGTCGTCGCTTGCCGGTGGAAGTCCGGTCCGGGTAGCTGCCAGGAGGCCCGGTAGCAGGCTGGCGGTTTCGTCTGGAAACGGGCGGGGTCGAAGCCCAGCGTCAAAAGCCCTGTAAGGGGGAGCGATGGTGCGGTCCGTAGCATGAAGCGAAGCCTGCGGCGTCGTTACTCAGCCCGCCGCTGTGGTGGGACGAGGGAGTGCCGAGCCTCTCGAAATCGGGGCGAAGGCCATGGACGCGGTGAAGATCCTGGAAGCAGCCGTCAAGGACTCCCCGGCGTATGGGGCGCGGAACGCATCGATAGTGGCGGCGGGAACTGGGGAGGCCCTCCCCGGCCCGGCAACCTGCGGATGATCGTGTTGCCGGAGCGTCGCGTCCTATAACCGATGGTCTCGGGAAGTGGGCGTCGTGCCGGGTGGGCGTCGGAGGCGGCCGTAGTACCGCTATCAGCCGGCCGGACAACACAACCGGCGGCGAGGGAAGGGCCGCTGCTTCGTCGATGCGCAGCGACTGACAGGGAGGGGCCCGGTGAGTGCCGGTCAGGCTAGTCCCGCCGCGAAGGGGTCACGGGAGCCACGAGTTCCGCGTGATCCGGTCCGTGCCCTGCAGCATGCGCTCTACCGGGCGGCCAAGGCCGATCCCGGGCGTCGGTTCCACGCGCTGTTCGACAAGGCCTTCCGCAGAGACGTGTTGCAGCGCGCGTGGGTGGCGGTGCGCCGGAACAAGGGCGCGCCGGGCATCGACAAGACCACCCTGGCCGAGGTCGAGGAGTACGGCATTGACCGGCTGCTCGGTGAGCTGGCTGAACAGGTGCGGCAGCGGCGCTATCGGCCGCTGCCCGCGCGGCGGGTGCTCATCCCGAAGCCGGGCAGCAGCGAGATGCGGCCGTTGTCGATCCCCGCAGTTTGTGACCGCATCGTGCAGGCCGCATTGAAGATCGTGCTCGAGCCGGTCTTCGAGGCCGACATGGCCGACTGCTCCTTCGGGTTCCGGCCCAGGCGATCGGCTCACGACGCGTTGCAGGTGCTCATCGATGAGCAGCAGCGGGGACGCCGCTGGGTGGTCGAAACGGACATCGCCAACTGCTTTTCGGCGATCCCGCACGAGAAGTTGATGCAGGCGATCCAGGAACGCGTCTGCGACCAGTCGGTGCTGTCCCTGCTGCGGCAGGTGCTGCGCAGCGGGGTGCTGGACGCCGATGGGCAGGTGCGGCGCGAGGTCACCGGGACACCACAGGGCGGCGTGATCTCGCCGCTGCTGTGCAACATCTACCTGCACCGGCTCGACCGAGCCTGGGACCAGGCGGATGGCGTGCCAGTGCGCTTCGCCGACGACCTGGTGGTGATGTGCTGGTCGCGCAGTCAAGCCGAACGAGCGCTGGCCTGTCTGGTGGAACTGCTGGCCGGGCTCGGCCTGGAGCCGAAGGCGGCCAAGACCCGCATCGTGCACCTGAAAGTCGGTGGTGATGGCTTCGACTTTCTGGGCTTTCACCATCGGCTGGTGCGCTCGCGGGGCGATCGGGGCAAACCACGGGTGGTGTTCCTGGCTCGCTGGCCCGCGGACAGGGCGATGCGGCATGCCCGCGACCGGATCCGGGAGATCACCGCCCGGCGCTGGATGCTGCTGCCGCCGGAGGCGATCGTGCAGGACCTCAATGGCTTCCTGCGCGGCTGGGCCGGATACTTCCGTTACGGACACTCCGGCCAGCGCCTCAGCAAGATCAGACGATACGCCCAGTGGCGGCTGGCGCACTTCATCCGAAGACGCCACCGCCGCAGCATGGCTTTTGGCTGGTGGGTGCTGACCCGCGCCCGCCCTGCCGATCTCGGATTGATCAGCTTGTATGGAATCGTCGTCGCGCCCAGGGCGGGCAAGCCCTGGCGGGACAGACCGAATGCCGCCGGTGAACGACGTCGGTGAGCCGTGTGCGGGAGAACCGCATGCACGGTTCGACGGGCGGGAGTTGGAAACGGAGTCACGAACCTGGCCATGGTCATCGGGGAGAGCACAGCCGACCGGGAAACCGGCGGAAGACAGGCCCCGAGCCCTACCGCCAGGCAACGCCACCGCGCCAGCTCCCGACCCTACAACCTGATCGCGCTGGTCAGCAGGGATGGCGCCAGCACGGGTTGGCATGAGAAGAGGCTCCCGGTAAGACAGCAGTCGACCAAGATCCGATGCCTCTACCGGAGAGCCTCGTTGCTGTCATACCGCGCCGCGATCCCGCTGTCCAATCACACCCTGACCCGCCTGGCGGCACTGATCCGCGCTCAGCGGGCTGCGCGCCGCTGCCGGTGGCGACGACTGGACCCATCCCGGCAAGCCCTGCTCGTACTCGCCCACCTGCGAAACGGCGACACCTACGCCCGTCTGGCCGCCGGCTTCGCCATCGGCACCAGCACCGCCTGGCGCTACGTCCGCGAGACAGCCGACCTGCTCGCCACGCTCGCCGACGACGTCCACACCGCCGTCTTACGCGCCGGCCGACTGGCCTACACCATCCTCGATGGCACCCTGATCCCGATCGACCGGCTGGCCGACGAACGCCCGTACTACTCCGGTAAACACCGACGCCACGGCGTCAACGTTCAGGTCGGGGGCTCGCCCCGAAGTGTGGACACCGGTCGTTATGCGGCGAGCTGCACCCTATCGATGGTCTGCTGCTCGTAGTCGATCGGGCTGAGGTAGCCGATGGTGGAATGTCTCCTGCGGGTGTTGTAGCGGGTGATCCACCTGAACACGGCCAGGCGAGCCTCACGCGGTGAGGACCAGCGCGTGGCGCCCTGGAGGGTCTCGCGTTTCAGGGTGGCGTTGAACGCCTCCGCCGCGGCGTTGTCGGCGCTCGAGCCGACCGCTCCCATGGACTGACGCACGCCGAGTTCGGCACAGACCTCGGCGAACTCGGCCGAGGTGTACTGCGCCCCATGATCGGCATGAAAAATCGCACCGTCCAGGCTGCCCCGCGTCGCGGCCGCGGCCCGCAGCGCGTCACTCACCAGCCCGGTGCGCATATGATCAGCGATCGACCAGCCCGCCAGCCGGCGGGAGCCCAGGTCCAGCACGGTGGCCAAGTAGAGGAACCGGCCCTCGCCGACGGGCAGATAGGTGATGTCACCGACGTAACGCCGGTTCGGAGCCGGCGCGGTGAAGTCCCGCCCGATGAGGTCGGGCACCTTCTGATGCGAGGGTTCCGGCACCGTGGTGCGCACCTTCTTGCGCAGGTGCAGCCCGACGATGCCGAAGCGGCGCATCACCCGCGCCACCCGCTTGTGGTTGACCCTGCGACCTTGGGCGCGCAGCTCGGCGGTGACGCGCGGACTGCCGTAGGTGCCGTCGAACTCCCCGTGGATGTGCCGGATCTCCTCGGCGAGCGCAGCGTCGGCCGCGGCCCGCTCCGCCCGGGCCGGGGCCGCCTTGCGCCACCGGTAGAAGCCCGAGCGGGACACCTTCAGCACCCGGCACAGCCGCTTGACGCCGAAGGCGCCCCGATGGTCGTCAACGAACTGGAAGCGGCTCACCAGTTGGTCTCTCCCGCGAAATATTTGGCCGCCCTGCGCAGAATGTCGCGCTCCAGCTCCAGCTCCCGGATGCGGGCTTTGAGCTGCTTGTTCTCCTCTTCCAGCACGTCGTCGGACGATAGCGGGCCATGCGCCGGCTTCCTCACCGGGCCTCGCTCCTTCGCGCCCGCGGTGCCGTCCGCCTGCGCCTGACGCACCCAGTTACGCAGCGTCTCCCGGCTGATCCCCAGGTCCTCGGCCACCGAGGCCAGCGTCCGGTCCGGATCGGACAGATACAACGCGACGGCGTCCGCCTTGAACTCCGGCGGATACGACTTCATCGCCACGTGGAACTCCTTGTCTCCGGATCTCCATCATCCGGTACTCAAGGTGTCCACACCTCGGGGGGAGGTTCCCTTCGCCGACAAGGGCTATCAAGGCGCGGGCGGCAGCATCCGCACGCCGTTCAAAGGCCATCGGCTGCGGCCGCCGCTGTCGCGCCATCAGCGCTCGGTCAACCGCGCACACGCTCGCATCCGTGCTTGCGGGGAACGCGCCGTCGCCACTTTGAAGACCTGGAAGGTCTTGACCCGGCTGCGCTGTTGCCCGCACCGCGCCACCACGATCGTGCAGGCCATCCTCGTCCTGCAGCTCATCGAAGAAGGCCGCTACTCAGGATGAAAAAGGCTCACTCCTGCCGATCTGGCGCCCTTCACCGGCCAAGACCTGGATGAGGCCAGGAGCCGGCTCGCCCGGCTCGGCCGGATCTGGGCCGACAGGCTGACCGCGCTCACTCCAGAGCAGCTCGATCGGTCGCCCGGTGAGGGTTGGACATTCCGGCAGATCGCGTTCCACCTGGCCGACTCGGCCTACTACGCCGACGCCGTTGGGGACCTGTCGGCGGTTGGGCCCACTTACTGACCTGCTATCAGCTTCTCGTAAGCGGTCGCCAGCAGATGATGGCGGCGGCGAAGGTCATGAAGGCTTCGTGGAGGTCGTCGCGGACTCCCAGCGGATGCGCAGACGGCGGAACCAGTGCAGCAGCGCAATCGTCCGCTCGCCCATCCACCGTTGGATGCCAGGCCGGAGCCGTGAGGGGTGCCGCGCCGGGCGATGATGGGCTTGATGCCGGTGCGCCAGACCAGGCGGCGGTACTTGTCGTGGTCATTCATACCCACGGTCGGCGTACAGACAGTCCGGCCGCTTCCGTGGTCGGCGGACCCGGCCGCGAATCGGCGGGATGGCCTTGATCAAAGGCATGAGCTGGGTGACGTCGTTGCGGTTGCCGCCGGTCAGGGAGACGGCCACGAGAATGCCACTTCTCCGCAATGGCGTAGTGTTTCGAGCCCGGCTTGGTACGGTCGACCGGGCTCGGACCGGGTTTGGGCCACCCTTGAGCGCCCGGACATGGGAACTGTCGATCACCACCTTGGACCAGCCGAGCTACCGGCGGCGTGCAACTCGGCGAGCAGGACCTGGTGCAGCCGGTCCCACAGCCCGGCCTGATGCCAGTCGCGCAACCTGCGCCAGCAGGTCATCCCCGAACCGAAGCCAAGCTCTTGCGGCAGGAACTTTCAGGCAATGCCGGTGTAGAGCATGAACAGGATGCCCGACAGGACCTTCCGGGCCATCCAGACGCTTACGGCCCGGATGATCGCCACGTGGTGGCTCGATCGGCAACGTCGGCAGCACCGACACATCCATTCGGTGCGCAATGTCGGTGAAACTGCGATCGACGAGCTGTCCTGGCTGCGCGCGATGATCGGGGGAGCTGACTTGGATGTGCTGGCGGAGGGCGGCTCCGCGGGCGGGGAGGGCCGGGCTACCGGCGAATCATCCTGGTGATTATCGCCGCTGCCAGAGCATCTCCAGCCCCAGGACGATCGCGCACAGCACCGCCACGGACCCCGGGATCACCACGAACGCCACATGGACCGGGCTGTTCTCGTCCGGCAGGAAGAGGTCGACCCAGCCCAGCGCCAGGGCCAGGGCGGTGCAGATCCCGCCGGACCGGGAGGTCCAGTCGAACATGCGCGCATGCCACGGGTCTGCGGCCTC
Organism: Nonomuraea ferruginea; assembly: GCF_039540635.1. Taxonomy (NCBI): domain Bacteria; kingdom Bacillati; phylum Actinomycetota; class Actinomycetes; order Streptosporangiales; family Streptosporangiaceae; genus Nonomuraea; species Nonomuraea ferruginea. The sequence goes on along the minus strand of NZ_BAABFD010000010.1, from coordinate 29,598 downwards.
TGACTCCCTCGACCGCACGTCAATGCTAAAGAAGATCAACAAAACGGCAAGAAAAGAAATCAAACTGACCATATCGGCCGACGGCATCGGGCGCATATTGCGGACCATAGTCCAACACCACCTCCCGGCCTTAACCTCCTGTGGATGTGTCCGGTAAATCGGGGCACGCTACGCGGAATGGGTGCCTCGACTCTTCCAGACTTCTGTCAGCTTATGTAGCCGACTGTCCGGAATCTGCTAGGCACCTCATCACGTCCGTGGACGTGACCCTGCTCCCGGCGTAACCGTTGTTCAGCGGTCAGACCACCACCACAGGGATACCTCATACATAGGAGGTAGCACCGCAACGACCGCCTACCAGCTCATGCCCAGGCCAGGCCATGTAGTCCTCACCTTTGAACGTCTCGAGCCGCGATCAGCTATGAGTGCGGGTACCTGAGCTGGGCAGATGATGGACGGCACCGCACCAGACCGGGAGATTCACGCGTGCCAAACCGAGGGTATGGGCCACCCTGGACCACGGTCGCAACACACCCAGCACGATCCCAGGTACAGCTCATGAACAATCCAACGGACAGATCAGGTGCGCCCGGACCTCCATCTCCGGCCGAGGCCGTGGCACACGAGGTCGCCCACAAGCCAGGCAACAGCAGGCTGCTGGCCATGCTGGCCGCTGCCGAGCACTGGATCCTCTATCTGGTGTCGTTCGCGCTGCTGGCTCTGGGCGTCGGCATTCTCGCCCTGATGACCCTCACGGTCGTTCAAGGAGGGGCGTCTGGGGCTGAGAGAATCATCGTCATCCTGGAAGAGCTGCTCCTCGTGCTGATCGTGCTGGAGATCTTCGTGACGGTGCAGACCCACCTCGCGGGCGGCCGCCTGCATCTGGAACCGTTCATCATCGTCGGCACCATCGCGATCATCCGGCACATCCTGTCAGTGGTCGTCCGGCTGACTATCCCTGTGAACCCGGCAGAGAGCCGCCAGCAGCTCACAGAGCTTGTCATCTACACGGCGAGCGCCTTCATGCTGGTCGCGGCGCTGGCGCTGGCACGATGGTCGCAGCGGCGGCCCACCCGTCCGCCGTCGGGCGCGCGCCGCGACTCCAGCGCTTCCGGATGAGGACTGACCGATCCTCGCCGTCAGTCCTCCTCCTTCCGTACCTGGTCCGGCCGCTTGTCCGGGCGCAGGCCGCGCCAGCTCGGATGCCGCAGACGGCCGTCTGCAGTCCACTCCGTGTACTGCACCTCGCCCACCAGGACGGGAGCGACCCATCGCGCGTCGCGCTCGTGCGGGCGCGGCAGCTCCTCGTCGAACGGGCTGTCCGGCCGCTCGTACGGCGCCAGTCGGGCCGCGAGATCCCGCAGCATAGCGTCCGTGAAGCCCGTGCCTACATTCCCCACGTAGATCAGCCGTCCCGAGTCGTCGTACACGCCCAGGAGCAGCGATCCGATCATGTCGGCGCGTCTGCCCTCGCCTGGTCTCCACCCTCCCACGATCACCTCCTGGGTGCGGAAGTTCTTCACCTTCACCCAGTGGCGGCTGCGCCGTCCCGGCTCGTAAGTCGATGCCAGCCGCTTGGCGACCACGCCTTCCAGCAGGCGTTCGCGGCTCCGCCGGAACGCCGCGGCCCCGTCGCCGACGCTGTGGGGCGGGACGCTCCAGCGTTCTCCTGCCGCCACGGTCGTTGAAAGCAGTTCTCTGCGTTCCGCGTACGGCAGGTCGATGGTGGAGAAGTCGTCCACGTGCAGGACATCGAAGATCAGATAGGAGACCGGCGTCGACCGAGCCAATGCCGCGACTCTACTCGGATCCCGCTGGTGGATACGCGGTTGTAGCGCGGTGAAGCTCGGCACGCCCCGGTGGTCGAGTGCGACGATCTCCCCGTCGAGCACCGCGCGGCCGCGGACGGCGGTCGGGAGCGGTCCGAGCTCCGGATAGGCGGCTGTGACGTCGAGGCCGTTGCGTGAGAACAGCCGGAGTGCGGCGCCGTCCACGTAGCCGACCGTCCGTGCACCGTCCCACTTCATCTCGTAGCCGAACAGCCGGTCCTCTGCTGACGGCGGCAGCCGCCCAAGCCGCGCCAACATCGGCGAGTACTCCGGAAGGTCCCCCATGAGGAGGTCATACCCAAGTGCGGAACGCGCTCCTGTGACATCGTGGTTCAGACGAGGGCTCACTGGGAGCGCCCCGAACGACGGCTCCTCTCCTAGCGGCGGTTGTCGACCTCGGTCGTGTCGGGGGTTGTGGTGGACATGGCTGTCGGGATCGCGGGTGCCGCCGAGTTGTCCGTACCGGTCTCTTGGATCGTCGCCTAGAGCCTCGTCCTGGCCTGGATATGGCGCATCGGCTTGCGGCAGGATCAGTGCATCGCTGAGGAGGAGGGTCGTACGCACTTCACGGCCACGGGGTCCTGACCTTCGTGCATCGACTGTGGGAGCAGGTGCCCGGCCATGGGAGCAGGCAGGAGGCACGCGAACAGGCGGCACTGTTCAACCTCCCCACCGTTCACAGTGGTCATGGGCATGTTCACCTTCTACGCGGCCCAGTTCGCGATCGTGTTCCTCGCCTCCCTCGCCCTCACCACCGGGAGCTGGACCATGCCGTCGGCCTGGCCGACTACTGCAGCTGTTGTGGATGGCGGCTTCGATGGCTGTAACGGCAGGCGCGCTTGGAGCGGTCTTGGAGAACGACACGGTTGCGCGAAGCCGGGTGGCGCAGGGCGGTGCGGAAGCGGCCCGGTCCCCACGTGCGGCCGTGGACGCGTTTGGCGAGGGTGTCGCGATCCGCAGGGCCGTGCGTGATGCTCCAGCGCGTGAGCCACCTCGTCGATCTCCCGATCGAGGGTTTCCCCGGCGATGGCGGCGTACCGGCTGGCCGTCCCACTGATGCCGATCGCGCCTGGCGAGTACAGCCTGGTCCCGGGACCTGGGCGAAAGCGTGGGGCTCCTGCGCTCTCCAACGTCCTTCGGCGTTCGCTGCGCAGGCGGGCCCGCTCCCTGCGCTCCGCCGCCTCGCGCCTGCCCTCCATGCTCAGGCCATACTCGTGCTCGGCCCGGAGCAGGGACTCGCGTTCGGCGGGCTCCATCTCTTCTTTCTCTGCCGTCAGCGGGCGGGCGATGTTCTCCAGCGACTGCTGCTCTGCCTGGACGCCGAACAGCAACACGGCAATGCCGCCGGTGGCCATGGCCGCCGCTCCGATGAAGAACCCGATCGCAGCGCCAAATGGTACGCCTCCGCCGAGGATGGCCGCCGCTACGCCGAGGCCTTCGATAAAGAGGACCGAGACGATCTCGGCAGGCGGACTCCTCTGGTGGGACTCCTCCCGCTCCGGCTCATCCGCGCCCTGCGCCGACGGCGAAAGACCTGACCGCTAGGGCAGCACCGAAGCCAGGTCCTTCGGCATGCTGGATTTCACGTCCTCCCATTCGCCGTCGGAAATGTGCTTCCTGAGCGCCTGCAACACCGTCTTGACGAGATCTTCCGTACTCTCCTGGACTTCGAAGTCCACCCCGCTCGACACACGGTCGAGGAACTTCTCGCGGTTGAGCTTCACCGGAACCGCGCCCGGGCGCCAGCCGTCGTAATAGAGACCGCGGATCAGCAGCGGCAACTGGGCGGCGAGGTGCGCGCTCTCCTCGACGGACAGCCGGTCGCGCAGCGCGTGAAGCACCGCCCGGAGGGCGGCGTAGGATCGGTTCCGGTGCTCAGCAGACCAACCGTGCGCCTCTTCGATCTCCCGCAGGACCCGGTTCGTCTTGTCCACCGTCCGGTTGAACGGCGCATAACCGGTCTCCGCCATCTCGTCCACCCCTTCGCGTTCTCTTACGGCACTACAACCCTGGCTCCAGCCGCCCCCGATCCACATCCCCAGGACATGTAGTGCACCGAGCACAAAAGATCTCGGCAGGCATGGGATTCGCTGCTCCGGCGCCGGAAAGTGCTCGATTGGGGGGACGAGATGCGGGGACGCGAACGGGAATGGAGCCAGGTCGAGGGGCTATTTCGTACGCTGGAACAAGGCGGGACCGGCACGCTACTCGTAGACGGTGAACCCGGGGTGGGCAAGAGCAGGCTGCTGAACGAAGCCGCCGATGCCGCTCCCCACCACGGCATCGGCGTGATCCGCGGCAGCGTGGAGGAGCTCGGCGAACTCGTTTCGTGCGGCTTCCTGCTGGAAGCCCTCGACCTCCCGTTCGAGGCAGAGTCCGTCGGCTCACCGGCGCACCTGCTGGACCGCCTGACGAAGGGCTTCCTAGAGCGGGCCGGAGCGCCGGTGCTGGCCGTGTTCGACGACCTGCACCGGGCCGAACCTGCGACGCTGCGGACCGTCCGTCTCCTACACGACCGGCTGACGACCCAGCCCGTCGGCTGGCTGCTGAGCGGCTCGACCGCCGGGAACGACGCCCGGGCCGCCTGTCTGTTCGGCCTCCTGGAGCGGAACGGCGCCGCGCGGGTGACGCTCGCGCCGCTCTCGCCGGAAGCCGTCGCGGAGCTGGCAGCGGACATGCTCGGGAGGCCGCCCGATCCGACGACGCGTGCGCTGGTGGCCGGTGCCGGGGGCAATCCTCTGCTGATCACCGAGTTGCTTGCCGGCCTGCGCGTCGAAGGCCGCCTCGACGCGTCCTGTGGTGCCATGTCACGTGCCCATTTGCCCGCCCGGCTGCGAACGGTGGTGCGACGCTGGACCGATGCCCTGGGCGGGGAGGCCAGAAGCCTGATGGAGACGGTCGCCGTGCTCGGTGGGCCGCTACCGATCGAGCAGGCCGCGTCGCTGCTCGGCACCACACCGGCCGGCTTGCTCTCCGCCATCGAGGAAGCCACGGCGGCGGGCATTCTCGACGTCACGGGGCGTGGGCTCGCCTTCCGCTACGAGCTGATCGGGACCGCCACCGCCACATGGGTTCCTCCGCCAATACGGGATGCACTGCTGAGCCAGTCCGGCGCTCTCACAGACCTCGAACCGGCGGGCGCCCCTTTCACCGCTTCGGCCGCTGCCGTCCACGCGGCGGTCGCCGATGGGCGGCTGGAGGAGGCCGAGAACATGGTCCAGGAACGTCTCGCCGGCAATCGCTCCGCACAGAACGTGGCGGAACTACGATGCCTGCTCTCGGACATCATGTACCGGACCGGCAGAGGCGACGAGGCGATCCACGAGGCCGACAGCGTGCTGGCCCTCCCGGCCCGCTGGCATCACGTGCGTGACCGCGCGGTCGTCGTGAGGCTGTACGCCATGACACGCCTGCAAGACGAGTACGTACGGGCGTACGCGGAGGAGATCATCGACGGCGAATCCGGGCACGGTCCAACCGTCATGGTGGCCGCGCTGACCGCCCTCGCCACGATCGAGCGGGACGAGGGCAGGCTCTCCAACGCCGTTGCACTGGCCGAGGACGCCTGGCGGCTGGCCAGCGAGGACCGGCCGGACGAACGCCGCTACGAGGCCTGTCTCACCATCGCGGCGATGCTCATCGATGTGCGCCGCCTCGACGAGGCGCGGGCAATGCTCCAGCAGGCACGCACGGACATGCTCGCTCATGACCATCTGGCCTGGGTAGCGGACGTCGCGGCATTGGAGGCTCGCGCCGAGTTCGCCGCGGGCCGGTTCGACGGTGCGATCACCGAAGGGAGGAGAGCCCTGAGCCTCGCCGCCGTTCACAACATCCCGCTGGCAGCCGAGGTGGCCAGCGGCATGCTCGCCGCCGTCGCTCTCCGACGGGGCGACCTGCGAGAAGCGACGCGACGTGTCGCGGCCCCCGCAGAGGGATCGAGCGAAGCGCGTGCGCGGCACGCGCTGCTGGCAGCCCAAGTCACCGAGGCGCGCGACGGCCCTCGGAGCGCGATGGCCTTGCTCACGAGTCTCTGCGGCCCGCTGCAGCAGCCGTCTTCGCTGCTCGCCATGGATCCGACGGTGAGCGCGTGGATGGTCCGGGTCGCCATGGGCGCGGGAGACCGTGCAACGGCCGAGTCCATCGTCACCATGGCGGAGTCCCTCAGCCAAGCCAGCTTGGGATTTCCGATGTTGGCCGCGTCCGCCGCGCACGCCCGGGGCCTGCTCGACGGCGATCGCGAGGCCCTCACCCGCGCTGCCGAGCAGATCGAGGACATATGGGCGCGGGCCTCGGCCGAGGAGGATCTTGGCGTGCTGCTGAAGGCCGTCGGGGAGCAGCAGGAGGCGATCACCAGTTTGGATCGAGCCTTGGCGATCTACCATGACATCGGGTCCACCAGGGATGCGGCACGCATCCGCCGGAAGCTGCGCGGCATGGGAGTGCGCCGCCGCCACTGGCACAACACTCCGCGGCCCGCTTCCGGCTGGGACAGCCTCACGGAAACCGAGGATGCCGTCGCCCTGCTCGCCGTCGACGGACATACCAACCGGCAGATCGCCGAGCAGATGTTCCTCAGCGTCCATACAGTCGCGTTCCATCTGCGGCACGTCTACCGCAAGCTGAACATCGGCTCCCGCGTCGAGCTCACACGCCTCGCGGTGGCGCAGGAACGGGTCGGCCCCGACCGGTCGCACGATGAGAGCGAAAACTGAGCCGCCGAAACTACACGAGTTGGGGATGCGACCGCCCAGCGCGCCGACAAGAGTCAGAACTGTAAATACCGAACCCGAACCTCCATCCCAGGAGGGACCGATGGCACTGCTGGCAATGCGCCGCAGGGGCGGCGAGACATACCCGATACGCGAGTTCGAGGACGTCTACGACCGGCTGGGGCAGCTGATGAATGCAGCCCTGGGAGAGTTCGCCGAAGAGAGGTCCACAGGCGTGTGGACTCCCACGGCTGACATCTCGGAGACCGAGGACTCGTATGTCGTGGAGGTCGACGTCCCCGGCGTGAAGAAGGACGAGATAGACGTTCAGCTCTCCGAGCGCGAACTGATCGTCACCGGGCAGATCGAGGAGCACGAGAGTCAGCGGCGGCACCGCAAGACGCGCAGGACCGGCAGGTTTGAGCTGCGCACGCTGCTCCCGGGGGAGGTCGACGCAGAACGGGTCGAGGCGCGCCTGTCCGACGGCGTGCTCACCATCACCGTTCCGAAGGCGGCGGCTGCCAAGCCCCGGCACATCGAGGTGACCGCCTGAGGCGGGGAAAGGAGCAGCCGTGACCGTCGCGCCGACCGGTTCCATCACGGCCCACAGGGAACGGCTCGCCACTTACCACACGTACCAGGAGGCGCAGAAGACCGTCGACTACCTGTCGGATCACGGCTTCCCCGTGCATGGGACATTGATCGTGGGCGTGGGGCTGCGCTCAGTGGAGCACGTCGTCGCACGGATGACGTACCTCCGCGCGGCCGGCTGGGGCGCGCTGAGCGGAGCCTGGTTCGGCCTCCTCATCGGCCTGTTCTTTGGGATCTTCGCGACGACGGCCGCGTCCATGGTCGCCCTGGTCCTGTGGGGACTGCTGGGCGGCGCGGTCGCCGGGGCGATCTTCGGCCTGATCGCGCACGCGGCACACGGCGGCCGAAGGGACTTCATCTCCGAGACCGGCCTAGTGGCCGACAAGTACGAGGTCCTCGTCGACTCCGAGCACGCGGCCAGGGCCCAAGAGCTTCTCCGGAAGGCGAACGAGCAATGGCGAAAGCAGTAGGCATCGATCTCGGTACCACGAACTCGGTGATCGCCGCCACGGTGGACGGTCACCCCACGGTGATACCCAACGCTGAAGGCTCCCGGACGACGCCGTCCGTGGTGGCGTTCACCGATCAGGGCGAACGGCTGGTCGGCCAGCTGGCCCGCCGCCAGGCCATCCTCAACCCGAAAGGAACGATCTATTCCGCCAAACGCTTCATCGGCCGACGCTACGACGAGATCCAGAGCGAGCAGCACGCCGTCTCCTTCGACGTCGTGGAGGGGCCCCAGGGAGCCGTGCGCTTCCAGGTCGGCGACAAGCAGTATGCGCCGGAGGAGGTCTCTGCGCTGGTCCTGCGTAAGCTGGCCGCCGACGCGGCGAAGTACCTCGGCGAGAAGGTGACCGAGGCGGTCGTCACCGTTCCGGCGTACTTCAACGACGCCCAGCGCCAGGCGACCAAGGACGCGGGGCGCATCGCGGGGCTCGAGGTGCTGCGGATCATCAACGAGCCGACCGCCGCCGCCCTGGCGTACGGGCTGGACAAGAAGTCCAACGAGACCGTGCTGGTCTTCGACCTGGGCGGTGGCACCTTCGACGTCAGCATCCTGGACATCGGCGAAGGCGTGGTCGAGGTCCGCGCCACCTCCGGCGACGGGCATCTCGGCGGCGACGACTTCGACCGCAGGATCGTCGACCACCTGGCCGACGAGTTCCAGCGGGACCAGGGCATCGACCTGCGCAACGACTCGCAGGCGCTGCAGCGCCTCTTCGAGGCGGCCGAGAAGGCCAAGGTCGAGCTCTCCGAGGTCACTCAGACCACGGTCAGCCTGCCGTTCATCACGGCGGACGCCTCCGGACCCAAGCATCTCAACACCACGCTCATGCGGTCCACCTTTGAGAAGATCACCACCGACCTTGTCGAACGCTGTATCCATCCCGTCGAGCAGGCGATGGAGGACGCCAAGCTCAGGCCCGCGGACATCGACGAGGTCATCCTCGTCGGCGGATCCACCCGGATCCCTGCCGTCCAGACCCTCGTCCGCAGGCTCACCGACGGCAAGGACCCCAACATGACGGTGAACCCGGACGAGGTGGTCGCCATCGGAGCGGCGGTCCAGGCGAGCATCATCAAGGGCGAGGTGCAGGACGTCGTGCTGCTCGACGTCACACCGCTCTCACTCGGTGTCGAGACGATGGGCGGGCTCATGACCAAGGTCATCGAGCGCAACACCACTATCCCGGCCCGCCGGACCGAGACGTTCTCTACGGCGGAGGACAACCAGAGCGCCGTGGACATCGTGGTCCTGCAGGGTGAGCGGGAGCGCGCCGCCGACAACCGAGTGCTCGGGCGTTTCCGTTTGGAGAACATCCGGCCCGCGCCACGAGGGGTGCCGCAGATCGAGGTCACCTTCGACGTCGACGCCAACGGCATACTCAACGTTTCCGCCCGGGACAAGGACACCGGGGCCGAGCAGCGGATCACCATCAGCGAGAGCTCCAACCTGGACAAGTCGGAGATCGAGCGGATGGTGGCGGACGCCGAGCAGCACCGTGACGAGGACACCAGGCTCCGAGAGACCATCGACGCTCGCAACGAGCTGGACTCGGTCGCCTACCAGGTGGAGCGCCGGCTACAGGAGCTCGGGGACACCGTACCCGTGCACGAGAAGGCACGTGCGGAGCAGCTCATCGAGGAGGCCCGCCAAGCGATCAAGGAAGAGGTGCCGATCGACCGGCTGCGGTCACTCAGTGGCGAACTGCAGCAGGTGTACCACGGACTCGGCGCCGCCGGTGGCCGGCCAGAGACGCCTGGGGTGCCTCCCCAGGCTCGGGAGGAAAGCGCCCCGGGCGCCGGCGACGACGTAATCGACGCGGAGTTCTCCACCTCGGAGCCCGATTGACATGAACGAGAACGTACCCGATGTCCGGAAGGAACCCCGTGAGGAGAGTGCCGCCGCATCTGCGGAGACAGACGCCAAACTCGCGGAGCTGGAGGACCGGTGGCTGCGCGCCGTCGCAGACTTGGATAACCTCCGCAAGCGGATCGCCCGCGACAACGAGCGGCTGCGGGCCGAGGAACGCGCCAGGGTCGCCGCCGCGTGGCTGCCTGTCCTGGACAATCTCGAGCTCGCGCTGAGCCATGCGTGCCGCGACGACGACGCGAAGGCGGTGCTCGACGGTGTGCGAGCGGTGCGCGACCAAGCCGTCGCCGTCCTGTCCAACCTGGGCTACCCACGACAGGACGAGACGGGCGTCGTCTTCGACCCGGCGCGCCACGAGGCGGTGGCCGCCGTCGAACGGGCCGGTGTCGAGCCTGGCAACGTCGTGGAAGTGCTGCGGCCCGGCTACGGCGAGGGTGAGCGGCAACTGCGGCCCGCAAGAGTCGCCGTCGCGAAGAAGGCGGGATGATGGCCACACGGCGGGACTTCTATGAGGTGCTCGGCGTGGACAGGAACGCCGACGCGGACGAGATCCAGCGCGCTTACCGCAAGCTTGTGCGCGCCTACCACCCGGACGTCAACAAAGATCCGGGGGCAGAGGACAGGTTCAAAGAGATCTCGGAGGCCTACGCTGTGCTTTCTGATCCCGAGCAGCGTCGCCGCTACGACGCCTTCGGCCACGATTTCCGCCAGGTGCCGCCCCACGTAGACCCCGCGGACTACGCCCGCGCAGGCACGCGCGCTTCGGGCGGCACCTGGCGGTCGTCACCGGCCGAAGGCTTTGGGTTCGGCACAGACGTTGACCTGGATGACCTGCTCAGCGGCATGTTCGGCGGCCGTGGCAGGCAGCGCTGGGGCCCTGTGCCCGGTGCAGACCAGGAGGCGCAGCTCACGCTGACCGTCGAGGAGGCCTACCGCGGCGGCCGTCGCGGAATCACACTGCCCGGTGGCAGGCGCGTGGACGTCACGATCCCGCCGGGGGTCACGAACGGGCAGCGCATCAGGCTCGCCGGGCAAGGCGGGCGAGGAAGCGACGGAGCGCCGCCAGGCGATCTGCACCTGATCGTGCAGATCGCCGACCATCCCCGGTATCGCGTGGAGGGCCGCGACATCCACACCACCCTGCCGCTCGCTCCTTGGGAGGCGGCACTGGGCGCTACGGTGCCCATCGACACACCAGGCGGCGAGGCGAAGCTGAAAGTGCCGCCGGGCACGTCCAGCGGCCGTCGCCTGCGCTTGAGAGGGCGCGGCATGCGCAACCCGAGCGGCCCCGCGGGTGACTTCTTCGCGGAAGTCCGGATCATGGTGCCGGCCACGCTCACCGACGAGGAGCGACGCCTGTTCGAGCAGCTCGCTGCCGCATCGCGGTTCGACCCGAGGAGGCGCTCGTGATCTACGCATTGGTACGCCCGGCCCGGCTGGACCTCGATTCCTACGCGCGGGTCACGGGGCTGCACCCGGAGATCGTCCGCCGGCTGGTAACGCTCGGACTGCTGGAGCCGGACAGGGATGCCAGGGGGGAGCTGTGCTTCACCCCCTCCCAGGTCATGGCGGCCGCCCGCATTCAGCGGCTGCACGAGGGCCTGTCCATCAACTACGCCGCGATCGGCGTGGTGATCGACCTCCTCGACCGGATCGCGGAGCTCGAGACCGCCCTGCGCGGCCCTTCGCCACGACGCTAGGGGGATGGGAATGGACCCGAACAAGATGACGCAGAAGTCGCAGGAGGCCCTGCACGACGCCCAGACCAAGGCGCTGCGGCACGGTCACACCGAGGTCGATGGGGAGCATCTCCTGCTGGCCCTGCTCGACCAGCCCGATGGGCTGACACCTCGGCTGCTGCAACAAGCAGGTGCCGACACGCAACGTCTTGGCGCCGATCTAGAGGCGGAGCTGACGCGCCGTCCCAAGGTCAGCGGCCCAGGCACCGCCCCTGGCCAGGTGTTCCTCACTCAACGCCTGGCCCGGCTGCTCGACGCCGCGGACCGGGAGGCGAGCCGGCTCAAGGATGAATACGTTTCGGTCGAACACCTGCTGTTGGCCCTGATCGAGGAGGGCTCCACGACTGCGGCAGGACAGCTGCTGCACGGCCAGGGTGTGACCAGGGACCGGTTCCTGGAGGCGCTCACCGCCGTCCGGGGCAACCAGCGGGTCACCTCGGCCATGCCCGAGGTCGCCTACGAGGCGCTGGAGAAGTACGGGCGAGACCTGGTCGCCGACGCCCGGGCGGACAAGCTCGATCCGGTGATCGGCCGTGACGAGGAGATCCGGCGGGTGATCCAGATCCTGTCCCGCAAGACCAAGAACAACCCGGTCCTGATCGGCGATCCCGGCGTCGGTAAAACGGCCGTCGTCGAGGGGCTGGCCCAGCGCATCGTCCGCGGCGACGTGCCCGAGGGATTGCGTGACAAGACCATCTTCAGCCTGGACATGGGCTCGCTCGTGGCGGGAGCCAAGTACCGCGGGGAGTTCGAGGAACGCCTCAAAGCCGTGCTGAACGAGGTGAAGGCGGCGGAGGGGCGGATCCTGCTGTTCGTGGACGAGTTGCACACTGTGGTCGGTGCCGGGGCGACCGAGGGTGCCATGGACGCGGGCAACATGCTCAAGCCGATGCTGGCCCGGGGCGAGTTGCACATGATCGGCGCGACCACGGTGCAGGAGTATCGCCAGCACATCGAGAAGGACGCCGCCCTGGAGCGGCGGTTCCAGCCGGTACTGATCGACGAGCCCTCGGTCGAGGACGCTGTGTCGATCCTGCGCGGCCTGCGCGAGCGGCTGGAGGTCTTCCACGGCGTGAAGATCCAGGACAGCGCGCTCGTCGCCGCGGTCACGCTGAGCCACCGCTACATCGCCGACCGGTTCCTGCCGGACAAGGCCATCGACCTGGTCGATGAGGCGTGCGCGATGATCCGTACCGAGATCGACTCCATGCCGGCCGAGCTCGACGCGCTCACCAGGAAGGTAATGCGGCTGGAGATCGAGGAGGCCGCGCTGGCCAAGGAGGACGACCCCGCGAGCCGGTCCCGTCTGGAAGAGCTCCGCAAGGAGCTGATCGCCTCGCGTGCCGAGGCCGAGGCGATGCGGGCACAGTGGGAGGCCGAGCGGTCGGCCCTGCGCAAGGTGCAGAGCCTGCGGCAGGAGCTGGAGAGCGTGCGGCGGGAGGCCGAACAGGCCGAACGTGCCTACGACCTCAACCGCGCCGCCGAACTGCGCCACGGCCGGCTCCCCGAACTGGAACGCCGGCTGCACGCCGAGGAGGAGCGGCTCGGTACCCGGCAGAACGGCCACCGGCTGCTGCGCGAGGTCGTCACGGAGGACGAGATCGCGTCCATCGTCTCCCGCTGGACCGGCATCCCCGTGACCCGGCTGCAGGAGGCGGAGCGGGACAAACTGCTCAAGATCGATCAAATCCTGCACGAACGTGTCATCGGGCAGGAGGAGGCCGTGCGGCTCGTGGCCGACGCCGTCATCCGCGCTCGCTCCGGCATCAAGGATCCTCGGCGCCCCATCGGATCGTTCCTGTTCCTCGGACCCACCGGGGTCGGCAAGACCGAGCTCGCGAAGTCCCTCGCGGCGGCCCTGTTCGACACCGAGGACAACATGGTGCGCATCGACATGAGCGAGTACCAGGAGCGTCACACCGTCAGCCGGCTCGTCGGTGCTCCGCCGGGCTACGTCGGTTATGAGGAGGGCGGTCAGCTCACGGAGGCGGTGCGGCGCAAGCCGTACTCGGTGGTGCTGTTCGACGAGATCGAGAAGGCCCACACGGATGTGTTCAACACGCTGCTGCAAATCATGGACGACGGGCGGCTGACCGACGCGCAGGGCCGCACGGTCGATTTCCGCAACACCGTGGTCATCATGACCTCGAACATCGGCTCCCAGCACCTGCTGGACGGGGTCACCGCCGACGGGGAGATCAAGCCTCAGGCACGCGAGAGCGTGATGGGGGAGCTGCGCCGGCACTTCCGGCCCGAGTTCCTCAACCGGGTCGATGACATCGTGCTGTTCAAGCCGCTGACCGAGGCCGAGATTGAGCGCATCGTCGACCTGATGTTCACCGACATCAGAAACCGCCTGGCCAGCCGCCGGCTCACCCTGGAGGTCACCGAGGACGCACGCCGGCTCATCGCCAACCAGGGCTACGACCCCGTCTACGGTGCCCGGCCACTGCGCCGGTTCATCGCCCGCGAGGTGGAGACCAGGATCGGACGCGCCCTGCTCGCTGGCGACGTGCCTGACGGGTCAACCATCACGGTCGGTGCTGACAAGGGTGAGCTGAACGTCACCTTCTATCCGCCTAGGACCTGACATGCACACCGTGAACTGCGCCAACTGCGGCAGACCCAACAGGGTCCCGGACGCCTACCGAGGCAGGCCCCAGTGCGGGATCTGCCACCAGCCGCTGCCGTGGATCGCCGACGCTGACGACAGCACCTTCGCCGAGGTCGCCGAACAAGCCGACCTTCCCGTCCTGGTCGACTTCTGGGCACAGTGGTGCGCCCCGTGCCGGACAGTCACCCCGGCACTCGAACAGCTCGCTCGCGAGATGGCGGGACGGCTCAAACTCGTCAAAGTCGACGTGGACGGCTCTCCGGCCCTCGCCCGCCGATACACGATCACGGCCGTCCCGACGCTCATGGTGCTGCACGAGGGCCGCGTCGTGGCGCAACGCGCAGGCGCGCCGCCCGCGCCGCAGTTGCGCGAGTGGGTCGAAGACACAGTAGGGGCACCGTCATGACGGCCTCGCCGGCCGACGTGGTCCAGACGCCTGACCTGTGCGGGGCCTATCCCCGGCTGGACGAGCATCAGATCGCCGAGCTGTCGCGGCACGGCGAGCGGCGATCCGTGTCCCCGGGCGACATTTTGCACCGGGAGGGCGAGCAGCTCCGTGAGTTCATCGTGATCCTGCAGGGCAAGGTGGCCGTGGTCGAGGGGTACGGCGCGAAGGAGCGGACGATCGCCGTCCACGGCACCGGACGATTCCTCGGCGAGCTCGGCCTCCTCACCGGCCAGGCGGGATTCGTGACCGCGGTCGTGCGGGAGCCCGGCGAGGTGCTGGCCGTGCCGGCCGACGAGATACGGACGATCGTGGCGGGCGATCCAGCGCTCGGCGACCTCATCCTGCGGTCCTACCTGACCCGCCGCACCCTGCTGATCGGTCTGGACGCCGGGTTCCGCATCATCGGCTCCCGATACTCACCCGATGCCCGGCGGTTGTGCGAGTTCGCCGCACGCAACAGGATCCCTCACCGGTGGATCGACCTGGAGGAGGACGAAGCCGCGGACGCGCTCCTGCGCGAGCTGCGCTTCTCCCCGCACGACACCCCGGTGGTGATCTGGCGCGGCGACCAGGTGCTGCGTAACCCGACCACCGCCGAACTGGCGAAGACCATCGGCCTGCTCGCCCCTGCGTCGAGCGCCACCGTATGCGATGTGGTCGTCGTAGGCGCGGGACCCGCAGGCCTGGCCGCCGGCGTGTACGCGGCCTCTGACGGCCTGACAACCGTCGTGCTCGATGCCGTAGCCGCGGGCGGCCAGGCGGGCACCTCGTCCCGCATTGAGAACTATCTCGGTTTTCCTACGGGGATCTCGGGCGCCGAGCTCGCCGAGCGTGCCGTCATCCAGGCGGGCAAGTTCGGCGCCCGCCTGACGGTCCCCGCCGAGGCGAGTGAGCTGGAACCGCGTGAGGGCCACTACGGCATCATCGTGGAGGGCGAGTGCGCCGTGAAGGCCCACGCCGTGATCATCGCGACCGGCGCCCGCTATCGGAAGCTTGATGTTCCCCATCTCGAAAAATTCGAAGGATCCGGCGTCTACTATGCGGCGACACCGTTCGAGTTGCGCATGTGCCGGCGATCGCCCGTGGTCGTCGTCGGCGGCGGGAACTCCGCGGGCCAGGCGGCGCTTTACCTGAACGGAAACGCGTCGTCGGTGCGCATGCTCGTGCGCGGCGGCGACGTACACGGGAGTATGTCCCGTTACCTCGCCGACGAGATCGACCGAACTCCCGGCATCGAAATCATGTACTGCACCGAGGTACGCGAACTGCTCGGAGACCGCACGCTACAGGCTGTTCGCGCGCAGAACACGCGAACAGGAGAACTCCTGGAGATCCAGACCAGCGCGCTGTTCGTTTTCATCGGAGCCGAGCCGCACACTGAATGGCTCAAGGGGACCGTCCCGCTGGACGACCGCGGCTTCATTGTCACGGGTCAGGGCACGTCGCCCTGGGGTACCCCCCTTTCCCTGGAAACCGGGCATATGGGCGTATTCGCCGTCGGCGACGTTCGCAGCGGCTCGGTCAAGCGGGTCGCGTCCGCAGTCGGAGAAGGTGCCATGGCGGTACGCCTGGTGCACGAGAGATTCACCACCACAGGCACTCAATAGGAAGGACGGTGATCCACATGCCCGTGATCGCAGTTTCCAGATTCGAGCACTTCTTTCGCGCCGCCGCGGGACTCGACGTGGACAAGGCCGATCTCAAGCGCTACAGCGACTTCGTCAACCGCAAACTGTACGACATGCTCATTGTCGCCGAGGCCGCCGCGAAGTCGAACCGGCGCGACATCATCCAGTTCTGGGACCTGCCCATCACCAAAGGACTGCAGGAGAACATGCACGACTTCCGGGACCTGGACGAGGAACTGGACCTGACATCGATCCTGGCGGAACTCGCGGCGCTGCCTCCGCTGGATCTGTCGCTCAGCGAAGAAACCGAGGCTCGGCTGCCGGCCGTGGCGGGTGGGCTCTCCGTGGCGCTCGCCAGGGCGATCAGGGTCATGGGGCCTGATCGTAAGAATCCGGGAAGCGAGGAGTGGACACGCACAATCCGTGTCTTCGACCTGCTGCTATGACGAGATTCGGCGCTTTGCCGCTGCCTCCGCTCGCCACGCGATCGGATGGCGGCTGCTCGGATACAGGCAGGCCTGGCCCCACACCACAGGGAGGATGGGCTCGAGCGCGATAGGTAGGAGATGTGTTCGAGAAAGGAGGACGCCATGCGTCACAACGGTCTGCGTACCGCGGCGCTGCTCGGCGCCCTGTCTACTCTGATCATCCTGGCGGGGTGGTGGCTCAGCGGCAGCACCGGAATACAGATCGCCGTCCTGGTCGCGCTCGTCAGCAACGGTGTCGCCTACTTCTTCTCCGACAAGATCGCACTGTCGGCGATCATGCGCAGCCTGTCGGCCCCGGTGACTGGCCCGCGCTGCACCAGATGGTCCGCGAACTGTCGGAGGAGGCGCGCCAGCCCATGCCCCGGCTGTACATTTCGCCGAATTCTGCAGCCGAACGCGTTCGCCACCGGGCGCAATCCGCGTCATGCCGCAGTCTGTGTGACCAGCGGGATCATCCAGATGCTGAACGAACGCGAGTTGCGCGCTGTCCTCGGGCACGAACTGTCGCACGTCTACAACCGCGACATCCTGATCTCCTCCGTGGCAGGGGCCCTGGCCACGATGGTCACCTACCTGGCCTACATAGCCGGGTTCTTCGGCGGGGGAGACGATGACGAGGGTCCCGGCCTCCTGGGGGCCCTCCTGATGATGGTCCTCGGGCCGGTGGCGGCCGGGATGATCCAGATGGCCATCTCCCGGGCACGGGAGTATCAGGCCGACGAGTCCGGCGCCCGGCTGGCCCGTGACCCGATCGGGCTGGCCAGCGCGCTACGGAAGATCCATGCGGGCACCCGGCAACTGCCGCTGCCGGAGACCGGCCGGCTCTCCTCGACCTCGCATCTCATGATCGCCAACCCGTTCCGTGGCGGGGGCATCGGGAGGCTCTTCTCCACCCACCCACCGATCGCCGACCGGATCGCACGGTTGGAGGCCATGGCCGGTTACCGCCGCTGATCTGGCTGTGCTCGGGGCCGACGGGTAATTTCCCGGTGTCGGAAGGGCGAGAGCGAGGTCAGCGACGGCGAGCGTGCGCTGGACTCGCACGTCAAAAGGGGTGGCGTCGGCCCGTCCTATGACACTCTGGTGCAGTGAGGGCAGCGTGGGAGCGTCGCGGACGGCGGATACTTTCCTTGCGGCTAGTTTTGATGTGCGTCCTGCTCGGTGCCGTGGCCGGCGGGGGCGTCGCGCTCATCGGCGCCCCTGAACTGTTCTTCTTCGTCACTTGGGATGTGGCTGTTTCCCTCGTCCTGGCGTGGGCGTGGCTGATCAGCTGGTCGCAGGACCACGAGGGGACCAAGCGCATCGCCGAACAGGAAGGTGGGACACACACCACCGACACGGGCATCCTGATCGCTGCGGTGGCCAGTCTCGCGGCTGTCGTGGCGGCCCTCCTCCGCCCGGGCAGCGATCAGGACCCTGTTGCCGCAATCGCGGTGATCTTGAGTTTGGTGACCGTGGTCCTGTCCTGGACTTTGACGAACACCGTTTTCGCCCTCAAGTACGCACGCTTGTACTATGTCGAAATTGAGGGAGGCATCGACTTCCGGCAGGAGCAGCCGCCGAGCTATAGCGACTTCGCCTACACGGCGTTCACCGTGGGGATGGCTTACGGAGTATCGGACAATGTGCTGGCCAGCACCCGCATCCGGAAAGTCGCCTTTGGGCACGCCCTGCTTTCCTATCTTTTCGGCACCGTCGTTATCGCGGTGTCGGTCGGTCTCCTCGCCGATCTGGGGCAGCGATGAGCCCGTGTCGATGCCTGACGATCTCGAACAGGTCACCCTGAAGCGCCGAGACAGTACTGGACGAGGCTGGTCGACAGCACCAGCGAACGGTCCCGCATACGCCCAGGTAGTACGAGGCGCGGTTCCTGCGTCCCTCGGGTTCAACGGACACTGGGCATGCTTTGGGCCTCCGAGGGGGCGGCACGGGGCAGGGAGATGGTCATGAGACGAAGAACCCGCGTCGTGATCGTGGGAGCCGGTTTCGCCGGGCTGGCCGCGGCGCGAACGCTGGCCAAGGCAGGTGC
The DNA here is from genome assembly GCF_039540635.1 of Nonomuraea ferruginea. Lineage (NCBI taxonomy): Bacteria > Bacillati > Actinomycetota > Actinomycetes > Streptosporangiales > Streptosporangiaceae > Nonomuraea > Nonomuraea ferruginea. The sequence goes on along the minus strand of NZ_BAABFD010000010.1, from coordinate 11,149 downwards.
GCTGGTCACGCTGATCGACCACAACCCGTACTCGACCTTCCAACCCCTGCTCTACCAGGTGGCTACGGCCGGGATGAGCATGTCCGACGTGTCATACCCCATCAGGACCTACGCCGCCAAGTGGCCGAACGTGCGCGCCCGCCGCGGTGCACTAAGCAAGGTGCTGCCCGAGAAGCGGCGCGTGGAGTTGGATGACGGAAGCACGCTGGACTACGACTTTCTCGTGCTGGCCACCGGTGTGACCACCAACTGGTACGACGTGCCGGGCGCGCCGGAGAACGCACAGCCGCTCTATTCGCTCAACGACGCGGCAGCGTTGCGGCGGCGGCTCCAGCACTGTCTGGAGGACGCGGTGGCGGGCCGGCGCGACAGCGTCCATGTCGTGGTGGTGGGCGGGGGCTCGACCGGGGTCGAGATTGCCGGGACGCTGGCCGAACTGCGGCGGCGCACGCTGCCGCTGACGCATCCCGAGATTCGTCCCGACCAGACGAGCGTGACGCTGGTGGAGCGCTTCGACTTCGTGCTGGCGCCGTACAGGCCGCTGCTGCGAAATGCGGCGGCAGGCGCGCTGCGCAAGCGAGGGGTGCGACTGCGGCTGGGCACCACCGTGGCATCCGTGGAACCGGATGCGGTGGGGATCGTCGACGGGACGCACGTGCCGAGCGACGTGACCGTGTGGGCGCTCGGCGTGACTGCGCCCGCCTACGTGGCGGAATGGGGGCTGCCGCAGACCAAGGGCGGCAGGATCAGGGTCACCGAGGCTTTGAGTGTGCCGAAGCATCCCGAGATCTTCGTGGCCGGCGACCTGGCCGGACCGCCCGAGCAACTGCCGCAGCTCGCTCAGCCGGCGATCCAGATGGGAAAGCACGTGGGCAAGCAGGTCCTGGCTGCGGCTCAGGGACTACCGTTGCGGCCGTTCTCGTACCGGGATCCGGGGATCATGGCGACCGTGGGCCGGGCCGAGGCCGTGTTGCAGTTGTCCAACGGATTGACCATGCGTGGGTGGCCCGCGTGGCTGGTGTGGATCTTCATTCATGTGGCGTACCTGCTGGGCGGACGCAACCGGATCACCGTGCTGGTCAACTTCTTCTGGCGGTACGCCGGTCCGCGCCACGCCGCCACCAGCGTCAGTGAGTGAGCGCCGCCGGCAGGGCGGCCAGGTCACCAGCTTGGAGACCGTCGCGGCGCAGCCGAAGCCGGGCCGGGCGGGCTCGCCAGGGCCACGGCCCTGGCCGTCCCCTCGCCCTCTGCCCCCTGTTGTTCTTCCGCCGTAGGATCAGCGCCGGCCGAGTTCAGGCAGACTTCCGCTGTGACCACCCGCGCGACATCGGGTGGCATGCAGGTCGGCGTACTCCGCACGGGCGGCTTCGGGATAGCCGCCGTTCGTCGTTTAGGCCAGGGCGATAGAGCACCCGGTCAGAGTGTCGTCGGCAAGACCGGGCGACCTGGCACGCCGGGGTCGGCGGCGAAGAGGGAACCCGCCTCCGGCTGCTCAGCGCGGTCCACGTCCCGCGCCGAGGTGGTGATGAACAGGCGGTCCAGATTCTCGCCTCCGAAGGCGACCGAGGTGACCTTGCGCACCGGCAGGCCGACGATCGCGTCGAGGCGGCCGCCGACGTCGTAGCGGTGGACGGCTGCTCCCTGCCACAGCGCCACCCACACTCCGCCCTCGTCATCGACTGTCAGGCCGTCCGGAGCCCCAACCTCCCGGTCGATGAATACGAACGGGCGGCGCCCGCTGAGCCCGCCCTCCGGATCATAGTCGAACACGTCCACGCGCCCGGTCGCGGTGTCGGTGTAGTAGGCGAGGGAGCCGTCCGGGCTGAAGTCGAAGCCGTTGGAGATCGTCACCTCGGGCAGGACCATCCGCAGCGTCCCATCGGGTTCGGCCACGTAGAACGAGCCGCGTCCGGGACTCTCGTCGTAGGCCATGGTGCCAATATAGAAGCGGCCGTCGGGGTCGCAACCGCCCTCGTTCATCCTGATCGCAGGGTCAGTCCACGCCTCGCCGAGCGAGCGCAGCGGGGCGTCCAGGTCATCGGAGTCGGCCAGCAGCAACTCGCGTTCTGCCGCGACCACGTAGCCTCCCGACACGCGCGGCCGTACGACAGCGGCGACCTTTGCCACATGGCGGCGGCGCACGTTGCCGTCGAGGTCGAGCATCAGCACGTCGCCGGCCAGCATGTCGACCCACCGCAGTCCGCCCCACCGGCCAGACCAGACGGGCCCTTCCCCGTGCTCGGCGACGGGGTCGGTCACGGGGTACGAGGCGATGGTCATGCCGATCTCCTTGACAAGTCTCACGGGACATGTGCCGCGCATGCTGCCAGAACTGTCGTAGCCGACCACGTACCTCACCAAGCGGTGTCGCGGCGGCTCAGCCTCGTTCACCGACGCCACCGCGAAGTCCACCATGGAGATCGGAGACCTGCCCTGTGCATCGGCCAAGTGGGCAAGGGCGCGGGCGGATACGGGATGGCGGCACGATGCTTCTATGGCGTGTCAAGCGAGGGCGGACGATTCGGTTACTGGCGCCTGAGGGCGGATGATGATCTTGTAGAGCTGGCGGGCGACGTATCGCTTCAGACAGCGGATGATTTCTCTCTTGGACAGCCCGTCGGTGGTTCTGCGCTCAACGTAGGCACGGGTCGATGGATCGCAGGACATACGAGACAGCACGATGACGTACAGGGCGCGGTTAGCCTGCCGGTCGCCGCCACGGTTGAGCCGATGGCGTCGGGTTTTGCCGCTGGATGCGGGGACGGGCGATACCCCGCATAGGGCCGCGAACGATCCCTCGGAGCGCAGTCGATCGGGGTTGTCGCCGCAGGTGGTCAGCAGCTGTGCGGCGGTCTCCACACCCACGCCTAGGGTGGTGAGCAATTCGGGCCGGGCCTGCTCGATCAGCGCCTTCCACTGGTTGTAGGTGGCGTCGATCTCGGCGCTGAGGGCGCGGTAGCGAGCAGCGAGGTACCGCAGCGCCGCCTTGACGCTCTGAGCGGGGTCCGCCAGATCGGCGGACGGCCTTAACCGGAGGCAGGCATCGACGAGCCGGGCCTTCTTCAGACCGGCCAGCTGCTCGCGGAGCTCTGCCGGGGCGGTGACGATCAGCGCCTGCAGCTCATTGATGCAGGCGGTGCGCGCCTTCACCGCGCCGGCGCGGACCACATGCAGCACACGGATCGACTCGGCCACCCCGTTCCCGCTCTTCGGGACGGCGCCGGCCCTCTCCGCCAGGACAGCTTCGGCAGCGGAATAGGCGTCCAGTGGATCAGACTTACCCTTGGCCCTGCGCTGCTGCCGGTCAGGACGATTGACCTCGATCACCTTGACCTTCGCGCTGCTCAGGTGGCGAGCCAGAGCGGCACCGTAGGAGCCGGTACCTTCGACTCCCACCGCATGCAGCCGGCCGAAGGAACGCATCCACTGCAGCAGGTTCGCGTATCCCGCTCTGGTCGCCTGGAACTCGCGATCGGCCACCCGGCGTCCGTTCATCAACACCACCGCGGCGTGATGAGTGTCAGCATGCGTGTCGACCCCGCCCACGATTCGACGCGCCTTGGGCTTCTTGAACTCCGTCATGTGCATCCTCACCGGCTCAGGGATATCCGAAGGCGGTGCGCGCCGGGGTGGCCGAGCAGGCAGACCAGTGACGGGACGGATTCTCTCGCCGAGGCTTCCATCAAGCCACACACGGCCAGCCCGACACACACCTTTGGGAGCGCTTCCCCGTAAGAGGCGACAGATCGTGCCGATGGCACCAGGAGGACCAGGGCCAGGTAAGACAAGGGTCAACCTCAGGGGAGAACACATCCTGCCCCTGCAGCGATATCCAGTGGCAGTCGTTCCCGATGGCACCAGTCTCACTGGTCAGACAGCAACGAGGCTCACGGTTGGGCATCAGATCTTGGTCGGCTGCTGTCGGACCAAGGCCTCCCATCCGCCCACTGTCCTTCCTGCACCAGCCACGACCCACCATTTACCGGGATGGACGCTGAGAGGGTCTCATGCCGGTCAGCGACGTCGGCACTCGATCCACCGCCGTGTTCTCGAAGGCCTGGTGAGGGCAAAATGCCACTCGAAAACGGAGCGCCCGCTACCCGACGCGGGCATGCTCGCGATAGAAGGTGAAAGACGACCCGGAAGCACCAGGTGGGGCACCACGTCTGAGGGTGCGGTGATGGCATTTTCCGCCGCGAGGCGATGGCTGGACAGGTGGGCTGACCTAGTCCCCGGCTTGGGCCGATGGCGGCGGCGGGGGCTACGCCGCTGGGTGCGGCGTGAGAGGCAGTTGCTGATGCCGACGGTGACGGTCACCGTCGGCTGCCTGGTGGCTTGGTGGATCGCCACCGTACTGATCGGCTCACCTCAGCCGGTGCTCGCTCCCACCGGCGTGCTGCTGTCGGTGACAGCGACCGCCTACAGCACCCTGGTCCAGGCCGTCCAGCAGACCATCGCGGTGCTGGTAGGACTGGCGGCTGCAATCGGCTTCGTGCAGGTGTTCGGCACCAGCGCCGCCACCATGGCCATCCTGGTCGCGGTCGCGCTGGTGGTCAGCAGAACCGTCGGCATACCCTGGCAGAACACGCAGGCGCCCATCACCGCCCTACTCGTGTTCGCCCTGGGCCGCGAGTACGGCATGGCGCGGCTGTTCGACATTGTCATCGGCGCCGTCGTCGGAGCCACGCTCATACTAGTGATTCCGCCCCGTCACGTGGGCCGGGCCATCAAGGACATGGCCGACCTGGCCGATAATCTCGCCGACCTTTGCTCCGAACTGGCGGAAGGCGTCAGGCAACCCTGGACCGCCCACCAGGCACAGAAGTGGCTGGCCCGCGCCAGACGCCTGTCCATCAGGCTGCGTTCGGCCCACGAGAGCGCCGAACGAGCCAATGAGTCCCTGCGTTTCACCCTACGTCGGGCGCGAACCCGCCAGCGCCTGCGCCGCATCATGCAGGCAGTCGCGTGCCTGGAGCACGCCTGCCTGCAACTGCGCGGCGTCGCCCGTGCCCTCGCCGATCTGGCTGCCGGGGTTCGCGGCCTGCCAGGACAGCACGAGACCAGCAGTTTTCCCCAGGTCTTCGCCGACCTGCTGGATGCGGTCGGGAAGGCTTACGCCTGTTTCGAGCAACTTCTGGTCGTCCCTGGCAACGGCGAGGACCTGCTCCGCCTGCGCGCCGCCGTAGCGGAAGGCGAGCACCTCGAACGCGCTGCCCGCAGGCAGCTGGCAGAGATCGATCCGCATTCACCCCTCTGGACGTTGTACGGCGCGCTGCTCGAGGACTGCGTCCAACTGCGCTATGAGGTCGATCCCGACGGCGGGCCGCATCGCGACGCGATCCTCCCACGCGCTCGTGAACAAGCAGCCTGGTTCACGTCACGTCGGCGACACTAACCTTCCGCCGTCCGGCGGCTGCAGCAGGTGCTCGGCCGCTCTTCGCCATCCATTGTCTACGAGGATCGAACACAACCTCGACGTAGTCCGTCAGGCAGAGTGGATCACCGCGTGCGGCAAGCCGTGGCTCGGGATCGTCCCATCCCGTCACACCAGCGACCAGGTCCCCAGTCGTCACACCGAGGCCCCGTGGTGTCCCTCGCCGGTGGGACACCACAGCCGTACTGAGCGGGTCAGCCCATCTCCTCCAGCTTGCGGCCCTTGGTCTCCCTGATCCATCTGGCGACGAAGATGAACGACAGCAGCGCCATGACGGTGTACCCGGCGTAGGTGAGCGGAAGATTCCACTCCGCGAGCGCCGGGAACGAGACCGAGATCAGCCAGTTGGCGAGCCACTGGGCCGCGGCGGCGACGCCCAGGGCTGCGGCGCGGATACGGTTGGGGAACATCTCGCCGAGCAGCACCCAGACCACCACGCCCCACGACAGTGCGAAGAACAGCACGAACGTATTGGCGGAGACGAGCGCGATCAGTCCCTGCGGGTCCGGCAGCGTAACCCTGCCGCCGGTCACCCTGGCCGCGCTGAACGCCCACGCCGTGGTGGCCAGCGCGATCGTCATCCCCACCGAGCCGATCATGAGCAGTGGCTTGCGGCCGATCTTGTCCACCAGCGCCATCGCGATCAGCGTGCCGATGATGTTGATGATCGAGCTTGAGAAGCTGATCAGCAAGGACTCGCTCTGGTTAATGCCGACCGACTGCCACAGTACGGTCGAGTAGTAGAAGATCACGTTGATGCCGACGAACTGCTGGAAGGCCGACAGAGTGATGCCGATCCAGACGATCGGCAGCAGCCCGAGCGCCGGGCCGCGCAGGTCCTTCATCCCCGGCACGCCTTCGGCGCGCACCACGTGCTGAATCTCCGCGATGCGCTCGTCGAGGTCCACGTCTTCACCCTCGATCTCAGTCAGCACCTCGCGCACCTGCCGGGTGCGGCCCGACATGATCAGATAGCGGGGCGATTCGGGGAGTTTCAGTGCGAGCAGCAGATACAGCAAAGCTGGGATCGCGCAGGCACCCAGCATCCACTGCCAGGCCTGCAGCGGCCCCAGGTGGTTGCTGACGTTGCCGCCGGCGATGCTGGCGATTACGTAGTTGACGAGCTGTGAGACGGCGATGCCGAGCACGATGGCCAACTGCTGGAACGAGCCCAGCCGGCCGCGGTAGGCGGGCGGCGCCACCTCGGCGATGTACGCGGGCGCGAGCATCGACGCCATGCCGATCGCGAAGCCCGCGATCACCCGCCAGAAGCCGAGATCCCAAACCGTGAACGGCAGCATCTGCCCGATCGAGCTGATCATGAACAGCAGCGCCGCCACCTGCATGGACCTCGTACGCCCCAATTGGTCGGCCAGCCTTCCGCCCGTCCAGGCGCCCGCGGCCGAGCCCAGCAGCGCGATCGCCACCACGACCCCGGTTTCGACCGGTCCCACCCGGAAGTGGTTCTGGATACCGACGACCGCGCCGTTGACGACGGCGCTGTCGTACCCGAACAGAAATCCGCCGACGGCCGCGGCCGCCGCGATGAACACGACATGTCCCAAGCGCTCTTGACCGGCTCGGTTAAAGATCATGAGAGTTCCCCCTGATGGGGGCATACCCATCAGGTCACTCTCAGTAGCAGACTTGGGGAGTTCCGCTACGTGGTGAGGTCGATGACGACCTTGATGTCGTCCCCAGGCTCGAGAGCCTCAAGTGCGCGGTCCAGCGGCACCCGCCGGGTGATCATCCGTTCGAGCCACCTCCGATCGGCCTCGGCCAAGAAGGTGGCCGCGGCCCTGAAGTGGCGCAGGTTCGCGTTCACGCTGCCGAAGACCACGTCGTTCTCCAGCACGATCTCCCGGTTGATCATTCCGGGGTCCACCCGATGCTCGCGCCCCCCGGGCGCGAGCCCGCACAAGCACAGAGTGCCCGCCGCCGCAGTCATCGTCATGGCTTCGATGACGAGCCTCCCCGCACCGGTGCACTCGATGATGACGTCGGGTTTGTGCTGGTGGAAATCCACTAGGGACGTGCCCGAGTGGTAGGTGCCGCCCAGGTCGGAGACCATTCTCGACTTGAGCCCTCCTTCAGGAGCACGGTCCAGCACGTGCAGCTCGAGCCCTCGCTGTCGCCCCAAGAACGCGGCCAGCAGCCCGATCGGCCCCGCTCCCGTCACCAGCAGCATGTGCGGCTCGAACCAGGCCCGCGTGCCGATCCTGTCGATCTGCTCCCACGCCTTGGCGACCACGGACATGGGCTCAGTCAGCATGCCGACGCTCTCCAGCGACGGATCCAGGCGCGCGACGTGCGCGGCCTCAACCGTCCAGCGCTCGCTCCCGTACCCGTCGAGCTCCTTGATGCCGCGCTCGGTGTAGCGGCCGTTTCGGCACATGTCGAACTCGCCACGCAGGCACGCCCCGCACGGCACCGGATCGGGGCGGCGTACGACACCCGCCACCAGGTCGCCAGGCGAGAATGCGGAGCCCGCTGGCGCCTCCAACACCCGGCCGAGCGACTCGTGCCCCATGACCATCCGGTCCTTGCCTGGCGGCGGCCAGCCATACACGGCGGCGGCCAGCTCCCTGTCCGTCCCGCAGATGCCCAGGGCCAGCCCTTGGACAAGCAGCTCCCCCGTGCCCGGGTTGGGGCCGGGCACCTCCTGCACCTCCAGCGTCCCCTTCTTGCCTGGCGCAAATGTCAGCGCACGCATCTGCAACACCCCCGGACTGGTCCCTACCCCGGACGTTCAGGAGAATACGTACCGCGCCCGCGAGTGGGACACCCGTGCAGGATCGATCGAGAAGGTTAGCGTCCACGGCACGGCGCTCGGCGCGACAGCGCCTTCGGACCCGTCGTCCTCGTCGGGATCGGCGGCGTGCAGGCCGAGCTCTACCGGGACGTCGCACTCGCTCTCGCGCCCATCGGGGTGGGTGAGGCCCGTCGCCTCGTAGAGTCGCTCGCCGGCCTGCCCCTGCTCACCGGATTTCGCGGCCGGTCGGCCGTCGACCTCGATGCGGTCGCCGAGAGCGTCGCGGCCGTGTCCCGTCTCATCGCACAAGACGCCGGTGTCGTCGAGTGCGAGGTCAACCCACGCCGCGCCGGCCCTGACGGTGCGATCGCCGTCGACGCCCTCGTCCTTGCCGCCTCAACCCCAGTGAAGGATGCCACTCCATGATTGAGAAGTCTCCGCTCGCCGAGTTCACCGACCAGGTCGCCGTCGTCACGGGTGGCGGTTCGGGCATTGGCCGTGCCATCGCCGTGCGCTACGCCGCCGGGGGAGGGAACGTCGTCGTCGGCCGCCGAGCAGAGCCTCTGGAGGAGACGGCCCGCATGATCGAGGACTTCGGTGTCAGCGCCGCCGTCGTCACCTGTGACGTGCGCGACGCCGACGCACTCACGGCAGCGATCGACGGCGTCGCGGCTGAGCACGGACGCATCGATGCGATGGTGAACAACGCGGCCGGCAACTTCGTGTGCCCGGCCGAGAACCTCTCGCCCGGCGGCTGGCGTGCCGTGGTGGACATCGTCCTCAATGGCACCTTCTACGGCACCCGCGCCGCGGGCCGCCACATGCTCGAAGCCGGCCGGGGCGCGATCCTGAACGTCATCGCCAGCTACGCCTGGCACGGGCACCCAGGAACCGTCCACAGCGCCGCGGCGAAGGGCGGCGTCCTCGCTATGACGCGCACGCTCGCCTCCGAATGGGGCGGACGCGGGGTGCGGGTCAACTGCATCTCCCCGGGCCCCACGGAGACGGAGGGGGCCGGTGCCGCACTGTGGCCGACCGAGGAGGACCGGCGCCGCGTGCTCGGCAGCGTCCCCGCGAACCGGTTCACCACCCCGGAGGAGGTGGCCGAGTCGGCGGCGTTCTTGCTTGACCCCCGGCGTGCTGCTTACATCACCGGCGACGTGCTCTCGGTCGACGGCGGCCAATGGCTCGGCAAGGTCATCTACTCCGATTCCTCGGCACGGGCATGAGAGTCCGGCAGAGAGGCGTGTGCTGGTCCAGGACATAGGAAACCCAGGACCCGCCATCGCCAACTACGCCAAAGAGCCTCCTCGGAGTCTCTTATCACGGACGCGCTCACCCTGCTGGACCAGTTGGCCGGCCACGACCTGGACGAGCTCGGCGCGGATGCGGTCGGCCTCATGGCATTGATCGCCTGCTAAGACGTCGAACCCGCCGATGGGGACCCGCTGCAGCCGTGACCAAGGGTCCGCACCTGGCCGACAAGCAGCCCAACCTCGGCGAAGCATCCGTCGTGCTTCGGGCACACCAGGCGAGGCGGCGTGGCTGGCCACGACCGCTCCCGACAAGCTCACCGCTGATCCACTGCCGCCGGTTCTCGGCCTGTCCGGCGGCAATCATGCCAACGGGCCCTGCCCCCGACGTGTGGACATCTTGAATACCGGATGATGGAGATCCGGAGACAAGGAGTTCCACGTGGCGATGAAGTCGTACCCGCCGGAGTTCAAGGCGGACGCCGTCGCGTTGTACCTGTCCGATCCGGGACGGACGCTGGCCTCGGTGGCCGACGATTTGGGGATCAGCCGGGAGACGCTGCGTAACTGGGTGCGTCAGGCGCAGGCGGACGGCACCGCGGGCGCGAAGGAGCGGGGCCCGGTGAGGAAGCCGGCACGTGGCCCGCTATCGTCCGACGACGTGCTGGAAGAGGAGAACAAGCAGCTCAAGGCCCGGATCCGGGAGCTGGAGCTGGAGCGCGACATCCTGCGCCGGGCGGCCAAATATTTCGCCGGAGAGACGAACTGGTGAGCCGCTTCGAGTTCGTCGAGGACCATCGGGACGCCTTCGGCGTGAAGCGGCTGTGCCGGGTCTTGAAGGTGTCCCGCTCAGGGTTCTACCGGTGGATCAAGGCGGCGCCGGCCCGGGCCGAGTTCGCCCGGACCGGCGCCGCGATCCCCGCTCTGGCCGCCGTCGGCGTCTGCACGATGACCGAGGCCGCCCGCTTCCTGCCGGTCGCTCCCCGTACGCTGGCCGGCTGTTGCGCCGTCGCCGACATCCCGCTCGACGGCCATCACGACGCGCTCATCGACGCCCGGGCCGCCGCCGAGCTCCTGCGCCACTACCTCAGGCTCGCGCACCCGGACGCGCCCTGGGCCCACGTCCTCCACTCCGCCTCCGCGCTGACCTGGCCGGCCATCCCGCGTACCGACACCGACCCGGTACGGCGGGGCGTGTCCGCCGAGCGCGACACCCATTTCCTCGCGCGGCTGCTGGACAGGCTGCCGCGCGCCTCCGACACGGTCCGCGCCGACCCCTACTTCACCCTGCTCGACCAGGTACTTCTCGACCATCACATCTCGGCGGCCGAAGCCGACGCGTTGATCGCCCTGGCCGCCCAGCTGGACCTCAGCCGGGCCGATGCCGTCCGCCTGCACCCTGACTACCTGAGCGCGCTGGCTCACGCGGCCAAGGCCGACGGCATCGTCACACCTCCGGAACGCGGGGAGCTCGGTCGGGTAATCCGGCCGCACCTTGGCGACCATCCGCACCGCTCGGCGGCGCAGCTCGGCGGGATAGGGAGACTTACCAGGCATGGACTCGATCCTCTCAAGAGATCAAGTGGTGTGTCCCGGTTTGAGTGGAGTTGGGTTACTGGATTCTTGTGCCACTTGATGAGAGGAAAGTGGCATGGGACGACGGGGCTATCCGCCGGAGTTCCGGCGCAAGGTGCTGGATCTGCTCGAGGC